>JASFER010000028.1:0-34473 GCA_050124755.1 Desulfobacteraceae bacterium
TGTTCTCTCAATATTGATTGTCAAAATCGGTCACCGAAAAGATATCTATAAGAATATATCCTAACACTCCTGTCGTGAGTTATAACGCTCACCATCACTGGAGAGCAGGGAATGATTAAGTCGCTATATCCACGTTAACACCTAAACCCGCCATATCACTGGCGGCTCGGCCCTGCGAATCCAGTGCATGGTGTTGTTGGGCCATCACTCTATATTCTCGCTATTGCTTCGGCTTGCTCTCTTCATCTTAAGATTATCCAACCATTCCGTACCCTCGTCAGGATCTAGATCAGGAAATTGACGAACAATGGGACTTTCAAGCTTTATCCAAATATCAGCCATCACACCCCCTAATGAACGCAATAGGGATATCCTTTCTTCTTCGTCAGGTATATCCCTTAATATCGGATCGGCTTGGTTAAGAATTGCTCCAGCCTGAGAATATATTTCCATGAGTCTTAGGGCGGATTCTTTTTTCACTATCTGTTCCTCATAATAAGAGGCAGGTGGAATTATTTCACCAAAATCGTAATTTTTCACAACCATCTGCTATCAAAAGGTTTGGTGACAGCAACCGAGTATCCTGTTTTCTGAAGCAGCCGGGTGTATTTTTACAATTTTGTAATCTTGATATCCGTCATGATTCTTCAAATAGGCTTAATAAAACCCCTGGCGCTGAAAGGGCCGGAGGGCCACAGAGCCAAGGCGACCGGAGGTGAAGCCGTAGTACGACTACTGCGATCCTCCGGCAACACCGGATCTGGGGTCCTCCGGCCCTTTCAGCGCCAGGGGGATTATTCTTTGGTGTAGTATACCCCCGGAATCCAACTCTTATGAAGCTTGGTGGTCTTCTCGTCCAGAGCGGCGGTTTCATCGATGAATTTGAACAGGTACTTGCCAATCCGGATACGGTCCTCATGGACCAGCTTATGCCGATCAATTTTCTCGCCGTTCACATAAGTGTGGTTGGTGCTTTCCAGATCTCGGATATAATATTCAGTAGCTCCCTTCTGGTTTGCATCCCCTTTCATTTCAATCATGGCATGACGACTGCTTACCATCTTGTCATCCAAAAACAGATCCGCATCGGGCCGCCGTCCGATGGACAATTGCGGTTTTTCAAGAGGAATGGTCTGAACGGTCAAACCTTCATGTATAAGAGCGAGTATGGGCATGGGCCCCTCCTTATGCCGGTGATTGGATCGGCTGCATATTTAAATTATCATATCCATCCGTTTTGTCTACATGTCTTATCCGTTTTCATGCCCAAAGCGGCTATAGCTGCATCAAATGATCGCTGAATCGCTCCCCTGCGACTTACCGGTGAAGCTCTTTTTTGCACCTGTCTAACGCTTTGGTGAGTTGGCCGGCCGTTTGAAACCGCTTGGAGACTCCCTTGGCCAATAATTTGTCCACAATTTCCGCCACACAAGGGGGTGCGTCCGGCAGAATTTCGGCCAGCGGCTTGTAGGCGTGGTGGGTGATGGCATACATAATGGTGGTGATGTTGTCGCCTTTAAAAGGCTTTTCGCCGGTGAGCAACTGATAAAGTACAATGCCCAAGGTGAACAAATCTGAACGGCCGTCCACATTTTTTCCAGCCACCTGCTCCGGCGACATATAGCTGGGGGTCCCCAGCACGACACCGGTGCGGGTCTTGGAGGCATCCACCACCCGGGCGATGCCGAAGTCCGTCACCTTGACCCGTCCGTCCTCCAGCAGCATGATGTTGCCGGGCTTGATATCCCTGTGGACCACGCCTTCTTTATGGGCATAGTTCAAAGCGGCCGTTACTTCGGCGATGATGGGCAAGATCCTTGGTACAGGCAGCAGATTTTCCGATTGGCAGAAGTGGGTCAGATCATCACCGATCAACAGTTCCATGGCAATATAGGCCATGTCGTGTTCTTCCCCCACGTCGTAAATGGAGACGATGTTGGGATGGGAAAGCTTGCCGGCGGCTTCGGCCTCCCGGAAAAACCGTTCTTTGACCTCTTCGAGCTCACCCGGATCAACTTCGGCATATTCCAATGTTTTGATGGCCACCTCACGATTGATTTTGGGATCTTTTCCCAGGTAGACCGTCCCCATGGCACCGTGGCCCAACTCCCTGAGGATCTCATAACGTCCGAAGGTCGGCTTGGTGCTGGTGTCATCCACTTTGATGGTGCCCTCGCCAACGTGAGAGCTGGTGGTCATGGCCAGGGGATCTTCAATGAATTTGAGCCGGGTAATGCGATCTTTGATGTCTTTAAAGCTGCCATGGGAGCGGATATGCTGGTAGATGGCCATGGCTTTGTTGAACATGCGCTTGCGTTCAAAATCGAGCCCCAGATTGTACATCAGATGTCTGACCGAATCATCCTCAACCGGGCACTGCATGTACTTTTCATATGCCATGTCGAGCATGCCCTGTCCCTGGTAGGAAAGGCCCAAGGTTTTGTTGCTCTCGAGCTTTTCTTGCCGTCGCAGCCGCGAAAACATGGTCAGTTGAACCGATGCGAACCCAAAGCAGGCCAGCAAAGCGGGTCCGAAAAGCTTGATCCAGTAGCCGTATCCCAGCAATAGCCCCACCCCCACCGCATACCAGGTCAGAAGAAAGATCAGCAGGAGCGAAGCCCCCAGCCTCACATTCACACGGGGAATGAAGAATATGAGGAAAAAGGCAAAATAGAGCAACGCCACGATTTCCAGTGGCAAAGCCCAGGAAGGGCGTGCGAGGCGAACCCTGGACAAGATGCGCGCCAGCATGTTGGCCGCAATTTCCACCATGGTCACCCCGTTTTGGGCTCCCACACGGTAGGCCGGCGTGATGCCCGGGTCCGTGATACCGATCAACACCGTCTTATCGCGGAAAACCGTTGGATCCACGGTACCGTCCAACACCTTGGCAAATGAGTAGGCCCGCTCCCGGGTCCACTGAACGTCATGATTCACCAGCATGTGATAGGCGCTGTCCACAGACAAATCCAGGTGCTCAACGCTCAGGCGCAGGCGCCCGAAAAGATCCGGTTCAATGGTCAGCTCTCTGAGTCTGGCACCCATCTGTTTTAGGGCCAATTGAAGGGCCATGGCCGGATAGAGGCGCCCTTTATATTCAACCAGCAGCGGCACACGCCGCACCACGCCATCTGTGTCGATTTTCGGATTGATATGGCCCAGGCCCCCCGCCTTTCCGGCCAAATCGCCAAAGGTTTCTTGAACGCTCCCGGCAGAGATAGGCGGATGACCATCCGCGCTGAGGGACTTGGTTCCGGCCATTAAGGTTTTTGTTTCCTCGGCAACAGATTGAGGCGGCTTTAACGAATTGATGATCAGTAGCCCGGATGGATGGTTGGCGCCATCGCCCATCGGTTCGTCCCGGGTAAAGCGTATGGGAAGGACCGTGTTTTTCGCCCGCCGTACGGAAGCGATCATTTGTGCGTCATGGCTTAACCGATGGCGTGCCTGGTCGAGCATCCCAATCAATTTTTGGGTGTTTTGCCTTTTGCCTTTCCATTTGAGATCGGTCACCTGGGATTGGATCGCATCGATTTCCATCAGACCGGGGTTGGTTTCCGGCTGGGCATAGAGCAGGCATATCCCCTGTGCATAGGCTTTTGCGGACGAAAGCAGCGCCACCATTTCCGCCATGCGGGAGCGGGACCAAGGCAAATCGCCCATGCGCTGAATGCTCTCGAAGTCAATGGCGACAATGGCGATGGATTGAATCTGCGGACTTCGAAAACGGGCCGACCAGAAATCAAAGCTCTTATTCTCCAAATGCTCGAGCATTGGTGACGGCCACAGCATGCCGGCCAGGACCAATACGGTCAGCAAGATCATCTGGATTAAAGGGGCACCAAGGATTTTTTTCAACATAGGCGGCTTTGACACGGTCGCGTATAAAACCCTAATCGGGCGTTCTTAATAAAAAACAGCAGCCATGATTAAAATCGGAATGCCTGTATCATAAAAACATCGCGCCTCGAAGTCAATGATCACCCGCATTTGTCTCTCCGATCTCGTTGAGTTTCCGATCATATGCCTTTTGCAGCGCCTCTTTTTTTTCGTAAAGGTTTTCCAACGCCTCGAAATTTCGATCGATCAGATTCTGGCACGCACGAATGGCCGGGGAGAGTTTTGCGATGCGGGCGCCGTCTTGATTCCGGGACGCTTGCACCATCTCTTCATTGAACTCCGTCAGGCGCTGTTCCTCCGCCTCAATGGCGGTCTCCGTTTTTTCAATGGCTTGATCGATGGGTTTGAGCTTTCTGGAACGCTCGCTGATAATGATGGAACGCTGCTGGCGCAACTCCTTTTTGCTGATCTGGGATGGCGCGGATTTGAAAGCATCCGAAGATTTGGTCGGTGTGGCTGTGGCCTCGTCACCCCAGCCGCCTTTGTCCAAAAACGCCTGGTAGGTGCCTTCGAACGTGTAAACCAGGCCCTGATCGAAAACAATGAGCCGCTGCGCCAGGGCATGCAAAAACATCTCATTGTGGGTGACCATGATCACGGCGCCCTCAAAGTTATCAATGGCCGCCACCAGGGCATCGCACGATTCCATGTCCAGGTGGTTGGAGGGTTCGTCCAGCAGCAGCAGATTGACCGGTGTGGCCAGCAATTTGCCCAGCATCACCCTGGCCTTCTCACCTCCGGAAAGCACCGATATCCGTTTCAGGGCGGCATCGCCTTCAAACAGCATGGCAGCACAAATGTTGCGGGCTTGCTGGCGATCCACCTCCGGATGACAGTTGAGCATCTCCTCTTCAACGGTGTTCAAATCGTTTAAGGTCTGAATATTGGTCTGTTCGTAAAATCCGTGGACCACGGCTGGATGGTAGGATAGTTCACCCGAGTCCGCGTGGAGTTGGCCGGCCAAAACCTTGAGTAAGGTGGTCTTGCCCCTGCCGTTGGGACCCACAACGCAAACGCGATCGCCGGTATGGATGGCGATATCCAGATCCTTGAACAAAGGAGACTGCCGCGGATAGGCAAAGCTCAACTCACGGGCACCGAGTACATGCTTGCCGCGAAAGGCCAGGCTGCGGAAACTGAATTCCAAATCACGCATGGATTGCAGTTTGGTCTTCTTTTCCAATTTGGCCAAGGTCTTGATCCGGCTCTGGACCAAACCGGCCAGGCGCGCCTTGGCCCGAAAGCGGGTGATGAACTGCTCCACCTCTTTGGCCCGGCGCTCATCCTTTAAACGTGTCTTTTCGTAAATTTCTTCATCCTGGGCCACCTGGGTGTAGTACTTTTCCGTGTCCCCGGTAATTTTGCGGATCTTTTTACGATGTATGCCCAGCGTGTGTGTGACAATGCGATCCATAAAACTGCGATCATGGGTGATCAGCAGTACTTCCCGGGGCCAGTTCAGCAGGAAACGCTCGATCCACCGGATGGAGGTAATGTCCAGATAGTTGGTGGGCTCATCCAACAACAGCATATCCGGCTCGGAGACCAATACCTTGGCCAGATTGAGGCGCACTTGAAAGCCACCGGAAAATTCATCGGGTCGGCGCTGCAAATCCGCAGGGCTGAATCCCAATCCGGCCAGAACTTTTTCCACTTTCCAGTGGTGGTCCTTCTCCGTTTCCGGCAATCCCCGCATGCCCTCTTCGAGGACCGTCTCTTGGGTAAAACGCAGCTGCTGCCGGACATGTCCGATGCGGTAGCCTTTGGGAAAAGTAAGCTGGCCGCTGTCGTAGTCTTCTTCACCGATGATGATGCGAAAAAGGGTGGTTTTGCCGTGACCGTTGCGGCCTACCAGTCCCACCCGTTCCTTGGCGTTGATCTTGAAACTGATGCCGTCGAACAGCACCTGGCCGCCGTAGGATTTGGATAGGTTCTCTGCTGCTATCATCCTTAAAAAGGGCACTCCATCATTGTGGGCAATGTATCGGGCCGCTGTAAGCCATGCCGTGCTCAGGCCGGCGCACCGTCTATGCCCGGGTGCAAATCGCATTTCAGCGTTGCTATGGTTTGGGCTGCAAACCGGATGCCGCTTACCCGATTGCGATCCAAACCATCAGCCCAGTATTTTAGTTGCCCAGGGTGTATCCAATTAAAGCATGCAGGTCAATCCCCTATAACTTCAGTAAGGCGTTTGACGAGGTCATATAAATCCTGAGGGGCCATTTGGTGTTCCACGGCAATCTCTTTGAGCGGCTGGTCGGCGGCGGCCGCTATCTGATGATCTTTGAGTTTTCGCATGAGTTCGGGAATATTCAATTGGTATTCCTGGCAGATGTCGGCCAGAGAACGCCGGCCGATGCCCGCGGGCGGCATATCGGGCAATTGGGCGCGCCGGCCGGGTGTTTCCTCCGGCTGCATGGCCATATAAACCTGTTGCGGTGTCATATCATTGAGGGCGGCAATGGCTTGAAGGGTTTGCTGGGGTCCGTCAACGCGTATGCCTTGCCGTGCCAGCCGTTCAAGACTCACCTCCTGATCCCACCCCATTCTGGCGTTCAGGGTTTTCAAGGAGGACAGCTCGGCATGGCCATAGGGCGGTTCGCCATATTTTTCGGCGGCACTATCCTTGATGGATTGGCTGAATGCGATCACTGTGCTGAAGGGCGGCAATTCCCAATAGGTGCCCAGCGCTACTATCATGGTAATCACCATGGCTGCATTGAAATCCGGAGTAAAAATCCTAAGCGATTTGGCTTTGGTCTTCATGTAGGCCACAATGGAGCTCCAATTCAGATAGATGTGCATTCCCATGGCCGCCAGAAACAGGACTCCGAGGTTGATGTGCAAATCACCCCACTGGGTCTTGGTGAGTCCCCACAGATGCCAATCCGCCCAATAGGCCACACGGCCGGCCGGCACGATATAAAGAATCACGCTGGTCAGCACCAGCAATCCAAATGACCATAGCGCGGTCAACGATGTTACTTTGCGCCACTTTTTCATAAACAGACTCCTATGCTCGGTTTTCGATATAGAGTTGACCGCAAAGAAAAAGGTTACACCGAAAATGGAAATAGGACGGATAACATCTGGATGGTTGTGTTTCCGCCATCGGGCCCCAAGGGGCCCGATGGCGGAAAGGATGGATGGGGTGGTTGGGGTTATAACTTGAATCGACCCACCATTTCATTGAGCTGTTCAGCCAATTGAGAGAGTTCTTCGGCACTTAGACGCACCTGGGAACTGCTGTTGGCCATCTCGTCGGCGGCTTGATTGACTTCGCTGATGGACCGGGTAATCTCACCGGCCACATGGGTACTCTGAGCCACATTTTCATTGACCTCGCCGATGCCGTTGGAGACCTGTGAGATATTGTCGGCGATCTCCTGGGTGGAGACGGATTGCTCCTCCACCGCGGTCGCGATGGTAGAAACAATCTCGTTGACATTGGCGATCACCTGACCGATCTGTTCGATAGCCTCCACGGTTCCGCCGGTGGAGTTTTGAATGCCATCGATCTGCTGTTTGATGTCCAGGGTGGCTTCGGCGGTCTGCTTGGCCAGCTCCTTGATCTCGTTGGCCACTACGGCAAAGCCCTTGCCGGCCTCTCCGGCCCGGGCCGCTTCGATGGTGGCGTTCAGGGCCAGCAGATTGGTCTGCTCGGAGATCTCTGTGATGGTTTCGGTGACCTTGCCGATGGCTTGGGCCGCCCGGCCCAGCTCGGTCATCTGCTCGCCGGCCGTTTGGGTCTGGTGCACTGCCTGATCGGAGATGCCGCGGGCATTTTCGGCATTCTTGGCGATTTCGTTGATGGTGGCCGTCATCTCTTCCGAGGCCGAGGCCACCATGCCGGTGTTGGTGCTGGATTGCTCCATGGCCGCAGAGACGGAGTTCATGTTGGTGCTCATCTCTTCGGCAGCTGTGGCCACGGCATTGGATTTGCCCGAGGTCTGCTCGGCGCCGGCCGACATCTGCTGGGAGATGGCCGACAACTCGGTGGACGACGACGATAAGGTCTCCACGCCTTTGGTGATATCTTTGATCATGGCGTGCAGTTTTTCCATGAATTCATTGAAGCGTTGGGCCAGCTGACCGATCTCGTCTTTGGTGCTCACCGCCAGCCGGGTGGTCAGGTCGCCCTCGCCCTGGGCCAGGTCGGTGAGGCTGGCCACCACCCCCTGGACCGGCCGCACGATGGAGCGGGTGATCAGCAGGGCTATCGCCACAATGGCGGCGATGCCCACGGCGGCCACAATCAAGGCTACCCATTGCAGGGCCTGGACGGCGGCAAAGGCTTCGGCCTCGTCAATTTCCGCCAGCAAGGCCCAGTTCAACCCTTCAAACGCCAACGGGGCGTAGGCCGACAGCACCGGGTTGCCGTTGTAGTCGATGATGATTTTTTCATCGGTGCTGCCACCGACGGCCGCACGGGCAGCCTCGGTGTCCACCTTGCCTTTGTCCGGGTGCCGGAACGATGCCGCCACCGAATGGTGCTCCGGATCCAGAAAGGAGTCCGAGCGCATCAGCAGATCATGGCCCACCAGGTAAGTCTCTCCGGATTCGCCCATGCCGGCGCGCGCTTTCATGATGGCGTTGAGGTTGTCGATGGGAAACTGAAACATCAGCACGCCGAGCTTTTGGCCGCCGCGGAAAATGGGCGAGGCCACAAAACCGGCCGGCGCCTCATAGGAGGGAAAGTATTGCTTGAAATCGGCAAAGACCACGGTTTCGGCCGAGGTGGCCGCATTGGCCTTGCGGAAAGCTTCGGCAAAGTTGGTGCCGGCATAGGGCCCGTTCTTCAATGAGGTGGCAAAATCGAGCTCCTTGAACACTGAGTAGACGATTTTGCCCGTTTCCGGATGGACCAGGAAGATATCGTAGTATCCGAATTTTTGTAAATAACTGCGGATGATGGGGTGGTACTGCTCGTGGATCTGGCTGTACTGGGACTTGTCGGCGGCCCGGTCCAATGCGTCCTTGGAGCCCAGGGGATTGGGGTTGACCTTGATATAGTGGTACTGCAGGGCCACGGCACTGTCGTCGAGTTGCCCGAGGATGGCACTCACATTGGGAGACTGCCCGTCGTTTTGCTGCCGATAGGCGGCGCTGAAGTCGTTCTGGTAATAAGTGGCCAGTTTGCCGCGCAATCCGGCAATATCACCGGGGCCGATGACGTTCTCCGATTGAAACGACTCAAAGGCATGGGAAAAGTGGGACATGGCCATGACGATCATGTGGTCTTCGGAAAAGGTGAGCGCCTGATCCTTGATGGTTTGCAGGTAGTGTTCCACCTGGCCCTTTTTGACATCGCGCATGCTTTGCATCTGGGCAAAGGCCTGATCATGAAGGGCGGTCTCCGCCTTGTGCAATGCAATGACGGCCATGGCGGCAAAGGGAATGATACCGACACAGAGAAAGGCCACTAACAATTTGGTTTTAAGTGTGAGTTTGGAGAACATTGGGGAAGACACCTCCTTGGAGTAGAAGATTGAGAGCTGAACAACTGCGTGTGTAAAAAAGCTTGGCAAAACGATCCACTTGATCTACCAACGGAATTTGTTTTCCACTGTTTTAATACTTGATCGGTCTAGTCGGGTATTTACTTAAGTAATTTTTAACGGAACACTTAAGTATTATTTAGCGCTCAACTTTCATGCCGCGATACCGATAATAGGTATTCCGACGGATTTATGATTGCATCTACTGGATGAGGTATTCATGAATAATAAACTTTTCAGATATTCGGACCGGATGGTTCGGCAATTCGTCCTCAACGCATCGCCGGAAGCGTTGCAGCAAAAATTGGACGCCATGGTGGATGCCATGGGAGAGCAGGCCTTCAAAAAACAGGTCGCCCGGGAGATCGTGGAGCGCTCCCAGCCCCAAAAGGCCGTTCCCGAGGTTTATGCCGGCTATCGCTCACTGGTGCGAGACGGCATTGAATTCTTTCTCTTACACATCAATCGCCGGCGTCTTATGGATCTGGTGCTAAGCCAATTGAAATTGGACCCGGAGACCGGCACCGAGGAGCGGCTTTTGGAGCTGGCCAAGGCGTTTCCCACCCTCCACAAACTGGGTCAGATCATCGCCCGCCATCCCAAAATCGACACTGCGGTCAAGCAGTGGCTCATCCATCTGGAGAACGGAAAATACGGCACACCATCACACGACCTTCTGGCGCAGATTCACGATGAACTCGAACGAACCGGACGCAAAAGCCGTTTTGATGTTCAGCCGACCATTTTATCCGAGGCCAGCGTGGGCGCCGTCATTCCCTTTTATCGGCACCCTTCTCACGGCCCGGCCGCCATTGACGGCGTTTTCAAGATTCTCAAGCCCGGCATTCAGCAGTATCTGGACGAAGAATTGGCCATCCTGGAGGAGACAGCCCGGTTTTTTGAAACAAACCGGGATCGTTATCCGCTCAAGGATTTTAAATTCCTGGATGTTTTCCAGGATGTGCGCGAAATGCTGACCAGGGAGATCGATTTAGCAGCGGAACAGACTTTCCTGGCGGAAGCCGCCCAATTTTACGGCGGCATGGACAGCATCCTCATCCCCCAATGCTTTCCCTTTGGATCGAACACCATCACCGCCATGGCCTATGTCAAAGGCCCCAAGATCACGGATGCCCATTTGGATCCTGAGCAGCGCATGCGTTGCGCCGCTATTCTATTCGAAGCCCTCGTGTGCCGACCGCTGTTTTCAAGGGATAAACACGCGCTGTTCCATGGCGATCCCCATGCCGGCAATATATTGGCTGCTTTCGATCCCGATTCGGAAATGCCGCGTATCGGCCTGTTGGACTGGAGTCTGGCCGGCCGGTTGACCAAACAAGCCCGGATCAATACCGTCCAATTGATCCAAGCCGTCCTCAAAGAGGACTTGAGCGGTATCCGACGGGCCGTCAAATCCCTGGCCAAATGCACATCCATGGCAACCCCCATAAAGCGCCGCCAGTTTCGAAACCAGGTCATTGAATGGATGGGCTCCCCCGAGTTCGGCCGCATGTCCCTCATCAAAAGAGTGTTTCGGCTGCTGGAACTGCTCACTTATGAAGGCTTTGTCTTCCCGGCCGAGCTCATGCTCTTCCGCAAAGCGATCTTCACCCTGGAAGGGGTGCTCCATGACCTGTGGCCGGCATTCGATATGGATGCCGCCGTCGTTCAATATATGATGGCCCTCATGGCCCGGGATGCCCCCCAGCGCTGCCTCAATCTGCTCTTTCCGATGGCGGACCGGCCGGAAAATTACACGAGCCTGATCTCCAACATGGAGCTTCAATCCCTCATGGCACACCAATACGCCGCCGCCGTGCAGTCGGGTGCACGAACACTTTTTGGATCGTTTATGGGATGGTTCGGCCTGGCCCCATGGCCCGCACCGGTCCCCGTACCTGTCCCCCTGGAAAAAGAGAAGTAGCTGATAAGAAAGGGCCGCTCAATAAAGAACGGCCCCTTTGATGTTCCTGAAAAAAGGTATGATCATGAAGTGGAAGGCTTGCGCTCGTGGGCCACTTCCCACTCCTCCACAGCCTCTCCCTTTTCCACCTCTTCCCAGCCGGTGATCATGGCCTTGATGTGAGCAAAGATACTGTGGCCGGTGGTGGTCATGTAAAGATGCACCACCAGAAAGGTCAAAATGGCAAATGCTCCCAAGGTGTGCAGCACCGCCAGCACCTCCAATGAAAGACCATCGATGCCCCATGCCGGCCATGCATTGTATCCCCAGTAGAGAAAGCCGGTGATCATCTGGAACGGCAGCAGGAAGGCCGCCAGGGACAGGTAGGTGAGGCGCTGCAAGGGATTGTGCTTGGCTTCTTTGCGCTTGGGCACCGGATGGGCTTCGCCCCTGAATATACCGTAGCTGTAATAGCGCACCACCGCCAACATCTTCTTGGTGGTGGGGATGTACTGCTTCCATTCTCCGGTGGTCAAGATCCAGAAGACAAAGAAGGCAAAGGCGATCAGCCAGCTCAGCCCCACAAAGTTGTGGACCGTTACCGCGTTGTGAAATCCGAACAGTTTAAATCCCTGGTGGATCTCAAAACCTGTCAGCAGCAGCACAATGATCAGCAGGCTCTGAAGCCAGTGCCAGAAGCGCTCATACCGGGAGTAGAGATAGATAACAACCTTATTCTTCAACATGGTTCAGCCCTCCTTCCTGCCGTTGGTGAAGATGCGTCCCAGGCCGTGCAGGAAAACGCCAAACAGGGCGCTGATGACCGCCACCCAGCCGACGGTGTCGAGCAGGCCCAGCCGGTCGCGCCCGGGCATATAAACCCCGGTTATCTCAGCCAGCCGGCCGTCGTCGCGCTTGTGGCACTCGTTGCATGCCACCACATTGTCTTTGGGCGCCACCATGTGGGTGGTGGGAAAGTAGTAGGTCGAAGAGACAAAATCGAACTGACCGGAAAAGGGAACGTCCATGGCCGTCATGCCCCTGGTCAGCGCATCTTTCCAGTCCAGCGTGTTCCAATAGCCGTGTTTGCCGGAAAGCAAAGGCGCCACCATGTTTTTGTTGATCTTGTCGTAGGGTTGCACTCCCCGGTGCACCTTGAAGGGGAAGATGCGGGAATTGGGATCATCCGCCGAACCCACAGGGCCGGAGACCGTCACCACCTGGGACGGATCGATGGTGTCTTTAACGGTCATGGTGTTCATGGCGCCGTTGAACCAGGCGTACTCAGGTTTCACGTTTTTGGCCCAGTGCATCTGCCCCTTGATGGTCATGTAGTCGTAGGTGCCCAGAGGACCTTTTTCCTTATACTTCTTACCGTCCTTCAGTTTGCCCGATTTGGACCAGTCCCATGACAATTTAGTGGGCAGTACACGGGCGAACGCGGGTATGTGGCAGCTTTGACAGGCGACCTTGTCGGTGTGGTCGTTGGCTTTGTGTCCCTGCTCATGGGGGGTGCTGCCGTGGCACGACTCGCAGGTTATTTTTGCCGTCAGATCATCTTCAATCAGGCTTTTGCGATCGGTGTAAGCCGGTTTGGAGTAGATACGACCGGCAACGTGGTGCTGTACCGTGGTGTGGCAGCGGGTGCACTCAAATCCCTGTCCGTCCACACCCATGTGCACATCCAGTTTTTTGTTGGGTTTGGTGAGGGAGGTGTCCAGATCACCGTGCTTGACGCCGTCTCCGCCGCCGCCTTTAAAATGGCACTCTCCGCAATTCTGACGCGTGGGGCGGCCGATGCTTTGGGCGGCGGCCTGGATTTCAGTCTGAAGTTCCTTGGCGATCTCCAGCTCCTCTGGATCGTCGGATGCGGAAAAAGCCCGATAGTCCTCAAAAGCCTCTTTGAAATTGACTTTCTTCCGGGAATGGCAACGTAGACAATTGACCCCCTGCTGCTTGCCCTTCCAACCGGTGTGGCAGGCGGCACAGCCCATATCCGACATCTTGTTGGTGGCGATACAGAAATTGTTCAGTGAATCTCCGGCCTTGCCCAACTGCTTGCCGTTTTCGCCGGTATGCCCGATCCAGGTCCAGTGAATGGTCTGTTTGAACTGTTCTTCGGCTTCTGAGTGGCAGGAAATGCAGGCCGCGGTAATCTCCTGCCCCTTTGTAAACGTCTGCTGAAGGGCGGCATGCTTGCTGTGGTCGGAAGTCGTCCACGCTGCCTGTGCTCTGGTGGCTTGCCGGGCCATGGTGCGGCCCGGCGCCTGACCTTCTGTTCCGGTTGCGGCTGCCCAAACAGATGGCAGCAACAGGCCCATGCCTAAGATGACGATGGCAAGCCGCAACACTTGGGTCTTCCATGGTGGTACGCTCATTTGCTGATCCCCGATTCTTATCGATAAATGTGATCGGCATGGCCTTCGGCCGCGAAGGCCATGCCGTTTGGTTTAGCCGCTCGATCTTTACTTGCCTGGATCAGATCGGCTTCTTAATTTCAAAACTGCCGTCTTTGTGCATGGTCATCTCTGCATCCAGGTAGTATACATTTTTCATCTCAGGTCTCAGATCCTGCACCATGTAAAAGGATTCGCCGCTGCGGGCGCCGGTGCCGCAGATAAAAATGACCGGCTTGTCCGTGGGCAGGGTTTTGATCTTGTTTTCCAAATCATCCACGGGGATGTTGACGGCTGTTTTCAGGCTGCCGGTTTGAAACTCATCTTTGTCGCGGACATCAATCAGCATGATGCTGCCGGGATTTTGCGCCAAGATCCTTTTAAAGGCTTCAATGTCGATGCTGCCCTCTTCCTGACCGGCTTGGACCGGGACCGGGGCCGCGCCTGCAGCGACTTTCTTCCAGGCCGGGTATCCGGCGGCGAAGACTTTCACATTGGTGTAACCCATGGCAATTACCTTGGCGGCGGATTTGTGGCTCAGCTTACATTTGAAGCCCCCGCAGTAAAATACCAGCAATTTGTTTTTATCCCGGGGCAGCTGATTTTTATACTTGTCAAATTGGGTATCGGGAATGGAGATCGCCGTGGGGATGTGTCCCTTGTCATACTTTTTGCGTTTGGGCCGGGAGTCCACCACGACCATGTCCGCCTGGCCGTCGATCTGCTTTTTCATATAATCGACGGATACGCAGGCATAGTGGCCTTTGACTTTCATCCATCCCGGAAACCCCTCGGCAAAGACCTTCACGTTTTTATACCCCAGGGCATCGGCTTTGCGCGCCGACTTGTGGCTGAGTTTGCATTTGAGGCCGCCGCAATAAAAAATCAGCAGTGCATTTTTATCCTTGGGCAGCTTATCGGTCATCTTGGCGAATTGGCTGTCGGGAATGCTGACCGCCATGGGAATATGGCCTTTGTCGTACTTGGCCCGCTTGGGGCGAGCGTCGATAATCATCACATTTTCGGCCATGGGCACCTTGGCATACTGTTGAACAAAAGCCACATCCACAATGTCGTGAAAGCGCCAGTCCGGTTCGGCCGCCGGCGAAGGTGCGGGTGCTGTGGCGGAACAACCGGCTGCAACGGTTGCAACCCATATTCCGACGATCAGTACCGCAAGATTGCGTTTGGTTAACATTAGCCCCTCCTCATTCTAATAAATATGGATCTGCTAAATCAGCACTGTGTTGATGCGCTATTTGCATTTGGCCGGGGTCGGTGAATCGGCTGCGTGGCCGTGCAGATAAGTGTAAATGTCACGCAACTCCTCATCGCCGAGCTGGGACCACTCTTGCTTGCATCCGAATTGCTCAAAATCCTGCTTTTCGAAAACCCGGGTCCATTGGGCTTGCGTTTTGGTGTCGGGACTCAACGGCGGCTTTTTGGAGTCGACTTCTCCACGCTCGAAACAGGCTTTGTAGACCTTGCGGTAAGTGTATTTGCCTTTGCGTTTGTTCCCTTTTTCAATGGCCAGGGCAGAACCCGCAAAACTGACGGCCAGCACAATGGCGAAAATCGTTGTAAGTGTCTTTTTCATGATAATTTGTTTCCTTTCATTCTCTGTTAGAAGTTCATAAGGTTAAATTTCAAGGGAAGGTTGGATCCCTTTAACGATCATCTGTTGAGCAGAAAAGTAGCAACCCATATGCCAAATTTTACCAAAACCCATGATATCTATAACATATTGTAAATATGGCCTTTGCTTATCCGGCGACTGTTGCCCCATCTGCTGGTGGAGGGTAGCGGCTAACAGGTGCTAGTGGTTGAAGTTAACAACTGTTAATCCAAATCCCGATTGGGGATGAACCTCTTGATCAATGATCGGAGCATACATGGATGCCTGCGTCGTTGCAGCAGTCAATCCCCGCCTATAGGGGCGGGGTCTCATCCCGCAGGGATGAGGATAATCGGCCATAAAAATAATTGGCAGCATATGTCGCCCTTAAAGCACGATATGGCGGTCGCAACCTTCAAAGAAACCGGCCCACTGTTCCGGATCGATTGATTGCCGTCGGCCCGGCATTCTGTCATCATCCTTTGCTGCTATCGGAGAGCCAGCGCCCTTGCCGGTTATTATTTTGGCCGTCTGGACCAGTTCCGCAAATTCCGGACGGTATACGAGCTGCCGTGCCGATCTGGTCAAAAGCACCTGAACGGCCACACCTTTGGCGTGCGCCGCCCTTACCAGGGCAATGGCATAGTGGGCATAACGATCGGAAGTTACGAGCAGGCCGATGGATTTCATTTGTACCACCGGCCCTACCACCAACTGATAATGACTTCATGGGCCAGAATATCGTCGATCAAGCGACCCCAATCAACAGGCGTACCGACGATGTCGTCGGGATAAAGGCTGACAACCGTGGCGCCATCGTTGCCGCTCAGAGCCAGAATCAGCTCGGCTGTGGTATCGTCCGGTGCGCTCCGGAGCAGGTGCAGTATTTTCGGCATGCTTCCACCTCAAATGGGAACGACCAGGTCGTACTGCCGCATCCGCTGCGACATGCCTTCCAGGGAAAGGCATGGCACATCACCGCCGGCCGAATGGTCGGTGAATAACTGAATGGGCGAATCCCCCAAGGATTTCCTGAACGTTTGAAAATGTCCCTGGTAACACTGACAATCAGCGTCGATAAAAAAGATGGCCACGGAGGCCCCCGAAGCCAGCAGGGTTTTACCGGTCTCGAGGGCCTCGCACCACCGTTCAGTGCTTCGAACCAGGATCGCAATCGATGGCTGTTGATTCACGTGATCAATCCTGAATGATTGGCCTGAATGCTTGGCTGGTGCATGCCTAAAACCGCAAGGTCGCCGACAGATACCCGACCCAGACCTCGTCCGGCACAGCGTTGATGGCGTCCAGAGAGGTCAATTCCGAAATCTTGACCGGTTCACCCAGGGGATTGCCGCTTCCGGAATACTCGTAGTCATAATACTGGCCGCCCAGCGTCAGGAAAAAGTTTCCAGGAAATATGTCCTGGTGCCAGTAGACTTCCCAGACCTGACCGCGGGCGGCCAGTTTGCTGGCTACGAGGGAGTCTTCCGCGCCGGTGAAATTGAACCAGTATTGGGAGCCCCAGTTGTACTCGATCCCCAGGCGCGCATTCCACGGCAGATTGAAAATCACACCGGCATATATGCCATAGCCGTCCCGGGCCTCCAGCTCGCCGTTGGAGTTGAGCAATCCCATGCCCATCAGTTCATAAAACGGATTTGCGGAAATTTTAGATGGGTCTGTATGGGTCCAGGAGCCGGAGAGAAAAACATCGATATCCGGGCCTTTGTCCGCCAGATTGGTTCGCAGCAATACGGTGGCCGCGTCCCAATCGCCAATATTGGTCATGGGCTCCAACCGGCTGACGTATCCGCCGGTGTTGGCTTCAAAGAAATATTCATCAACACCGTCCCCGTCCGTGTCCTGCTTGTAGGCGATAAACGGCATCACCGTCAGACCGGTAAAGCCGTCGGTAATGTCTGAAGCGTGGGCATACATCAGGTTGACGTGGGTGACGTCATCATTGAACAGATCGGCAATAAAACCAAACATATGAACATCTTCCACATCGGGACGGCTGCTGCTCAGCGATGAGGAGTTGCCCCAATCGCCCTCGAATCCCACGCCGTAACACAGCTTAAAGGCCGCTCCCGGGATGCCGGTGACATCTTCAAGAGCGAATGACAGGGATGCGCCGTCAAACTGCCAATTGATAATTGAGACCAGCGGAGAGCCGCCTTCCAGGCTGTTGTTGCGGTACTCCGCAGGCGGGCCTTCGGTGGACGGGCGCCGCCCCACGGAAAGGTTCATGGGAACATTGCCGAGATCGGATTTATAGTTGAAATAGGCCCTTTCCATGTGGATGGTGTCTCCGTGGGGCAGGCTGGACGTATTGCCGTCAAAGGTGACATCCCCCAAACTTCCCTGGTTGAATTTGACCCCGGTGCTGTCCCCGAACACTTTATAAGCCGCAAGCCGACCACCGAAGGTCAGCCGGGGATTAATGCGGGCATTCATGTTCAGCCGCAGACGGTTGGTGTAGATAATATCGTTGTCCGCATCGACCTTTTCCACCGGCGGTATCATCCCGGCGCCGGCCATGGCGGCGATGCGGCCCTGGATCTGGGCCAGCGTCCCTTCGTTGAAACCGCCGACGGCATAGGGAGTGAAAAATCCGTTGGTCAACGATGAGGGGGCCATGTTTATGTTTGTATAATGCAGGGTTTCCGCCCGGGTGCGAAAATCAACGCCAAACGAGATCTTATCCGTAGCTGTATGCAGTTCAGCCTTGTCCAGGCGTTCCCCGATTTCCCGGGTCTCTTCAGCCTGTTTGGAGTTTTGGGTCTCCATCTCATCCAATTTTTTTTGCAGCGTTTCCATCTGCTGCTGCATTGATTTCAGTTGTTTCCGAAGGGCCTCCGTGTCTTCCGCAGCCGCTGCCGGTAAGGTCCACACCCCCGTCAGAAACAATATCATGGCAATGACCGCCCACTGGTTGATCATTCCGTAAAACCATTGCCTCTGCGCCATATTCACCTCCTTATTGATAGCTCTGATAAGTGTTTGGAGCCGGCGGTTCACAAGCATACAGACTGCTTAATAAACCGTCATTCGTTCAATCAAAGAAGGAGAGCAACGGTTGTGCCAAAAATCGATTTTACCGCTAAGCCCATAAAATTACGTGCTATTATAAATTATGAAGGATAGCTTGCAGATGACGGGCAGCGTTGTTATGTTAGCAGGTGTTAACCTGTTTGGTTAACACGTTAGCAAAGGGAGCGGGGCATGGACCTGTCGAAATATTGGAAGACCATCGTGGATACCCTCCAGGATGGTGTGTTGGTGGTGGATCCCAGAGGCACCATTATGGCGGTCAACCCTGCGGCCGAAGAACTGACCGGATATTCGTCCCGAGAGTTGGTGGGCCGGTCATGCCGGGTGTTGGACTGCACCGGATGTAAAATCATCGGCAAAGGGTCCGGCCGACAGTGGTGCGGCCTCTATCGGCGGGGCGGTGTCAGAGCCAAACGCTGCACCATCACCCATAAAGACAAAAGAACCATCACGATAATCAAGAATGCCTCTATCTTCTATGATGACGATGGAGAGATCGTCGGGGCGGTTGAGACCATCAAAGACATGAGCGAAATCGTCCGGCAGCAGGATGAAATTCTCAACCTGCGGCGCACCTTGAACCTGGATAAAGGCTACCACGGTATCCTGGGGCGCTCCCCGGTGATGCAGGCCCTGTTCGAAATGATCGAAAATGTGGCCCTGACCCAGGCGCCGGTATTGATCAATGGAGAGAGCGGCACCGGCAAGGAACTGGTGGCCCGCGCGATCCACGAGGCCAGCGATCGCCGGGACAAACCCTATATCAAAGTCAATTGCGCCGCCCTGAATGAAAATCTGCTGGAAAGTGAGTTGTTCGGCCATGCCAAAGGCTCTTATACCGGCGCAGATCGAACGCGGGTGGGACGCTTCGAAGCGGCCCATCAAGGAACCATTTTTCTGGATGAAATCGGTGATATTCCACCGTCCACACAAGTAAAACTGCTGCGTGTGCTGGAGGAGAAAGAGATCGAACGCGTCGGTGAACAGCGGCCGATTAAGGTGGATGTCCGGATCGTCTCCGCCACCAACAAAGACCTTGAAGATCTCATCTCAAAGGACCGGTTCAGAGAAGATCTTTTCTTCCGCATCAATGTTTTCCCCTTGACGTGTCCGGCCCTTCGGGAGCGTGCAGAAGATATACCCGCCATTGTACAAAGCTTTATCCGGCAAAATGCGGACAAAACCGGTAAAAAAATATTAGGCCTGACGCCTGAAGCCATGGAGAAAATGACCCAATACCATTGGCCCGGCAATGTCAGGGAATTGCGCAACGCCATCGAATACGCCTTTGTGCTGTGCCCCAGTGGAGGTATCGGCGTTCAACACCTGCCGCCAAAATTGTTGGGCCATACACCGCAGTGCCCGCCGCCCAATGACGTGCCCGACAACCATGAATTGGAAAAGGAGGAACTGTTGCGCGTGCTTCGCCGGACCAACGGCAACCAGTCCGAGGCCGGCCGGATATTGGGCGTGAGCCGGGTAACGGTCTGGAAGCGAATCAAAAAATTCGGTATCGATGTGAAACGGGAGATACTAGGATGACACTGGAAGTGGTTTCAAAATCTTCACTCGGGCCCAAAATCAAGGCGGGCTGCAGATTTAAACCGGAGGAATAGTATACTATTTTGAGGATTTAAATCTGCAGCCCAACACCGGGTTTGGGTTCGAGGGGAGGTTTTGAAACCACTTCTAATTCTGCTTGGCGAACTTGGCCGCCTCCAATCCGGCGACACACCCCTCTCCCACGGCTTTGGCCATTTGCCAGGGAGGACCGCACACATCGCCGGCGGCAAAAACACCCGGTATATTGGTGGCCTGCCGCTTGTCGGCGGCGATATACTGCATCTCATCATCCAGCATAATACCCAACGTGGTGGCCAGTTCCATGATCCCTTTGGCGCCCTGCTCGATAAACACGCCCGAAACGCTGAGTCGCTGCCCGTCGTTGAGCACCAAGGTGTGAACTTCGTTGTCACCTTCGATGCGTTCTACCTGAACCCCTGGATGGTATTTTACCGAACTGTTTTCAAGCTTGGCCTTTAAATCAGGCGACACCTCCAGCGTGTCATATAACAGATGGACAGTGCCGGCGATTTCGGTAAGGGTCAGGGCCCCGTCAACCGCTGCACTCTCGCCGCCCACCACGGCCACATCCTGGTCGCGGTAAAAGTTGCCGTCGCAGTCCACACAATAGGAGACACCCTTGCCCAGCAGCTCCTTTTCCCCCGGCGCACCCAGGCGTTTGCGCTGGGTGCCGGTGGCAATGATCAGGGATTTGGCCCGTATGACGGCTCCGCTCTCCACCTTGATGTCAAACCCCTTTTCAAAGGTCTGGATATGCAACACATCCTGCTCCAGGAACTCGGCACCGAAATTGGCCGCCTGTTGCCGTCCGGTGGTGATCATCTCTTCACCGGAAAGTTTAAAGATGCAGCAAAAATTCTCGATGTGAGCGCTGTAAAGGCTGCTCTTGGTCTCTTTGCCCAACACCAGTACCGACACTTTCCGCCGGGCGGCATGGATGGCGGCCTGCAGGCCGGCGGGCCCGGTTCCTAAAATCACCACGTCAAAGCTTCGCGTAATGCTCATGATGCTGTCTCCTACGATGGGGGGTTGAACACGCTGCATTTTATCGCTCTAAAATGGGTATGATTCATACAAAGTCAACGACCACCTCAAGCAGCGGCATTAATTGAGTAATTGACAGATTTAAGGCCTACAAGGCAGAAGATTGGCCGAACGTCAATGGGGATGCCACCAAACCCAAAGGAAAATGCTGAATGCCAATTGATAAAGGCAAACTATATGATCAGCGTGTGGGCAACTGCTGACAAAAATCAATTTATCCGATTGGGCACCTGCACTTTTTTCTGATTTCGCATAGATAAGCCCATATCAAACCGGTTGCTCTATCCTTCCTCTCGTTGGTACGCAACCCAGGCAACAAGTTGCCTGGGTCACCCGCGGAAGACATCAATCTTTGATTGATCACATGATAAAAGGCACCTGGATATTTAATCCGCAAAGGACGTGCCATCAATAAGTCCTTCTGTCAATTGTACCGGATTACCTTTGGTTTTATAGATCTTGCATTTGGTTGTACAATGCAACTTTCTAACAAGGCTTCTGCCAAGTGCCAAGATTGGTATTTTACGATGTGACCGTAGTAATACTATTTACCTAGAATAAAGCGGTGGCACTAAGAACTTAATCATACGCGCGTCTGATTGACGCCATTGTTTTTTTAGGTAAAGATGGCTCGTATCTGCGTATCTTGTTCTCCTAACGATCAATCTCCTTTTGCGCATTATCAAACGACTATTGGTATTTCAGCATTTGTGCAACGCAGATGAGTCAAGGACGAAATCCCATAGGTAGAGCTCATAGGAAAAAATCCAGACCATCACCGTAAAGAGAAAAAATATGGATCACTTATAGGGTCCGGGCCAACCAATGTTGTTCCTGTCCCCGCAGCGGTCCTTTTGCTGGGCTCCGACCTTATCGGTTTTTTAGGGCTACGCAAAAAAACTGATCCTGAAGGATCGTTTCAACCGCCGGTGTGATGCATCTTACCACTTACATTAAGAAATAGATTTATATCTATTTCTTATTGAGGGCAGCAATACTATTACTTTACATTGTATAGCTAATATACTGGCGCAAGACCGAAGACTTTGTTCTCCACTTGGTTTGTCGCTGCCTCGCAATTTTTTATACATGCCGTTCGGTCCTCGCCTTCTGTTAATTGATGTAATACAAGGTTCGTTTGTACCGTTAGGCCGTAAAGAGCATTTCTCCCATCATATGGGTTTTGTAAAGAATCGGCACTGATCTGTTTAGGCTTTTTAACGGTAACCTTGCTGGCATCGTCATCTGTTTGCACATCGCACTTTTTGGCTAAAACCCGTAGCATTAGTTTGCAGCTGTAATTTCGCTTAAAGCCTTGCAGCCCCCCTTTTCTTTCAATGGATCGCAACATCCATCCTTTGTACAGATTCTGGGCTGCCAAGGCCACTAGAAGCCATTTTTTGCATCCAACCCGTCAACACCCGCTGCTTAATTGGGTGCCCCATCTGCATGATAACAGCTGTAGAAAACCGGATGGTTTGGTTGCAATGCGTCTTCAATGCATGCCGCAAGGCTGTTGCCTATCGGGTTGAATTTTAAAGTAAAAAAGAGGAATAAGAAAATGGCCCCTTGTCCCGCCCATTGCCCCATAGCCGTTGTCGGTTTGGCCTGCTATTATCCAGATGCACGCAATCCATTGCAATTGTGGGAAAACGTTCTGGCCAAACGCCGCGCCTTTCGCCGCCTGCCGGACCAGCGGCTGCCCCTTGATCAGTATTACCATGCCGACCCAAAGATGCCGGATAAAACTTATGGTCGTCGCGCGGCCGTCATCGATGGCTTTAAGTTCGACTGGGCTCTCCGGCGTATTCCTCAATCGACGTATCGGGCCACAGACATCGTCCACTGGCTGGCCTTGGAGATCGCTCTGGAAGCAATGACTGATGCGGGTTATAGCCGCAAAACAGTGCCCGGCGATCGAACAGGGGTTATCGTTGGCAATACCTTGGCCGGTGAACAAACCCGTTCCAGCACACTGCGCCTGCGCTGGCCCTATGTTCAACGGGCTGTAGAAACGGTCGCCGCACGGATGGGATTGCGCAATGGTCTTTTGCGTCAATTGGTCAGCCGTTTAGAAGCGTCTTATAAATCGGTTTTTTCGACAGTCAATGAGGATACCCTGGCCGGGGGACTCTCCAATACGATTGGCGGCCGCATTTGCAACTATCTAAATTTTAATGGCGGAGGCTACTCTATCGATGGCGCTTGTGCTTCTTCCCTGCTGGCCGTATCCACCGCTGCCACGCAATTGGCCAGAGGGGACATCGACTTGGCCCTGGCCGGCGGGGTAGATATCAGCCTGGATCCTTTTGAGCTGGTCGGATTCGCCAAGACCGGTGCGTTGACTGCTAAGGATATGAATGTTTACGACCGCCGCGGTAGTGGATTCATTCCCGGGGAAGGTTGTGGATTTGTTGTCCTGCAGCGTTTGGAAGACGCCAAAACTCGGGAACGGTATATTTATGCTGTGCTACAGGGTTGGGGAATATCATCCGATGGCGGTGGTACCGGCATTACTACACCCAATCCAACGGGACAGGCCCGGGCGCTGAATAACGCATACCGAAACTGCAGCTTTGGTCCTGAAGCGCTGCATTTTATCGAGGGTCATGGTACGGGAACCATTGTGGGTGACAAAGCGGAGCTGTCATCCATCGCTCGGGCCCTGCCACCTGCCGATGGTCAACGCACCTGTGGAATCACCTCGCTCAAATCAATTATCGGGCACACTAAGGCAGCCTCCGGTATTGGCGGATTGCTTAAAGCGATCATTGCGGTTAATCGCCGTGTTTTACCGCCGCTGGCAGGTTGCCGGGATCCACACCCCCTATTTAATGATCAAGCCCGCCGACTCTACCCCCTATTAGCCGGTGAAGTACTTCCTCGCGATGCGACCCTTCGCGCCGGTGTATCGGCTATGGGATTTGGCGGCATCAACTGCCATGTGGCCATCGAGTCGGCTGACCCACCGGCAGAGCACCTGACCCCTCGACTTAAAGAACACGAATTGCTCGTCTCGCATCAAGAAAGTGAAATTTTTGTCCTGGCGGGTGCGACCCCCCTGGAACTTAAATCCAAGGTGGTCGGCTTGCGTAAACTGGCCCGGGGAATCAGTATTGCCGAATTGACCGATCTGGCCAGTAAACTAGGCCGCGAAACAGACGCAAGTCTACACTGGCGCGGCGCCCTGATTGCCGATGACCCCAGGCGACTCACTACCGCTTGCAACGATTTGGAACAGATGCTTGCAAAGATGAATGATCATGATCCAAGCATGTGGGGCCGTCACGGGAACTTGAATACCAGCTGGCTGGGACATGTGAAGCAAACGCCACGGATCGGATTTTTGTTTCCAGGTCAAGGCTCCCAGCAGCTCAATATGGCCAAGCGACTGATCCAACGACATCAATGGGCCCGCGATATGCTGAAGCATACAGTGGCCAAGATCGGTAACACGGACCATCCCCGCTTGGATCAAATCATCTATCGTCCCTCGGAACGGGCCAGCGGCCAGGATGAGGTCGAACAATGGTCCAACGCCCTTGCCGAGACGCAGATCGCACAGCCGTCGATCTGCCTGGCATCGGCCTTATGGCTTCGCCAATTGGCGCAATTGGGCATAAAACCGGATGTCGTGGCCGGCCACAGCCTGGGTGAGCTGACAGCGTTTTATGCTGCCGGGGCTTATGATTTTGAAATGTTGATCTATTTCGCGCAGTTAAGAGGGAAGGCCATGCAGGCTGACCCTGGCAAACAGGGTGCCATGGTCAGCCTGCACTGCTCCCAGGAGAAAGCCCGCCAAATGTTGAAGCAGATCAGCGACTACCTGGTTATTGCCAATATCAACAGCCCGACCCAGATCATCATGTCCGGAGAGAGCGCCGCGGTGGAATCGTTGATGCAGCTTGCCTCCGCCGAAGGAATTCCTTCGCGCCGGCTGCCTGTTTCCAACGCCTTTCACTCGGCGCTGGCAGCGCCGGCTGCTGATGTCATTGCCAATGACAGTCACATTCCCGATACGCTTCCCCAGCTCAAGTGCCGTCTGATCAGCAGCGTGAATGGCGATGAAATTCGCAATGGTGTGGGCGTGCGCGAACATTTCGCTGAGCAGTTGCGTTCGCATGTAAATTTCATCCGCACGGTGGAGACCATTGCCGAGGGATGTGATCTAATGGTGGAGGTCGGCCCCGGCAATGTCCTGACACGCCTGGTCTCCGACATATTGGACAAACAGGGCCCCACCTGTTTGCCGGTCGCCTCACAGCCTGACGAAGACCGCGATTTAAACCGGGTTCTGGCCAATGCCTGGGTGCAGGGGGCCGACATTGCGTGGCCGGGCCTCTACAAAAACCGTCTGATACGGCCCTTCACGCCGGCGACCGAAAAACAATTCATTACCAATCCCTGTGAAACCGCGTTCGAAACCAGCGGTGATCAGTCCCCGTCCATCGCGGGACGTTCATCGGACGCCATCACTGGCGTTCTGGGAGAGCTGTCCAATCTGCCTGACGAAGAATTGAGCGCTTATCTTAACACCCGGGGTGCCTTTCTGGCCCAGGTGATTCGGGCGGATCTTGAGCACGGGGGTTTGGCCTTGCCGACCCACCCTGTTCGCGTGGCGGACCGTCCAGCAGCGGTTATGCCGCCTGCCGAAGCAAAGCCGCCCGCTGACCAAGCCACGGCAGTTGATACACAAACGCTGCTTTACCAGACGGTGCACGAATTGACCGGGTTTCCACTGGAGAGCCTGAAACCGGATCTGCGCCTTTTAGATAACTTGAACCTCGATTCAATCAAAGCCGCGGATCTGCTGTCTCGCTATGCAGGCGCCTGTGGTATCACCTGGCCTGGAAACCCGGCTGTTCTTGCCAATGCCACTTTGGCTGAAATTGCCGATGCAGCGAAGGAATTGTACCACCGTCGATCCACCGCGGCGAATGTGCCTCCATCGAGCGAAAAAAAAACGGCAGCCTTTTCCCGATCGGCCATCGCCGGGATTATCTTTGAACTGGTACAAGAGATCACCGCTTTTCCTCGCGAAAGTCTCAACCTGAATCTTCGAATGGTGG
The DNA here is from genome assembly GCA_050124755.1 of Desulfobacteraceae bacterium. Taxonomy (GTDB): domain Bacteria; phylum Desulfobacterota; class Desulfobacteria; order Desulfobacterales; family Desulfosarcinaceae; genus JARRKU01. Next base: position 26,064 of record JASFER010000028.1, read on the forward strand.
ACGACTTGAACCTGGATTCCATCAAAGCCGGTGATCTGGTCAGCCGGGCGGCTCTGAGCATGGGAATCAAGCTGGAATTATCCTCTCCCCCCCCGCAGGCAGCCACCCTGGCGGATATTCTTGACCTGCTCATCCAGTCATCCGAAGAATCGCCGGCAGCTGCCATGGTCGAAGCCACTTCACCCTTTACAACCCAGGGCTTCCTGGATGTCAACCTGCACGAGCTTTTGGACGATGCCGAGCCTTGGGTGCGTGATTTCGGTGTGCGCCTCGAGACCGCCAGCCTGCCTGTGCTACCACCCAATGGGGGACAGCAACAGAAAGATCACTGGAAAACCGCCCGTGTTCTTTTGATCAATTGTCAATCGGAAACCAATATCAGTGACGCCATGCAAGCAGCGCTGATCCAAAAGGGCGCCCGTGTGGTAACGGCAGCTGTCGGCACGCCGCCTGCGATGACCGGCGCTGCTGATCCTTTCCATACCCATCTGATTGCCATTTTGCCCCAAAAGCCCCTTTCCACAACCACGATCAAAGAGCAGGTCCTTAGAGCCATTGAACATCGGGCATCGATATTATCGCCCCCCCAAGTTTCACAGGCATCCCAAGAACGCATTATTATCGCCTTCCTGCAATTCGGAGGTGGGTTTTTGGGTACCCGGCCTCCTTTTTACCAGTGGACGCAATGCAGCAGCGTCGCTTTAGCGGCCAGCCTGCATCATGAGAGGAAGGATCTGTGTGTACGGGTTGTGGATTTTTCACCTACTGCCGAACCCGAACAGATAGCAACCGCAGCCTTGGCGGAAATTCATTCTCCGCAGGTCTTTTCAGCTGCAGCCTATGATTCTAAGATGACCCGCCGCATCCCGCGCCCGTACCTGCTCGATCCCGGTCAATACCGCCCGCGCTCGATTACCTGGTCCCGACAAGACGTGCTGCTGGTAACCGGAGGCGGCAAAGGCATCACGGCAGCCTGCGCCTTTCGGGTCGCGCATACCATCGGGTGTCGAACCGCTCTGTTGGGCAGTTCCCCCTATCCGGTCACCACAGCCGGGAGCAACGACAACAACCCATTAACCGCCACGCTGCAGCGCTATACCGACCACGGCCTGACCGCCGAGTATTATTGCTGTGACCTTACCAACCAGAAGGCGGTGGCTGCCACGCTTGCGCGGATTGAAAATGAAATGGGACCGGTGGCAGCGGTTATCCATGGTGCCGGATTGAATATCCCGCGTCCGACCCAGACCGTCACACCGGCCGAGGCCTATACCGAAATTGCACCAAAGCTGTGCGGCGCCGGCCACCTTTTCAACGTTCTGGCCCAGACACCGCCGAAATTAATCGTCGGCCTGACTTCGGTGATCGGCATTACCGGCATGCCTGGAAATGCCTGGTATGGGTTCTCTAATGAAGGGCTGGAGATTTTATTGCGCCGCTTTGCTGCCGACCATCCCGAAACCCAAACCCAGGCGGTGGCGTTCAGTATTTGGCGTGACACGGGTATGGGTGCACGGATGGGCAGCGTCGAAAAGCTTCGGGCAAAAGGTATCGAAGCCATCCCCACTAGGGCGGGTGAGACCCATTTCGCCCGGTTGTTCATGTCCGACCCTCAAGCCCATCAGGTGGCGGTCAGCGCCAGAATGAGCGGACTCGATACGTGGCGGCCGCAACCGATCCAGGCCTTGCCCGGTGCCCGCTTTCTGAATAAACTGCTCTCGGTCACCCCGGGTGTCGAGGCAGTGTTTCAAACCCACCTGACGCTTGAACAAGACGCATATCTGCAAGATCATCATTTTCAGGGGTCTTATCTATTCCCAACCGTCTTTGGATTGGAGGCGATGGCCCAAACGGCGGCCTTTTTGTCGGGAATTTGGCAACCCAAAAAGGTGGTGGCCGAAAAGATCCATCTCCAGCGACCGATCACGGTGGACCCCAAACAAGGCACGACCATCGTGATTCGGGCCCTGGTCCGCGAAGACCGCACTGAGGAAACGGCCCAGCGCATCAACACCGAAATTTATGTCGTCGGCAGCGGTTTCAAAGGCCCCAGTTTTTCAGCGACCTTATCTCTGGATGAGACCCCGGGGACCCTTTCCCATTGCATCATTGACCACCCACAAAAAGCTTTGGCGCTGATTCCCGCCCATGACCTCTATCGTCCCACGCTGCTGTTTCAGGGACCGCGCTTTCAACGCCTGGGTCGCATCTGGAAGCTGGTTGCCCGGGCGCAGGGGCAAAGTTCGGCGGTCTTCGAGGCGTCGATGGAGAAGGCGGAGACAAACAGCGCCGCGGCATTTAATCTTGACGGAGAAGTGTCATCGCATTTCATCCTGGGCGATCCCTTCTTCAATGATGCCCTTTTGCATTCAGCCGCCCTGATGATGCCGCAAGATCGCAGCCTGCCGGTTTATATCCAACGCTGGGAATTTGGGTTGCATCACAATTTGTCATCCGGGAAAGCAAAAGCCCGAGTGGTTTTAATGGGACGGACCGAACAGCGCTTTCATACCGAGATCGTGGCCGTTGACCATGAAGATCGGGTGTTGCAGCGTCTGTCTGATTATCAACTGCAAATATTGAAACATTTCGACGACTATCCAACGGTCAGCGATCTGGTGGATCCAGCCGCCCGTGATCAGATACTGGTTAAAGATCAGCTTTCCCATGCCGCCGCTCAGGCAGGCATGGTCTTGCCCCAAATAGCGCTGGCCTATCAACCCGGTATTCACAAGCTTTCCAAAGCCAAACGCCACCACAAAGAGGAGCCGTTGCTGATGCACGCCGCCGCCCAGGTGTTGACGCCATCGAACCTTACACCCACGATTCGCTGGCAAGCCTCTGGAAAACCGGAACTGGTCTCTGGCGGGGATCCAACCATCGCGCTCTCTTTGTCCCATGACGAACGACTCTGCTTGGCAACGGCCGGAAAAAAGCCGCAGGGATGCGATATTGCTTGCATCACCCATCGCAGCCGTCAACAATGGTCGGCCTTGTTGGGCGAAGCGGCCAATAAGTTGCTGGATCAGTTGGTAGAAGGCTCGGATTCGCTGGATCAGGCCGGCACGCGCATCTGGGCAGCCCGCGAAGCGCTTTTTAAAACATCACAAACCGATAGCAACGCCCTGACCATTGTCCGGCAGGAAGAGCGGGCCGTCCTTTTTGAACATGCCGCCGCTGATCAAGTCATCCGAATTCTGACCCTGCCGCTCAGTCTGACCTGGGGACCGGACAGAATCGTCGCAGTGACAGTCCAGCCCCATACAGCACCGGAAAGCGCCACTGAGGCGATCAACTCTTACAACAAGGCCTATGCACCCCTTTTTGGCCCCAAAGCCTTTGATATCGATACCACCGGCCCCTGTGACCAGTTGGTTTTTGTGCGCCGTTTTCCGGTGACCTTCAAACCCAGTGCGCAGCTGAGCCGACGAATATATTTTTCAAGCTATATCGAATGGATGGGAGAGTCCAGAGAAGCCTCGGTATGGCCGGTGATGGATCGGCTTATGGCCCAGATTTCCACCGGACGCTGGGGCAGTGTGACCAATTTTAGTGAAATCACTATCCTCGGTGAAGCCGCCACCGGTGATCTGCTGGAACAGCGGATGTGGACCGCCGACAACAGCGGACCTGAGAACTCAACCATGACCTTGAACTATGATTTTCGCAAGCTTTTACCTGACGGGGATTACGTCCGGATCGCTTTTTGCCGGATTCAGACTACATGGGTGGAACTGGTGGGGCCGGGCGTTGCACGGCCGGCGCCTTACCCTGACTATTTCACCCGCTTTATGGCGAACATGCTGCCCACCAAAACCGATACGCCGGACCAATTGGATCCTCTGCCGGAACCCCTTGCTGGATTTGGCGGAGCAACCGGCGAAGAACCTGTCTACACCGCTCCGCCAGGGCCGGTGATCAAGCCGCTTTTAAGAGAACAGATATTTGAAACGGCACTGCCACAGGCCAATGTGGTCGGCAACGTATACTATGCCAACTATTACGAGTGGCAGGGAAGCATTCGTGATCGTTTCTTTTATGAGTTGATTCCGGATCACTTCAGCGGGATCGGAGAGAAAGGTGAGTTGCTCTGTCTGCACAGCCGGGTGGACCATCTGCGCGAAGCCATGCCCTTTGATCGCATTGTGGTCACCATGGCGCTGAAAGCGTTGTCGGCTTCAAGGGCAAGCTTTGCCTTCGAATATTACCGTTTGGATCAAGCGGGCCGGCGGATCAAACTGGCCACCGGCAGCCAGGACACGGCCTGGATCCGCCGGGACAAAGATGGCCAGCCCGTCGCGGAGCCGTTTCCCACAGTGGTTCACCAGGCCTTTGAACAGGCGATTGCCGACAATCCGGTTCTGCAGCCTCATGGCGCTGGCCTGCGGCGTTTATCTGTCAAGCGATAATACCATGCACGGGTGCGCCGTCAACTTCAAGTGCCCCATCATGTTTGGCCATAGGAAAAGCATTGTCAATCATCGGAACTACCAGGATCAGGATAGAGGACATTTAGGTTGAACGATTTCGATGTGATTGTCGTAGGGGGTGGACTGGGTGGTCTGACCGCCGGCGCCAAGCTGGCCAAAGAAGGCTACCGCGTCCTTTTGCTCGAACAGCATGTTGCTGTAGGCGGATGCGCTACGGTCTTCCGTCGCAAAGCGTTTAAAATGGAAGTGGGCCTGCATGAAATGGACGGGTTGGATCAAGGTGATCCCAAGACCGGGATGCTCGACGATCTTGGTGTTCTGCAACAGATCCGATTTGTCAGGGTCCCTGAATTTTACCGCTACGTCAACTCCCATCTGGATATCGTGATACCGGACAACGGTGCAGAGGCCTTACGGCTCCTTACGGCGACGTTTCCCCGCGAAAGAAAAGGTATTCGACACTTTTTTAATACCATCGGCGGCATCCGGCGCGAGGTGGCCCGACTGCCGACTGCGCGGTGGAAGATCCGCCTGCGTTATCCTTTCATGCCCGTGCTGTATCCCCGGCTGGTGTGCTTCATGGGCCAAACTCTGGGCCGCTACCTTGACAGGATCATAGACAATGAGGATCTAAAGCTCCTTCTGCAGGCCAACCTGTTCTACTATCACGATGATCCCTACACCATGTCCATGATCTATTTTGGCCCGGCCCAGAGCAGCTATTTTACCGGTGGCGGTCATTACATCAACGGTGGCTCCCAACAGCTCTCAGATTTCCTCGCCGGCAAGATCCGGGCCAGGGGCGGGAAGGTGCTCTGCAGGCAACAGGTCACTGGTATTCTCGTCAGGGATGGCAAGGCAGCAGGGGTGACCTATCGCAAAACCCTGGCCCGGGAAAGTGAAATCCGCACGGCTTTGGCCCCGGCGGTCATCGCCAACTGCGCCGTTCCAAACGTGGTTGATTTGCTGCCCCAAGCCCTGGGGGCTGTCCTGAAAAAGAAGATCGGCAACCTGAAACCTGCCTGCAGCCTGCTTACCATTTACCTTGGATTCAAAAAGGATCCGGCCTGTGTGGGCAGCCGGAACTATTCCACCTTTGTTTCCGACGCCAGCCTCACCACCCTGCGTCAGGTGCATGAAAACTTTCGCGGTGATTTTGCCCGGCGCCTTTTTGTTTTTGTGGATTACAGCCGGATCGATTCCGGTCTGGCGCCGGATGGAAAAGGTGTGGGGGTAATCTGCACACCAGATTACCTGGAAGATTGGAGCGGTTTGAATCCGGAGGCTTATGCCTTCAAAAAGGAAACGGTGACCAGGATCTTGATCCAGCGACTCGAGGGCTTGCTGCCGGGCATCTCCGATCTGATCGAGTGTTGCGAGGTGGGCACGCCCAGAACCGTCCAGCGCTACACGCTCAATCCGCAAGGCACGGCATACGGCTTTGCCCAAACACCCGGCCAGGCAGGCCTGCGGCGTCTGGGCGCCATATCCGGCGTGCCCAACCTCTATTTTGCCTCGGCCTGGACCTTTCCCGGAGCCGGATTTACCGGGGCGATTTGGTCCGGGTGGCTGTGCGCCGGGGAAGTGATGCGCAGATGGCGCAAAAAGTAAAATGTGACCCTATAGAGGGTTCTGAAAACAGCGCCATTTATTATCAGTGCTTTTCAGCAATTGACCAGCGTCCATGTTCATGATAGCTTACAAATTCAATCTGAATTTTCCCGATTCCACCCGACCCCTTACTTATTCCAATTGAACACCGAATTGCCACGGGAGCTCTACCTCGACTTTGATCGCGCTTGCACTGATGACCGTTAGGCTTTCAGCTTAGGAGGCAACATGGCAAGCAACGCGTCCGGTCGTCCTTCTGATCCAGGCAGGTCTGCCTGGAAAAAAGTCACTAAACCGGCGATTTGGATGATTATTGGAATTTTAGTTGCCTTTCCTCTGTTCAGTCTCGGCTATTATACGATGGTACGGACATCCACACCGCAATTTTGCGCCACCTGCCATGAAATTCAACCGGCCTACAACGAATGGAAGGCATCCACCCACGTGAATAACGCCCAAGGCTTTGTGGCCGACTGCATGGATTGCCACCTGCCGGCTCCCCAGGATACCATTGACTTTTTTTACGCCAAAACGTTTCATGGGATTAAAGATATCATTAAGCATTTCACCATCGAAGCCTATGATCGTCGGAAAAACCGCCAGGCCGCCTATGCTTCTTTTAAAAATGCCCAATGCCGGAAATGTCATCGCAATCTGTTGAGCATTCCCAATAACCGCGGTGCCCGGCTGGCCCACAAATCCACCTTATATCCACTGCCCGGCATGGAGAAAAAATGCGTGGATTGTCACCGCGACCTGGTCCATAACCAAACCCATATCTACCGGTATAAGCAATATCGCCCGCCCTACCGGGCCACCGGCATGGTGTTCTGAAGGCTGATTTTGAGTGCTTTTATAGAATATGGGGTTGGAAACATTCTGAATATTGCATCATCTAAAGAGGGGGCTCATCATGAAAAAGCGTTTATTGTTGACGATTCTATGCGCCGGGATTGTCAGTGCGATGACCATGGGAGCAATGCAGACGGAAGCTCAAAATTTGCCCAAAGTGAAAGCATTCCGGCTGGAACGCGCCATGTCGCCGCAGGAAATTGCCTGCATCGAATGTCATCGCGCGGAAAACCCGGGTCTTTTCGCTGACTGGTCCCAGAGCCGGCATGCCAGTGCCAACGTCACCTGCCTGGACTGCCATATGGCCGAAGCGCATGACAAGGACGTCAGCAAGAGCCATTACAAGCAGTACGAGCAGAGCGATAAGAAGTACGGCACAAAAGCGTATCGTGTACCGGTGACCGCCGTGGTGACCCCCAAGGACTGCTCACGCTGCCACCCGGATGAGGCCGAACAATACAGCCGGAGCAAGCATGCCAATACCATGGAGATCATCTGGAAGATCGATCCCTGGCTGAATAAGGGCATGAACAGCGCATTTGAGCGCATCAACGGGTGCTACCACTGCCACGGCACCATTTTGAAGAATACGGAAGCAGGCCTGGACCCGGCCACGTGGCCCAACGTAGGTGTCGGGCGGGTGAACCTGGACGGCAGTTTGGGCAGTTGCACCAGCTGTCATACGCGCCACAAATTCTCGGTGATGGAGGCCCGTAAACCCGAAGCCTGCGGTCAATGCCATTTGGGCCCGGATCACCCTCAGATTGAAATCTACATGGAGTCCAAGCACGGCGATATTTATACCGCCCACGGAGACGACTACAACTGGAACTCGGCTCCCGGCACATGGACCCCGGGTGTGGACTATCGCGGTCCCACATGCGCCTCCTGCCACATGTCCGGCGCCGGCAGCACGCTGACCACTCATGATGTCACCGAGCGGCTGGCCTGGGAGTCACAGGCCCCGCTTACTGTTCGACCTAATGAATTTAAAGCCTACCCGGCCAAGACCAATCCGGATGTGGAACGGGAAAAGATGAAACAGATCTGCCTGCAGTGTCACGGCAAAACATGGACGGATGGGCATTTCGTGCAGATGGACAAGGCCATGATGGAATACAACGATGTCTATTTCAAGCCGGCCAAGGCCAAATTGGATGAACTCTACGAAAAAGGCCTGCTGGACAACAGCAGATTTTTCGATGAACGGCTTGAAGTCGAATTTTACGAACTCTGGCATCATGAGGGTCGCAGAGCGCGTTTCGGCGCTGCCATGATGGCACCGGATTATGCTTGGTGGCATGGGTTTTACGAGTGCAAGAAACGATTTGCCAACTATATGGAAGAAGCCAACGAGCTGATCAAACACAACCAAAAGGCCTACAAGGCCGAGGATTGGCCTAACGCCACCGGGGATACCACGAAACCGGAAGTGATTTTCGGAAAATAACCACCAGAAGCCTCCCCCCTTTTTTAAGACAAAGACCCCGCCCCATTTGAGGGGCGGGGTCTTTTGG
>JASFER010000029.1:0-34414 GCA_050124755.1 Desulfobacteraceae bacterium
GCTCTGTCCCGACCGGTGGGGATAACCCCCCCCCGCTTAATCTTTTAAGATAACCGCGTAAGTTAAAAAACTCATGTCACTCCGGCGCAGGCCGGAGTCCAGTTGAAAACCCTCTGGATTCCGGCCTGCGCCGGAATGACTCAAAGGAAAAAGGCATTTGAATTTAACAAAAATTTGTTACCAAACTTCCGGGACACTACACTAGGACACAACACGGGTTGATAAATCCATTGGATGAGAGGCTTTCTTCAGTTATGGCCGTTTGGAAGTGACCGCTGCGTTCAAATAGCCGTCGACGCCCGCTTTGATCATGTCAGCCAGTTGTTCGACATAGGAAGCGGTGGACAGTTTTTTTTCCGTGGCCGGATGGGTGATGTGGCCGATCTCGATCAACACCGCCGGCATGTCCAATCCTTCCAATACGGTCAGCGGTGCGCTTTTGACGTTGCAATGTGCCACACCGGGTATTTGCTCGAGTTGGTCCTTGAGGGCGGTTGCCAATTTCATGCTTTCGGCGCTGTGCCGCAGTTGGGACGCATCCCATGCCTGGGACGGCGCGTCGGGGGGGGTTGAGGGGTCCTCTGTGAGAGTGTTGTGTTTGCGCGAACCGTAACGATAGATGTTTACCCCTTCTGTGGCGTGCATGAAGCCGGCCCCGCAGTGAAGGCTGATGAAGAGCCGGGACTTGGCGTGGTTGGCAATGGCTGCACGCTGGAGCAGGTCCACCTGGTAATCGTCGCTGCGGGTCAGGGTGATGGTGTAACGGGTTTCCAGTTTCAGGGCCAGTTGACGGGCGATATTGATGGCAATATCCTTTTCCAAAACGCCTGTGGGGCCCTTAGCTCCAGAATCTCTGCCGCCGTGGCCCGGGTCTATGGCAATGCCCATGGCACGATCCTGATACTCGAAAGGCGCAGCCGCCGGCGTGATGCCTGCCGGAAAAATCCATATCAATGCCGCCAAAGCGAGCGCCTTGACCCGGTAACCTGCCCATGGCCGCAGGCTTTTTGCGTTGCCTGAATTCACTTGACACCCAATCGGTTTAATAATATTCAGTTTAGTTTACAGGTAATACAGTTTATTAAAAAGGGATTGAAAGTCAAGGATCTAAGTCGGATCCCGAGCATAATTTTTGCGAGAGTGGCGGAATTGGTAGACGCACTGGACTTAGGATCCAGCTCTGGCGACAGAGTGGGAGTTCAAGTCTCCCCTCTCGCACCAATTTTAACCATCCATCCAGGGTGTTAATTTGCCCAGGACGCTGATTTGCGTGATTGCTTTATTCGACGCATCCCACGAGCCTCTGACCTGCCGTACGTCCCCATCGCTTCATGAGGCAAGGCAACATTCCAAGGTCATTGCGGCTGCGCCTTGGGTTGATGGTACAGCAAATTCCCAAGTGCCTTGAGATACGCTCCTTTGAGGCACTTTATTATTAGAAAGGCAAGTATGATGAAAGTGACGGTTGAAGATCAAAGTTCAGTTAAAAAAATCCTGCACATCGAAGTTCCCCAGGAAGATGTGACCCGAGAGTTGGACAGCGCTTACGCTCAGCTTAAGAAAACGGCAAAAATCAAAGGATTTCGGCCTGGTAAAGCCCCCCGATCCGTTTTGACGCGCTTCTACGGAAAGGATGTCAACGCGGATGTTTCCGGCAAATTGATTCAGTCGGCTTTTATGGAGGCCATTAAAGAGACCGAACTCAGAATCGTGGGCAGTCCCAAGGTGGATCCGCCCGAATTAAAAGCCCAGAGCCCCTATGCCTTTGATGCCGAAGTGGAGGTCAATCCCGAAATTGCCGACATCGCATTCAAAGGGTTGGCCTTAAATAAAACCAAATACGCCGTCAGTGATGAAGAGGTGGACATCCAACTGAAAATGTTGCGCAAAAACATGGCCAAGCGTGAAAAGATCGACGAAGACCGGCCCCTGCAGATGGATGATGTGGCGGTGATCGACTATGAAGGGTTTAAAGACGGGAAACCGTTCGAACCCACTAAAAAAACAGAGAATTTCATCATCAAAGTCGGTGCGGGCCAGATTGTCAAGGATCTGGACGACGGCATCGTCGGTATGGACGTGGATGAAGAGCGGGAAATGGACGTCACTTTTCCGGATGATTATTTTAAGCAAGAACTTGTTGGACAAACGGTCCGGTTCAAGGTTAAACTGAATGAGATCCGGGAGGAGATTCTGCCCGAACTGGATGACGATTTTGCCAAAAGTATCGGTGAAAAATTCGATTCTCTGGACACCCTGAAGAATGAAATCCGAAAAAACCTGGCCTCCGGTTATGAAAAACGCACCGAACAGGAATTAAACGAACAGATTTTTCAAAAGCTTCTGGAGCAGACCGAATTTGAAGTGCCCGACACCCTGGTTGACGGCGAACTGGAGCATATTCTGCGGGATGCCGAACGGTCCTTTGAGCAGAGCAACCGTTCCTTTGAAGATGCCGGCATTTCACGTGCGTCTTTGAGCGAACAATACCGCCCCACGGCTGAAAAACAGGTTCGTCGGCATCTGATTCTCAGCAAAATCATCGAGCAGGAAAAATTGGAGCTCAGCGACGTGGAATTGGATCAGGCTTTTGAGGAGATGGCCGCAACCTATCAACAGCCGGTTGAACACATAAAGGGCTACTATAATCAGAACCAGGAAGGCTTGCAGCTTTTTAAACACACCATGCTTGAAAAGAAGGCATTGAAGCTTATCATTGATAATGGCCAAATCACGGAAGTGGAACCTGAGGCGAAAAACGAATCGCCGGAGGCGGCCGACGAGGGTGCCGAGGCATCCGGCAAATAGGCCTCAAGAGCCTTTCAATTAGAAGACGCAGAGGTTGATGAGATCGACAATTTGGTTCGGGGTGGTTTGACCATACCCCCCTTCCGCAACCATTTACCAAAGGAGTTAGCGCGTGCCAATCATTCCAGTGGTCATTGACCAAACCAGCCGTGGCGAACGGGCTTATGATATCTATTCCCGTTTGTTGAAGGACCGCATCATTTTTCTGGGAACCGCCATCAATGACGAGGTGGCCAACCTGCTCATCGCCCAGTTGCTGTTCCTGGAATCCGAAGATCCTGACAAAGACATTAATTTCTATATCAATTCACCCGGTGGTGTGGTTACGGCGGGGTTGGCGGTTTACGACACCATGCAGTACATCAAACCGGACATTACCACGGTGTGCATCGGCCAGGCGGCCAGCATGGGAGCGTTGCTTCTGGCCGCCGGTGCGGGTACCAAGCGATACGCCCTGCCCAACGCCCGCATCATGATCCATCAGCCCATGGGCGGATTTCAAGGCCAGGCTTCGGACATCGAAATTCAGGCCAAGGAAATCCTGCGCATGAAATCGGCGCTCAACGATATCCTCAAGACCCATACGGGGAAAGATCTGGATCAAATCAGCAAAGATACGGATCGGGATTATTTTATGTCGGGCCAAGAGGCCAGGGATTATGGTATAGTGGATCATGTCATCAGCAATCGGGATGACCTGGACCAAATTGATAAGTCGGAGGCATAAGCATCATGGCGAAAAAAGATGACCCCAATGACAATCTTTTTTGCTCTTTCTGCGGCAAAAATCAAAAAGAGGTCAAAAAACTGATTGCCGGGCCGGCCGTCTATATCTGTGACGAATGCATTCAGCTGTGCAGCGAGATCATCGAAGAGGAGACCGAAAAGGAGGCCGGGGAACTGGCCAACTTGATGGCGCCCAAAGAGATCAAGGTCAAGCTGGACGAATATGTCATTGAGCAGGAGCTCGCCAAGAAGATCCTGGCCGTAGCGGTCTACAACCACTACAAACGCCTTGATTCATCGATGAATTCCGGAGACGTGGAGATCCAGAAGAGCAATATTCTGCTCATCGGTCCCACCGGATGCGGCAAAACCCTGTTAGCCCAAACCCTGGCACGCTTTCTCAATGTGCCTTTCACCATCGCCGATGCCACCAGCCTCACCGAAGCCGGCTATGTGGGTGAAGATGTTGAAAATATCATCTTGTCCCTGCTGCAAAACGCCGATTACGATGTGGAAAAGGCCAAACGCGGCATCGTCTACATCGACGAAATCGATAAAATCGCCAGCAAGTCGGACAACCCGTCCATCACCAGAGATGTATCGGGTGAAGGTGTTCAGCAGGCGCTTTTGAAAATCATTGAAGGCACCACGGCCAGCGTGCCCCCCAAAGGCGGCCGTAAGCATCCCCAGCAGGATTTCGTCAAAGTGGACACCTCCAACATCCTTTTTATCTGCGGCGGCACCTTCAGCGGATTGGAAGGCATCATCAAGCGTCGCCTGGGGTCCAAAATGATGGGATTCGGGGCTAAAATCGTCAAGGAGGAGGAAGCCAGCATCGGCGAAACCCTGAAAGAGGTTAAACCGGAAGATCTGATCAAGTTCGGTTTGATTCCGGAATTTTTGGGACGCCTGCCGGTGATCGCCACTTTAGACGAATTGAGTGCCGCCACCCTGGTGCGGATTCTTACCGAACCGAAAAACGCCCTGGTGAAACAATATGAAAAACTCTTTGAACTTGAGGATGTCAACTTGCGTTTTACCGATTCCGCCCTGACGGCCATCGCCGATGAAGCCGTCAAGCGTAAATCGGGCGCGCGTGGATTGCGCGCCATTATGGAAGCATGCATGCTCGATATCATGTATGAAATCCCTTCCGCCGAAAACGTCAAAGAGTGTGTTGTTGGAGAGGATGTGGTCTTAAGCAAGGAAGATCCCATCCTGCTGTATGAACAAACCAAAAAACAGGCCTAACCCGTGATGAACGGGTTTGCCGGAAACCCTTAGCTGGATAATCTCATGGTCAATATCACCCGTTTTTTTAAGGATGACTCAGAAAAAACCGCAGGACAAGTGTTGCCTCTGCTGCCGCTTCGCGACATTGTCCTGTTTCCCCATATGGTCGCACCGTTGTTTGTGGGCCGGCCCAAGTCCGTGGCCGCCCTGTCCAACGCCATGAACACCGAAGACAAGCACATCTTCCTGGCCACCCAAAACAAAGCGGGGATCGACAACCCCACCGAAAAGGACATCCACCGCGTGGGTGTGATCGGCACCGTCCTGCAACTGTTGCGCCTGCCGGACGGTACGGTGAAAGCACTGGTGGAAGGCCGGGTTCGGGCCCGTATCGACCGGTTCATCAAAGCCGATGACTATTTTAAGGTCGAACTGGACCCCATCACCGACGTGCTCGGTTCGGAAGCCGAAATTGAAGCCCTGGGCCGCACCATTAAAGAGGGCTTCGAGAACTATTCCAAAATCAACAAAAATATCTCTAAAGATCTGGTGGCAAAGGTGGAAGGCATCAGCGACCCTTCCAAGATGGCCGATACCGTGGCCTCCCACTTTTCCTTTAAGATAGAAGACAAACAGCGGTTGCTGGAGGCAACGCCCTTAAACAAACGCTTCAAACTGCTCATCGAATTGATCAACCTGGAGATGGAAGTCTATCGAATGGACCAACGCATCAAAGGGCGCGTCAAAGAGCAAATGGAGAAGACCCAGAAGAATTACTACCTCAACGAGCAGATGCGCGCGATTCGTAAAGAGATGGGCGCAGATGACGAGGGCGCGGATGAACTGGCCGAACTGGAAAAGCGCATTAAGCGTAAACGCATGCCCAGAGAGGCCGCTGCCAAAACCCGCCAGGAGTTTAAAAAACTCAAACTGATGACCCCCATGTCTGCCGAAGCCACTGTGGTGCGCAACTACATTGAGTGGATCATCAGTCTGCCCTGGTTCGAACGCAGCCGGGCCAAAATCGATATTTCCGAAGCCGAGCGCATTCTGGACGAAGATCACTATGGTCTGGAAAAGCCCAAGGAACGCATCCTTGAATATCTCGCCGTGCAATCCCTGGTAAAAAAGCTTCGGGGTCCCATACTCTGTCTGGTGGGACCGCCGGGCGTGGGTAAAACCTCGCTGGCCAGATCCGTTGCGCGGGCCACCAGACGGCGCTTTGTGCGCCTGTCCCTGGGCGGCGTCCGGGATGAAGCCGAAATTCGCGGGCACCGCCGGACCTACATCGGTGCATTGCCGGGTAAGATTATTCAGTCCCTCAAAAAAGCCGGAACCAACAATCCCGTCTTTTGCCTGGACGAAGTGGATAAGATGAGCATGGACTTTCGCGGTGACCCCAGTGCGGCCCTGCTGGAAGTACTGGATCCGGAGCAGAACTTCGCATTCAACGACCACTACCTGGATCTGGATTATGATCTGTCCGGGATCATGTTCATCACCACAGCCAACACCCTGCCGGACATCCCCCTGCCGCTGCAGGACCGCATGGAAATCATCCGGCTGCCGGGCTATACCGAACATGAGAAATACAACATCGCCAAGGATTTCCTGATTCCCAAGCAGATCAAGCTCAACGGGTTGAAACCCGATCAGATCACCATTTCCAAACAAGCCGTCTATACGGTGATTCACCGCTACACGCGGGAAGCCGGCGTGCGCAACCTGGAACGCGAAATTTCGGCCATCTGCCGTAAGGTGGCCCGTCAGGTGGTTAAAAACAACCTCAGCGAAAAAGAGGACAAGACCATCCGCGTCACAGAAACAACCATCGAAAAATACCTGGGCCCGCCGCGCTTTAAAAGCACGGAAATCGAAGATAAAGACCACGTGGGCATGTCCACGGGCATGGCCTGGACCCAGTTTGGCGGCGAACTGTTGTTCGTAGAGACATTGACCATGCCGGGACGGGGTCGCGTCACCGTTACCGGCAAACTGGGCGATGTCATGAAAGAGTCGGCCCAAGCGGCGGTCAGTTTTGTCCGCTCGAGAACCGAGCTGTTGGGTATCGACGGAAAATTCTACCGCAAACTGGATTTGCATATCCACATTCCCGAGGGCGCCATCCCCAAAGACGGCCCTTCCGCCGGTATTGCCATGTGCACTTCATTGGTATCGGCCCTGACCAAAAGGCCCGTACACCGAGATGTGGCCATGACCGGAGAGATCACCTTGCGCGGGCGCGTGCTGCCCATCGGCGGCCTTAAAGAAAAAATTCTGGCCGCCCACCGAGGGGGAATCAAAAAAATCATCATCCCCCAAGAGAACGAAAAAGATCTCAAGGACATTCCCGCGGGCATCTCCAAACAGCTGGAGATCGTCAGTGTCGAACACATGGATGAAGTACTGCCCCATGCGCTGGTCCTGGCACCCGGTGAAACCCTGTTCACCGAACATGACATGCACTTCGAAATGAGTGACGGCAATCGGGACAAACACGCGCCCATCAATTAAGGGAAGGGCGCAGGCCTAATCAGATGCATTTTCACCCCTCGATCGCCTTTATTAAATGGCGTTCGAGGGGTTGCTGTTTGGGGCCATAAAAAAAGCCGCTTGTCGGGAAAATAGCCACTTGTGGGGATTGCGCTCATGTCATAAGGCCGTATAGGCTTGAAGAGTGCGAACCAGAGAAGCTCAGTACAACTTAATCATTGCATCCAAATCATTGACCGCAACGCCACCATGGTCTGAATTGAGACCCGAAACGGTTTCTAGTTCCAGCCCCCGATCAAGCGTTCATGTAACCATCCCGCTCTGCTCACCTTCGCATATCATCATTAAAAAAAACCTGACAACGGATGGCCCATGCCATCCTTGATGTAAGGTTCTTTCACAACAGAGTATTTAAGTTTGGGGGAGGCAAGATGGCCAAGATCATCATTGTGGATGAAAACAACTTAACGGGTGCCTTACTGAGAAAAGCGCTGGAGCGTGAGGATCACCAGGTGGGCCTGGTGACGAATTGGCAAAGTCTATCGGCAAGCATGGAGGATCTAACCATTGATTTGGTATTGATTCATCAAGAAGACTCGGAATGGACTACCTTCAACCAATTCAAACAGACACATCAAGATATACCGGCCATGCTTTATGTTATGCCTGATTACGGATGGACCAGCACGGGTTGGGTTGTTAAAGCCGTGCAGGAAGCACTGTCCCAAATGAACAAGCTTGATGCCCCAACCACCCTGTGGACTTGGGGCACAGGATTTGATGATACGAATACAAATTACTATGCGTCATGATGAGGAGGGGTTATGTTCCAGCGCCAAACCCGAAATCATAGAGCGGCAGTTCAGGAAAGCGAAACGAATTTTCAAATCAACGCATATCATGGACGGCATGCAAGCCTGCTGAAACAAGACAAACCGCTTGCCAATGACGGCATGGCGTCGAAACCAAGCAATTATCGTGTACTAGTTGTTCACCACCACCCGGCCACTTTGCATATGATGGCTGCAATGTTTCGCAAGCTCGGATATCAAGTTTCCACCGCTCATGATAGCGCCAAAGCCCTGATATATTTCAGCCGATGGACCTGTGATTTGTTGTTCACCGATCTAGACATGCCTGTGCTTGATGGATTCAATTTGGCCTGTATCGTCAAGAAACACAGACCCCAGGCCAAGGTGATCATCATGACATGCCGATGCCAAGCTGAACTTGTTGGTCTCATGAAAGATGACAGCGTCGACGGTTGGCTGTTTAAGCCATTCAAAACACAGGCGTTTAAGACGACACTAACCAGCATTGGGCTGGGCACTCGGTCTCAAAACCTCCAAGGCAAGAAATAGATATTTTTATGGCATGGATCAGCCCATAGACAATGGTGTTCCATGATCGAAAAAAAAGAAACCAAACACACCAACGATACCCGAGCCAATTATGGGAAGAGCCATAAATCGGACAACCGGTTGAGAGAAGAACGGCGCAAACTGCCGAGCAACGGTTTTACCTATATCAGTTCAGTGGGATGGATTGACCGGCGTGAAAGACTCCGCAGAAAAGATGATCCTGATGTTTTTTAGAAGTGGTCGGACGCTGATACATGTGGATGCAATCCTGCCACTTCGATAATTTTGTCAAAGTGAAAGGTTTCCAACACTCGAGACAGGGCATTGGCCATGTCTCTATCATGGCGGCGGATCTTCTCGATTACGCTTTTGGTAGCCTCCATATCAAGCAAGATGGCTGCATTTTGCAATGCCATGATCAGTTCAGAAGGTATCGCTTCAATTCTCTCCGGTGTTAGCTGGCGGAGATGGGTCAAAGGTGCGTCCAAAGCTTCTGTTTCTTCGTCAGTGTAAATCAGTTGCAAATTCAGATGTCGTGCCAATTTGTTGAACAGCTCGTTCTCATCAAAAGGCTTGCTGATGAAATCATCGCAGCCGGCTGCCAAAATCGCCTTGCGCTCGTCATCAAATGCGTGGGCGGTCACCGCAATGATAGGTGTCTTTCGGCCTCTGGGTGTTGCTTTGATGGCCCGGGTGGCGGCCTTGCCATCCATCACCGGCATGCGAATATCCATAAAGATAAGGTCGGGTTTCCACCTTTTAAAAGCCTCCACAGCTCGCCGTCCGTCTTCAGCCTGCCCAACCTTGATACCCACCTGCTGCAAAAGCTCACTCAGCAAGAAACGGCTGATATAATTGTCATCCACCACCAATACCCGACACTCGGGCTGGTCTTTGGCCAGACCGACAAACCGTTCAGAACGCCTTTGTTTGGGATGATCCGGCTTGTCCATGATCTGGACCGGCACCATTACCGTAAAGGTTGATCCTTTTCCGGGCCGGCTTTTGACAGAGATGTCGCCGCCCATCAGCCGCACAAAACGGCGGCTTATGGCCAGCCCCAAACCGGTCCCGGTTTTAATGTTCGAATAATCCCCCACCTGGACAAATGGTGTAAAGATGGCTTCGAATTGATCAGATTCGATTCCAACACCCGTATCCGAGATTTCAAAATAGATCCGTGTATGCGGCGGATCGTCTTGCGCCATTGTGTCATCAGTAAAAAAACCCAGCCGAATACCACCTTTGGAGGTAAATTTAAGGGCATTTGCCAATATATTGAAAAGCGCCTGCCGCAGTTTCCCTTGATCGCATCGGATATAGCGGGGCAATTGATCCACCCGATCAATGGAAAATTTCAAGTATTTTTCTGCGGCCCGGTTGTGAAACACCCCGGCGATGTCACGAATGAAATCGGTAGGATCAAAGCTTTCCAGAGCAAGTTCCACCTGTCCCGCTTCGATTTTGCTCATATCCAGGATATTGTTGATCAACGCCAAGAGATGTTCACCGCTGGTATGAATCAGTTCCAACTTATCTTTCTGCTCTTTGGATATGGACAGCTCACGCTCCAACAAGCGGCTAAAGCCAAGAATGGCATTCAGGGGCGTACGCAGTTCATGGGACATATGGGCCAGAAAATCGCTTTTGGCAATATTGGCCATCTCAGCCTTTTCCTTTGCCGCCAACAATTCGCTGGTGCGTGCTTTGACCAACTCTTCAAGATGATCGCGGTGTTTTTTCAGCTCCTCTTCGGCCTGCTGGCGTTTCGTAATATCAAGACCCAGGGAGATAGCCCCGATAATATGACCTTCATGGTCATGGAGTGCTGAATTATTCCACTCACATGTGAGGATTTCACCTGTCTTGGTTAGATTTTTGTTAATCGAATGGCTGACAAGGGCGCCACTCAAAAGGCTTTTGACGACATCTTCAACCCGAGGCCGATCCTCCTCAGAAATAAGAAAATCAAAAAAAGTACGGCCGATAACTTCATCTTTGGACCATTTGAATATTTCTTCGGCCTTCTTGTTCCAGTCCGTAACCCGGGCATTAATGTCCCAGACCACAAAGGCCAAAGGGGCTGTCTCATAGACGTTGCGAAAGCGTTCTTCGCTTTCCCGCAATGCCTTTTCAGATCGTTTGCGATCGGCATCAGCTTGTTCTAATTCTTTAAGCCGCCGCAATAATTTCTCATGGTCTCTATATTCGGACACTATGGTTACCTGAATCCTGCTGATTTTTCGAACTTGGCTTTATGGCACACGCCTACTGATTGAACCTAAACCAACGTTAAAGAGATATCAAGTCGATGTTCAATTTACCCTAACGTTGCATAAAGAAGATGGATGGTTTATTAAGGCCGCACATTTACCAGTAATCTTCTGCAATGATGAAAAATAATCAGAAGTAGTCATTGACGAATCAGCATCCATTTGTCATTTTCTCATTCATAAATATGGCAGGTGGTTAACTTTTCTCTTGGTTTGCCCCTGCCTTATATTGTAGCGCCCAATTCTAATCTCTCAATCCGACTTTTTGGCTCCTGGACTGCAAGCGCTCTTTGAGTGGACTCCCCCATTCAATTCAACGATCTTAAAATCGGTGGATTCGTTTAAGTTTAAGCTATGAGGGGGTTTTTATGCCGAACATAGGCATCTTATACAATTAATATTTACCGGTACAATGCGGAGGATTCAATCAATATGCAAACAGAGCACAAAACAATTGAGGCCTTCCAAAAATGCGAACTTTGTGAACAAAAAATGAATCCCACGGTTAAAATTTACAATAAAGATACGCGTCTGTGTAAGGCGTGTTTCCATCATATGGAAAAATTGCCCGACATTGTTGCGAAAAGTGTTGAGCGCTTCTTAATCGGTAACGTTGTGTGAATTAAAGAGAAACGGATATACACATCAAATTAAAGGTAAGTGGAAAATGGTTATCAAGGAATTAATCGAGTATATTGCCATGGCCCTTGTGGACGACCCCGAAGCGGTATCGGTAAATGAGGTCGAGGGCGGTCAAACGACGGTTTTAGAGCTGAGTGTGGCCAAAAATGATTTGGGAAAAGTCATCGGAAAGCAGGGGCGTACGGCACAGGCCATACGTACCATCCTCAGTGCCATATCCGCTAAAGTCAAAAAGCGTGTGGTGCTGGAAATCATCGAGTAACCTTTGGATGATACCCCATCTGCGGCCTGGGCAAATGTCAGCCCAATTGGCTGTGCAAACCCCAACATTAGGGTAAAGGCTAAAAAAGGAAGATCACCTTGGAACAAAAACAATTATTCAAACAAGTGATAGAATTAAATCAAGCCACATTAAACAATGTCTTTGATGCCATGACGCTACTCCAAAACCGATTCGAGAATATTGCCAATGGCGCCATGGATCTGGCTCCCGGCTTAACGGATGAAAAACGCGAAACCATGAAGAACTGGGCGGAACTCTATAAAGACGGCCGTGATAGCATGAAACAGCATATGAACCATAGTTTCGAACAAGCCGAGAAGCTATTCGCTATTCAAAAAGAAGACGTATAGACATCCAACCGACTAGAAGTGGTTTCAAAACCTCCCCTCGAACCCAAACTCAGTGTTGGGCATGATCGAAGGTTTTGAAACCACTTCTATGGATCAGTCGCCATGTCTTGCATCGCTATTCGCCAATACTTTCCCCTGTGTTAAAGACCTTATATACGCAAGCGATCCAAGTTCGTTGTAGAAGACTATATCCTTCAGATCCCGGTGAAGGGTGTTCAGATTCTGCTTCGTCCCACCCTTGTCCGTGCCAAATATCCGAATGGGGTCGGACCAGGCGCCCTGAGGCGATCGAGCGTACCGGTATTCTATCCAGCTTTGGTCCCATAGTGCGGTTCCTCTCTTGTGGGGTGGCTTGCTGAAGACGCGTTGTGAAAAGAGCTTCCAGCGGCGCGCCGGCTTGTCGCTGCGATCATAGACCAGGGCAGGTGTTTCGTAACGCCAGACACCTTTGGCTACATTTCCGTCTTGTTTACAGTTGCCTGCCACCGAAGGGTTTAAAGTGCCCACATAGGTCCAGGTCCTGCCGTGGTCGGTACTCCTGGCAAGCCGAGTCTCAACATACATCGGTATGTCGACGCGTGAATAGGCCATCCAGCCGACACCATCGTCACCGTATTCGACGGAAATGTCGAAGATCCCATTTTTATGATTTTCGTCATGAATATCAATTTTGTTAAACCGCGGGAGGGAGGTGGTTTCAGCTGCATTTTCCGCCTGAAGCATTGGTCGCCGGTGCACCGCAGCACCCTGGTTGCAGCCGAGGAAAGCAGAAAACAGTAATGTCAATGCTATGAGATTTGGAACGATCAGGGATTGAATTTTCATCGGCAGTCCTTTAAATTAATTGGGATCAGCGTTGTTAAAAAGAAATGGATAAGAACTTGCTTTTTGCGGAGTAAAGTATGTCAAAGGTGTGATGCATGTCAACCATTTGGAGACCACAGAATAAGGTGGGCCTGAATGATTGAGCAAACTCGCATAAAGGGACCGGTATAAGTGTGCCTGGGCAGCCCCAATATACCGTGCAAAGATATCCTGGTTGTCTGTTGACACCATCGTCATTGTCGGCCAAAATAAGCCTGCAGTCCAATTATTTGTTATATGATCTGCGTCATTGGAGAGGCCGTATCCGGGGGGACGGATGACTTTGAATCAGTACTATTGCTGGAGGAAAAAATGATCATTACCAATATTGAAACGGTTCCTGGAAAGGAAATTGTCGAACACTACGGACTTGTCACCGGCAGCACCGTGCGCGCCAAACATGTGGGCCGGGATTTTATGGCCAGTCTGAAGAACATTGTCGGTGGCGAGCTCAAGGGATACACGGAACTGCTGGAAGACGCCCGCAACCAGGCCCGGGAGCGCATGATTGAACAGGCAAGGGAACTGGGAGCCAATGCGATCATCAATGTTCGCTTTAACACCTCTTCTATTGCCCAGGGTGCCAGTGAACTTTACATTTACGGTACCGCCGTGCGGGTCGAATAGGGGGGCTTATGGATGCACTGATTGTTTTGATCTCCAATTTTGGCATTCCGCTGCTGATCATCGTCATTGCCCTGATTACCGGCAGCGTGGTGGAGCGGCGTCATTACCACTCCATCGACCATCGGGAGAGGTGCCTGGGCCACATCGCCCTGCTTAACAGCAAGCACTACCCGGACGATCATCCCGTTATCCAATCCCGGTTCGTGGAAGGCGCGGTAGTGATCTCCTATGACTATTTCAAGCGCTTTCTGGCCGGATTGCGGCAGATTTTCGGTGGAGAAGTAAAGGCCTATGTGAGCTTGCTCGACAGGGGGCGGCGCGAAGCCATGTTGCGCATGAAAGAGTGCTGTCCGGATGCCGATCTGATTGTTAACTTCAGGATCGAAACCAGCAGCGTGTCGAAGGGTAGAAGGAAGAGAAGCATCGGATCTGTTGAAGTGATAGCGTATGGTACGGCGTTATGGTATGAAAATAATAAACCGACAACCCCATAAAACCGCAGACGTCAGTTCGGCACGAGGATCCAGTCTCCGGGAGTTCTGGCAGATGGTCCTTGCCGCGATGGTTCTATTGGTGGTGCTTTATTTTCTCATCGGCATCGCGGTGGATCTGATCGTCACCCGAGTGTCGTATGAAACCGAGGCAAAAATTTTTCGGGCATTTCAACCTGAACAGTCAGAGCCGTGCTCCGAAGAAGGCAGGCGGCGGCTGGACCAGGCCCGTGCCATTCTGGAAAAGTATACGGCAGATCCGAGGGTACCGCCGTTACCCTACTCGCTGATTCTTGTGGAAAATGAGAAGCCTAACGCCTTTGCGTTTCCAGGCGGAACCATCGGGATTACTACCGGGCTGTTTGAGATGCTTACCGAAGAGATCGAAATTGCCTTTGTAATCGGTCATGAGCTGGGGCATTTTTACAACCGGGACCATTTGCAGGGGCTCGGCCGCGCCGCCGGACTCGGTATTGCCATGGCCATACTGTTCGACATGGAATCAGGTGGGGAGTCGTTGGCCAACATCGTCAACTTTGTGTTTCAACGCACCTACTCTCAAAAGCGGGAGATCGAGGCGGATCGTTTCGGGCTTGAGTTGGTGTATGGCGCCTATGGAAGGGTCGATGGCACCGACAGACTGTTCAGGCTGCTGCTGGAACAAAAAGATCTTCCACAGTGGGCCTATATGTTTGCAACTCATCCGTCACCCAGAGAGCGGATCATCAATCTTGAGAAGTGCTCTCAAAATCTTCTTAACAGGAAATCCTCCTGATTGAACCATCTTTTTATTCAACTGCAGGGTCTATTCAGCCCAAAGACCAACATAGCTCCCCCGGTAGGTGTCCCACATCTCTTCTGTGAAAACACTCCAGGAACGCCATCCCGGGAAGTCCCCATTCCGGGAGCCCCAAATCGCTTTGCTCGTATTCGACGGCTGCCGCTCTCGGGTCGGGGCTGTGGGTCATATCGATATCGGTTTGGCTGACGTAAAAGGTTTGTGCGTCCTCGCCGAAAAAGATATTCAGGGCGCCCACGGACCGCATCTGTGCGTCATCCAGCACGATGCCTGCACAGGATCGGCCATTTCCTGCCGCTGGTGTGGCCGCCGTTGGGCACCCAGTTGGAAGCGCCGCCGTTTTGAGCGACACCGAAAAGATCAATCCCCAGTTGAACATATCGAATGAGCAGTGTTTCTTTCTCTTCGTCGCTAAGTCCAGATGGAGCATCAGGGCGCCGATACCCACCTCGTTGGCTATTTCCCTGCCGTAATTCGGCATGTTTTCACTGGTGTGGAGATAGTCCGCCATTCAATTTGGAACATGGTCAATCCAGGGACGCTCGAAATAGCGCGCGACCTCAGCCGGTTGCGGGGTACTTGCCACCGGCGATAAAGAGGCCAGCGGCGTATAATCCAGATCGGTTACGTTGAACCGGATGGTTTTGTCTTCCCCGGTATACGGCGGCCTGAAGCTTCCGGCGGGCGGTGCTGAAGCCAGCACGGTCAATACGGCGGCCGACAGCAGTTGAGGCCTGGCTCCGGCTTCCGCTTCACTGATGGACGAGACGAGCGAAACACCGGGATCCAGAACAAGCGGATGGTCGGCAGATATGTCCAGGGCCACGTTAAGATCCGCGTCATACGCCGGGCCGTAACCGGCATACATGGCGCTGTCGTATCCTTGCGTCGATCCCAGGGTCGGAGACGGATTCACCATGGCGCCGTTCATTGTCCGGCCGCCCCTCTGTGTCGAAGCCGGGTCGATGCCCACGATGGTTACCGGCCCGATCACTGCTGCCAAAGTTATGTTCCAGAGCAGGGCCGGCCTGCGTGCCGACCGTGCATCCATGGTTTCCCGTCGCAGTTGTTGAATGACCGCCTTTATGGCATATGACAGCAACAGGAATTTCGATTATCGAAAACCGAAAGTTGAGTTAATACTCTAAAGCACCCCTGTCCCAAATACCATCACCGCCCCTGATTTCTCCTAACATGTCTGTACGATATAAATCTCCAATATCGCTCTTCCCGCTATCCGTTGGTGCTGCCAGTGTAAAATCCGCGTTGAGCGGATCCCCTATCAGCACCCTTTCGTTGCTTGCAGCAGCGAGCGGATCATGCAAAACCGAATCATAATAATCATTATAGTCCGAGGTTATTCCGGTATGGCTGATCGGGCCACAATTCACCCATACATTGTTATAGGCATAATTATTTTTCGGCGTGCCTTCCCCCCTTTCCATTAAATAGATGCCGGTATTATATCCATCTATGTTGTAAAACGTATTATGATAAACCTTGATGTTTGAGGTAATAGACGTGTTCGTTGTACCTCCGGCGGAAACACCGATGGCGCCATTGCCGCCGATGCCGCTGGAAAAACCTGGAGAATTGAAAAAGATATTGCCATATATCTTCCAGTTGTCATGATCCTGGTTGCTGTTCTTTTTAATGGCAATGAAGGCAGTGCCTTCAATATCTTCCATGATATTATAGCGAAATAGGATGTTTTTCCCGCCCTGTGCCTGCCAGGCTTCGGCATGATAGACGGCATCGCTGTGATTGCGGGCAAAATAGTTGTATTCCACAACCCAGTTGATGGTATTGGTGGTATTGATCATCATGCGGGGGGCATCATGGATATAACAGTACCCAAAGTAAATTTGAGCCGGACCGTCAGCGCCATCCTCACGTGCTGAAATTGATTTGACGATATCGACCGGCTGCAATAAATCGGTGCCGCCGCCTTCCAAATCGATGTGTTTAAAGCATATGTAACGGGGTAGATCCACCTGCCAATCAGAAGGACCGCGGAAATAAACAACTTCATCGGTACTATAGGCTCTGAAACCGAAGTTTTGCGTTCCTCCCTGCCAATTGCCCGGACCGCCGCCGGTTTGGCCGTCGATATAATAATAACTTCTGGATATCATCCATGTCCCGAAAACTGCTTGACCGGCACCATAGCCGGGATTCCAGCCGGAAGCCGGTCCGTGATCCGCATCCGTCGCTTTCAGGATAAAGATCGGCTTTGCACCGTCTTCAACATCATCAAAATCGTATGCACCATAATTTCCATCTGCTAAATAATAAGTATGACCCCTGGAAAGATCGGCCGGAAGTGACGCATAAGCATTTGTCCAGTCCGATCCGTCATTGCTGCCGCCGGCGCCTTCCCTGACATAATGAATCATGGAAGCCGTGCTGATATTCGCGTAATCGGATCCTATGTAGGTATCCCCATTATAGGCATCAACTTCAATATAATAAAATCCTTCTGCATCAATGGTGATCGACGGATTTGGGGACGTTTCATTTGATAGTGCGCAGGTTGACAATTCCGGCCTTGATAAAAG
This sequence comes from Desulfobacteraceae bacterium, assembly GCA_050124755.1. Classification (GTDB taxonomy): domain Bacteria; phylum Desulfobacterota; class Desulfobacteria; order Desulfobacterales; family Desulfosarcinaceae; genus JARRKU01. The sequence continues at coordinate 17,509 of JASFER010000029.1, forward strand.
GGACCACTCGAATGAATAGGGGCCATTGGCGGTTAAGTCGACATGATCTCCTACCTCGGCAACGATATGATTGTCTGAAATAATTTCTGATAAGAAATGTTCGGGAACGGATATATCCGTCGGGCTCGATTTTTTTTCATTGTCCGAACCCGAACAACAAATGACTGCTTGAGATATTATGATAAGAAAAAATGCCAATCTGAAAAAAGATGTCATCACCCGGCTCCTTGTCTATTGTTGAAACTAATAGGCAAACGCGCCGATATCCCAGACGCTGCGCCGGTTGCCGTTAAAATCGGTGCCGCATTCGAAGTCCGGAAAAAGTCCGGCCGGTATCAGGCCGCAAATATCCCGACCGGCACCGCGCGCCGGGCTTTGCGCCGTCAAATGAAAGTCGCCGGGGACCGCATCCGGATCGGTAAAAAGCAGCGACAGATCTTCCTCCACCGTTTCTTCTTCTCCCAGTGACCATCCATAGCGTTCCGATTGGCTCCAGCTCAGGCCGGTGTAGATGTTGTGGCTGCGCCGGATCGCCGCATGCGAACCGCCGCCGTCGATGATGTTGTTGATCACCAGATAGGTGTTTTCATCGGACGCGCCGCCGACATTCAAGGCGCCATTGCGGTCGTTGCGCACCAGGGTGTTGTTGAAAAAAGCGATGGTGCCCCGTTCCCATGGACCGTGGGAGGTATCGCCCCATTCGTTGACATTGCTGCCGCCTTCACCGGCATCGATGACATTGTTGATGAAGAACAGGTTGCCGCTGTCCTGAAAGGTGACCGGCTGGCTGCTGTCATAGACCCGATTGTTGGCCACCAGGATATTGCGTGAATGGAGATAAATGGTGATGCCGTTGGCATGGGAACCGTTGCTGTCGGCAATGGTGTTGCCGATCAATTCCGCGTGGTCGATGCTGTACAGCCGCAGACTGGTTGAGCCGCTGCGGATGATGGTGTTGCCCAGGGCGCGGACGTGGGATCCGCCGCCAAAGAAAATGCCGGCCTGGCGCGGGTTGCTTTCCACCCAATTGTTTTCAACAAGGCAGTGATGGCTGTTGTTCAGAAAGATGCCGCCGTACCCCCTGCTGCTGCCCCCCTTGCGGTTGTGGGTGATGCGGTTGTTTCTGATCACCAGGTTATAGTTCTCCAGATAGGCGGTGGAGATGGTGCCGATGCCGACGCCGTCCCGCAATCCGGCTCCCGCATGCTTGCGCACTTCGAAACCGTCGATGGTGATATTGCTGTGTGCGCCGATATTGAATCCGCACCTGCGCACGGAATAGCTGATGCGTTGGTTCAATGGACCGCTGCTGCGGGGCCACAGCACCACTTTAAGACGATCCTGATCGTCGGCGGTGGTGGCGACAAAGTACTCTCCGGCAGAGTCCAGGGCGTGCAGGCTGTTGAAGATGGCATAGGCCTGGTCGCGGCCGTCCGGGTAGATGGCGTTTACCCCCAGGTCGTCGAAGCTCACGGTATGGGTAACGGGATCAAAGCCCGTAATGGCGCGTGTCACCACGATGTTAGGGTTGATCCACACCAGGATATAGGCATCCTCCCAGTCGTCGGGATCGCCCTGATCGAAATAGTCCGGATCGGTAAGGGCGGTGCGCGTCAGACGGCTTTGTGGAACCGCCCGGAAATCAAAGCGGTGATCGTAAAAATAGGGATCCGAAGGGTCAGGGTCCTGGGCCGGCCACAAAAAAGCATCCTCGCCGGTGGTCGTGTCATATTCATGCAGATTGACGCTGAGGGGATCCACCGAGGCGGGCAGGTATGTGTAATAGAGCGATGCATAATGGGGATTGCCGCCGCAGGCCCGGGCCGATTGGCACGGGGTCCAGCCGGTGATGACATCGCCGCCGTCGATCACCGCCTTCAGGTGTGCCTCCCCCGGCCAGCTATTTCCCCGGTAAGTGATGGGATGGTTCTCGGACCCGTCGGCGGGGATGTCGATCCGGCCGCGGTAAATCACGCTGCCCCGGAACAGGATTTCGGCGCCCGGCTCCAGTTGGACGGTTGCGGGATTGCCCTGGGCCTCTCCGTCGCCGGGGGCATGCTTCCAGGCCGTGGCCGGTGTTCGGCCGTCGTTGCCGTCGTCGCCGTGATCGTAATCCACGTAATAAGTTACGCTATTGACCGAAATGCAAGCGGCGGTGATGGTCATGTCACTGTTCATGGGGACCACCAAGGGATTTGCCATGCCGGTATGGTCACCGGACCAGGCGTAAAAATCATAGCCGGCGTCGGGCGTGATCCTTATGGTCACGCTGGTCCCGGCGGCATAGCTTGTTAAATCGGGAGTGATGGCGGCGGTCCCGTTTTCCACCGCAACGGTCAAAGCATAATGGGCGTTCGTATCCGCTGAGTTTTGCACTCCGCCGTTTGCACTGTTTTGCGCTCCGCCATTTGCACTGTTTTGTCCATCGCTGCAACCAAAAGTACACACCAAGATGAGCCCCAAGAGCAACTTTATCCAGTCCATGCCGACTCCCACTAATTCAGGTTGAAAAAACACATAGACAATTCAATATGTTACAATACCGAAGCCTGAGGGATCTTATCGGGATCACAGCGCTGTGCTGATTCCCACCAATTCAGGTTGAAAAAATATATAAAAAATACAATATATTATTATTGCGAAGCCGGATGGATCATTGGTAATAACGGCTCTTATAAACCAATTTTATGGAAAATGCAATTGGCGGGCCAAAAGGGAAATGGAACCTATCGACTTTTGCATCGTCAAGGCAAATGTTTACCGGTCGCGCACGGATAGACGATCAGCACACAGCCGTCCATGTTGCAAATACTTCTCTGTTATGGCTATAGTGACCTGCCAAATAATTGGCTGTGATCTTATGATGCGATGATCAAATTGGTGCAATCTGTTTGACAATGCGCACCATCTGATCCCGTAATGATTTGGCAACTCCATTGTACTTTTCTTCTGTAAACACAATTTATGTGCCTAAAAATAAAATTTAACATGAGCATAATAACAATATATAAAATAACGGTAGGTTAATGGTTTACCTATCAAGGCCAGGCATTAATCAAAATTATCAAAATACGTCAATTAACTTCCTATTTTTGGCACTTGAACTCAGGTTCAATTATCTTCAAGATGAGCAGCTGAGTGGATAGCCTGTCTCAAATACCATATCCTAAGTTTTCAAACAGATACATCCTTATCTGTAGTTTCACTTAAACTGTGATTAGTTGGGGATATCTTCAAATTTGATGAATTCGTAAAAACTCCAAATGTAGCTCTGGTCGTCATTCCGGCGAAGGCCGGAATCCAGTATTATCAGGAAGTTCTGGACTCCGGCCTTCGCCGGAGTGACGTGCTGAGAGACTTTTTACGAGTTCATCAAATTTAAAGGTCCTCTTTTTATTGCCGATACAACTAATTGAAATTCAGGCTTTTTAGCGGTACTGGCGGGTAATCACCTGGTTTCAGCCGATTGGAATTTACCATAGCCCCATTTACTAATCCCCAAAAAGGCTGATAGTATGGTGCACTTAAGCTGTCTTTTGTGGGACAGTTTCGGCGTTTTACCTATCGAGGAAGGCTATTTCCAGTTATAGGGAGAGATTGGAATGAGCGATGGCGATGAAACAATTGTCGATAGTATTAAAAACTACGCTGACAATGATTTTGTAAGAAAAATTCCACGTTTAACATATATGACGGGTGATCACATCGGGCGCAGGATTATGCTTGCCGATGATCGAATCACCTTAGGGCGATCGCATGATGCGACTATTTTTCTGGGTGACGCGCATGTGTCACGGATTCACCTATCCATTGAGTTCGACCCGGATCTGAGGGCCTATCGTATTAAGGATTTGGGAAGTTCCAATGGGACACGGTTAAATGGAAAGCGCATCTCTGAGGCTATCCTAAAAGAATCGGACAAGATTATTATCGGCCAAACCAGGCTCCGTTTTGGTTGGGCAGATGAATTGGACCTGGAGTATCAGGCCGAGATCGACCAGTTAATGAATATCGATGAATTAACAGGTCTGCTTGTCAAACGCCGTTTCGATGAAGAAATGAACCGGTCTATAGCAGTGGCCAAAAAGCAAGGTGACGATCTGGCAATGATTATGATCGACATAGACGGGCTCAAGCAAATAAATGATAGGTACGGCCATGCTTTCGGTGCCTATACCATTGCGCAAACCGGAAAGCTAATCAAGGCGACAATTGGTAAGCAGGGTTTGGCTTGTCGTTTTGGTGGTGATGAATTTATGGCCTTTCTGCCCAATCTTCACGCCGAGGGGGCGCGACGGCTAGCCGAAGAAATTCGCAAGCGTGTTGAAATCTACCCCTACAAGAAGGATAGCGTGTTTTTAAGCCCAACTGTCAGTCTAGGTGTAAGTGTTCTAAAAGCTGATGATAACATGTCATCTATTTTTAGGCGTGCCGATAAAGCTCTCTATTCGTCAAAAAACGCTGGCCGCAATATGGTAAGTGTATATCTATAGCCTAACCAATTTGCCGATAAGAGATCAAATATTTTATCCAAGGCGAACATGTTGCCCCCTACTTGTACAATGCTTTTCCAATGCGGGTGATGGTAAGAAAAGACCAAGCAGACAAAGTCAGAGAAATCTTAAAAGATTTTGAACTATCCTTCACATATGGTTTTCGGGAAAGTTCGAATGCTGATAAGGAGTATCCATGAGTTCAATCGCCAACACACCCAAGCCGCCTTATTATGCAGTGATTTTCACATCTCATCGTACAGAAGGCGACGATGGCTATGGAGAAATGGCCGGTAAGATGGTTGAGCTGGCGTCCAAACAGCCAGGTTTTCTTGGCGTTGAATCTGCCAGAGCAGAGATAGGCATTACTGTTTCATACTGGACTGATCTTGAATCGATAAGAAAATGGAAAGAAAATATCGAGCATAAGAGAGCCCAAATGTTAGGCCGCGAAAAATGGTATTCATCGTTTAAAACCAGAATATCAAAGGTTGAGCGTGATAGCGGCATTTAAGGCGCTGTTCCGGATCACTTTCCCACGTTGTTCCGGGCGCCAGGAGAGCTTGGAAGTGCTGCATGAATGGTATTGACACACAAGTATCAGCTTGACATATTCGGAAGCACAACAAAATTGAAATCTTGGAGGTCCAATGAAAAGAATTGTCCCAGCCCTGATCGCCCCAATTTTCCTGGCCGCTACCGTCCTCGCCGCGCCGCCGCTCCAGACCACCAAGCCGCAGATAAAGGTTAAGCCCGGAGCGCAAAACATTCGATCCAAACCCAAACCCCGTATCCAGCAGCGCGTGGTCAAGCTGAACGTCTCCAAGATCAGGACCAGCTACGAAATCTACGATACCTCCCTGTGGTGGGAGATCGACATCATTAACCGGAGCAACGGTCCGCTTCCGGCCAACCTTCTGGAATACAAAGTCTCCCAGACCCTGAACGGCGGCAACCCCGTCCTAATGCTTAAAGGCACCGTTCATGAGCCCATGGCCGTGGGGAAGCAGCTTACCCTGAAGAACAGCATCCAACTCTGCTGCGGATACAACAAGATCAAGATAGAAATCAGGGACAAGACCACGGGCAAGGTTCTGGTGTCCACGGGCGCTCCCATGCCGGTGGAACCGGCCAGGGCCAGGGTACAGGTCACTGATGCCACATTCCGCCTCAGCCCCAAGCCTGTCGGAGCGGTGGTCACCTACAAGAACCATGCATCCATGCCCATCCTGGTCAAGGCCATCCTGTACCGGAAGGGTCCGGGCTCTCCCAATGCGTTCACCAAGGTCGACGAGCGCAAGATCCATTTTTACCCGAATGAAACCAAGGGCGTTTTCTACGGCCGAAAGGCCGGGGCGTTCGACCAAATTCGCGTGGAGCTCACTCAGCAATCCCCGGCCATCCATTGCCCCAGGAATCAGTGCGTGACCTTCCCCACCTATGAGGGCAACTTCGTGGGGCAGTAGCCCGGAGAGCAGCAGGAGCACCGCCTCAGTTTTCCTGGTAATGATGGCATATGGACACAAGGAGCATCATGCGGCAAACTGCAGTGGAATATAAGAAACGCGTTTGCCAAGCCATGAACTATATCAGCCAGAATATAGATCGAGAGCTCTCGCTGGATGAGATTGCAGAAGTTGCGGCTTTCTCTAAGTTCCACTTTCACAGGATTTTTAAGGCTGTGGTTGGGGAAACCATTGCTGAATTCACTCGAAGGTTGCGCATTGAAATGGCCGCAAACCGCCTGTTATCCAATCAACTTGAAGATATCACTACCATTGCAATGCAATGTGGCTTCTCAAGCTCTCAAAATTTTGCCAAAGCATTCCGGCAACATTTCAACACGACACCCTCCCAATTTCGAAAAAGCAAGCTTGGAAACAAATATCGCAATAGCGAAAACGCACTGTCGCTCAAGGCATTGTATGATCCTGACACTGCATTTATGAATCGATTAATCAGTGAAAGGAGAACTACAATGAAAGCGCAAGTCAAAGAAATGCCGGAGTATAATGTCGCCTATGTGCGCAAGATGGGGCCTTACGGCAAGGACACTTGTGAACAGGCCTTCGCCGAATTGGCCCAGTGGGCGGGGCCGCAGGGCTATTTGGCATCGGGTGTGCTGCTTGCCGTCTATTGGGACAACCCGGATGTAACTTCGCCCGAAAAGTGTCGAGTAGATGCATGTATAAGCGTACCCCAAGGCACTGTTCCAGAGAGACAGATCGCTTTACAGACAATAAAGGGCGGACTACACGGAGTGTGTCATTTCGAGATCCAGTCCGACAGTTTTCAGCAGGCATGGGATGATGCCTTCACATGGCTTGTCAATAGTGGCTACGAGTGTGGGGATAAGCCGTGCTATGAACTTTATCACAATAATGCTGCGGATCATCCCGAAGGCAAGTGGATATTCGATATTTGTATTCCTCTTAAAGCTCATAAATGAAGGTAATTAGAAGCTATCTCAAAAAACGGATTTTGGTTCAAGATGTAGGCGGACACGGGGGTTTCAAACCGCAGGCATACTGTCGTATGTTGAGGATTTGAAACCCCCGTGTCCAACACCCAGATTGGGCCAAAAGACTTTTTTGAGATGGCTTCTAGCTACGTTATTATCATTTTTATCACAATGTCGATTTACAGGATGTGCAACGACGATCACGGCCTTATAATGGGCGACCCGGCCTTATCCGGCCCTACTTACCCGGCCTTTGGAAATGCCCCTCATCTTGGCGGTTATATATAGCTCCAACATATCTGCATTTCTGACGCTGTTGTGATCATGTTCGATTTATCTGCATCAGATGCTGATGCATTCAGATTAGAACTCGAACTCCATTTGAATGGGCTTAAGGTTGGAAGGGTCATTATTGCGGACCGAGTTCACCTTTTTGGTGACGGGATGATAGACCAGTTCGGTAACTGCTTTCGTACGCAAGATATTGTTAAGAGAGTCCTTATCGCCATTATCAGGGTCCAGCCAGGATTCATAAGCATCCGGATTCAGAATGACCGGCATGCGGTGGTGAAGATCCCTGACGACGCCGACCGCCTCGCGGGTGATGATCGTGCATGATTTGTATTCCGCTCCCGGTTGCTGTTTGTCATGCCAAATTTCCCAAAGTCCGGCAAAAGCAAGCGGTGATTTATCCGGCAAGGTGATGAACATCGGCTGTTTATCCCCTTTTCTGCCTTTCCACTCATAAAACCCATCAGCCGGAATCAGGCAGCGGCGCTTTTTAAAGGCTTCTCTGAAGCTGGGCTTGGCAGCCACGGTTTCAGACCGGGCGTTGATCAGTTTATAGCCGATGGTAGTATCCTTGGCCCAAAAGGGGACGAGGCCCCAGTGATATTTATCCAGCACATTTGAACCGTCCACTTTTGCGATGGCAAGGATTTGCTGAGTTGGGGCAACATTATAGTTGGCAACAGCCTCACATTTCGTTTCCTCGATTGGGAAATATTGCTTAAGTTGCTCTACATTTCTGAATCCAACAAAACGGCCACACATATGATCACCTATAAGGTGAATTATCGATTGAAAACGCCTGTTTGGCCAACGGCTCAATCAACATCCCGGCACTTAGGGTTTTTCAGTTTGATCAGCATACATGGTAAGCTTATAATTTCAACACCGCATGGCACTGTCAATTCATATATAAACACATCAAAATAAAGAAGGACTACTATGACCCACCCAAAAGCTGCACCCGGTTGTTTCAATTAATGATAGGTTCGCAACGCACCGGAAAACGGTATTTGGCTTTTGACAGATTTAAGCTGTTTGAGGTAAATATATCATATCCGGTTTCTATCTGTAATCTTAATATAAAATTGAATAGTTGTCTCTGTGGTATCGCACGAATTGATTAACCTGATTTTCATGGGTTGTTACTCTCAATAAATCACAGGTTTTGAGATATCGGGATTTGATGGGACTGCCCCAAATGATTCCCGAAACCTTTGGTCGATTCTTTAAATGTATTACCCAATGAATCTTCAAGTATGGAAAGATGAATCGGCGTTGCAGCATATACATCATACGCGATTTACGCCTGCGCAGGTGCTATTATCCTCGTTCGTTACGGATCCCGAACTCCAACATATGATTACTTTAGCAGGCCTTTAAAAATTAAGCTTATCATGAAATTATCAGAAAAAATAGTAAAGCTTATATTTAACCGGGCACAGGTTAGTGTGGGAAAATCCGAATTTTCTGACATAATTGTCCATGATTTTTCATTCTATATGGATGTGTTGACAAAGTGTTCATTAGGATTGGGGGATTCATACATTGAAGGAAAATGGGACAGCAGGGAAAAAATAGATGATATCATTTTTCGGATTCTGTCATCCGGGATTTACCAAAAAATTGGAAGTATCTATGACCTATCCAGAGAAATCAAAAGCCGTGTCTTTAACCTACAGAACATAGAGAGATCAAAAAAAGTAGTTAATGAACATTATGATCTACCTGTTGAATTCTATGCAGCCATTTTAGATCCATATATGCAATACTCATGTGCATATTTTGATAATACAAATAATCTTGGTCAGGCTCAAATAAATAAAATTGAGCTAATTTGTGAGAAATTAGCGTTAAATGAAAATGATCGTGTACTGGATGTTGGTGGCGGCTGGGGTGGATTGGCTAAATTTATGGCGGATAAATACAAGGTTAAACCAGTTGTTGTTAACCTCTCAGGGGAACAAGTGAATTATATAAGAAACAATTATGGTGATAAAGTAGAAGCTTGGTTATGTGATTACAGAGATATTCCCAATAGATTGGTCGAACAATTTGATGCAGTTTGTTCGGTAGGCGCTTTTGAGCATATCGGTCACAAAAACTATGAAGCGTTCATGGAGATTGTGTATCAGAGTTTGAAATTTGGCGGCAAATTTTTATTACATACATTGTTTACGCCTAGTTCAAGACCAGTTCAAAATCCTTGGGTCGAGAAACATATTTTTCCAAACGGGGAGTTGCCACCGATAAGATCAATAAGGTCATCTGCACAATCATATTTTAAGATGGTTACAGGAAAACAGGGGTTTCAAGAGTTATCCGCTCATTATGAGCCTACCTTAATCTCTTGGAGCAATAATTTAAACCGTTCTTATGAAAAAGGTGATCTTGATATCTCCGAGAAAATATACAGGAAATTTCAGTACTATTTTCTATCATACGCTGGGGCATTCCGAGCAAAACATCTAAAGGTTGGACAATTTTTGTACCAAAAACATGGATCATAATGCCAGACTATAATACAATAGATTTTGATTATAATGCAGGACGGGTTTTCAACATAAATTTTTCCATTGTATCGCTTGGCTGAGGGAAATTATATCACGCCGGCTCGGTACTTCTCTTCTGCTGTTTTAGTACCAGTACATTGCCGACCAGGGTGATCAATACACCCGCAACGGCGGTCAAGGACCAATTATAGCCCTCAAACAGCGTAGACAGGGACAACGCGATGATGGGAAAGAGTACGGTGGCATATGCTGCTTTTTCTGCGTCGATGCGTCCTAAAAGCGCAAAGTAGGCGGCAAAGGCGATAACCGAGCCAATAATTGAAAGATACATGAGCGAAACCATATAGGGCAACCTTGCATCAAAGACAAAATGCTTGCCGCTGGCGAAAAGAAATAGCGTCAGTAAAACAGTTCCATAGAACATGGCCCAGGCGGTGTTGCCAGTGACGGCGAGTCCGGCCCTTCGGTTGCGGGCGGAAACAATGCTGCCCATAGAAAAACAGAGGGTGCCTCCTAAGCTGAGAATCAACCCCAGGCCGGCACCGGACGCCAGCGAGAAATTGGACAGTTCTGGAGCAAATACCACGCAGATTCCGCAGATACCCAGACAGGCGCCCGACACGACGTTGATGGCCGGGCGACGGCGAAAAATGAGTGCATTGAACAACAGGGTCATGGCAGAAGCCGTTGAAAAAATCACAGCGATCAATCCCGTGGTCAGAAATGCGGCGGCATGGTAAAAGAGGAAAAAGTTGGTTGAAAAGATCAACGCACCTTGAAGCGCCATAAACAGATGCTGTCGCCATGTAAAACGCAATGGTTGGCGTTTAAACACGGCCCAGGCAAACATGCAAATGGCGGCGACTCCGATGCGATAGGCAACGGAAGCTTCCGGCGGGACAACGCCCACCTGAAATCTGACAGCCAGCCAAGTCGATCCCCAGATGAACACCACCAGCGCATAAAGCAGTATGGTAACCATGGACGGACCTCCGAACTATGGCGGCTCTCTGGTGTAAATCAGGCGTTGAATGATGAAAATAATCTGATAAAGCCGTTGCCGTGCATAGCTGCGCTATGTATTGCCACATGATACGGTGCAGAGGCAAGGATTTCCATAGGCGGTTCCTGTATCGTGCCCGGGTTGGGGCTGTTCGCCTCCTTGTCGGCCTATCATTGATTTTAATTTTTACGTCCTATTAAGTGTGTATGGGGTGTGGTAACAAAAGATAATAGGCCCGATAACTGACGGTTAATGCGTATGAGAGAAAAGGGATGAGAAGAAACCAGCAAATCAGACACGATGGAGGGAAACATGAAAAAATGGTTATTAATTGTTGAGAGCAATTGCACAGACCCGGATCGTGACGCGGATTTTAACGAGTGGTACAATAACATCCATCTGCCCGATATGCTCGAATTGCCGGCCGTAGTTCGCGTCGACCGTTACGAGAACATCAATCCGGGGGACGGGGAAGCAAAATACATCGCCTTGTACGAAATAGAATCGGATGATATTCATAAAACCATAGACGATACCGCCAAACATATTCAATCTAAGGCCAGCCAAGGTCGAATGAGTGATTTGCTGCAAGCGACTCGTAGGATTCGCGCACAGCACATATTTTCAATGCAAAAATAGCATTCATCCGGGATTTCCAGAAAAAGTGGATCCGGCGTCATACTATCTCCGGGCGGCCCCAAAAGTCGCTTTGGACGTAGTAGTGGCAGAAGCTGTCTTCGAGCCACAGCAGGTGCCGGAGAAAATATTTGTCGTAACGGCTCATGGGACCTGCTCCATGGTTCCAACGGATATGGATGCCGATTCGATCCGGTCGTCGTCAAGGTCATCGATGGGTGCGCGAGCGCGCCATACCAGGCAGAGGGTGCGCTCATCCGACGCGATAAAGACGGTGTCCAGATTCATGGCGATTGTGTCTGCTTCATCTTTATCTTTGGGCTGCAGGCGGCAGACCGGGACCACACCCGGCAGGTTTCATCATATGTGCCGGTGTAGGCAGCCCGGGGCTGCCAGGCGCGGTGGTAGAAACCGAATCCCGCCGGCGGAGGATGATCCTTGGGGCTGCGGATCAGCCGGCGCGGATCTTCGATGCGCGGCAGGGGGCGGCCGGCGAGCTTGGTTTTGGTCTTGTGTGAATAGAATCCGGTGCCGATGAGATTCTGGTCGCAATACTCCTCCGTGCTCTGATCGGTTCCGCCGAAGGCCCGGCTGTAGCGGATGGGGCACTTTACAAACGGCTTGGCGTCGGTGGCTACATGGCGGCGGATTAATAAGCCTGTGAGAGGCAGAGTATAATTTGGAAATGATGCATTAACAGCTTATTCAGAGGCTGTTCTAAAATGCATAACCTACCTTGGCAATATCTATTTGGTTTTTGACAAATTTACAAAAAATGATGTAACTATGCCATATTCAGTATATATCTCATATCTTGCTATGAAATTGGATAGCCGTTTTTTTGGTGTGTAAAGACAGGTTTTGACAGATACGATTTTCATGGGGTATTCTCACGCTATCTGTAATTAGATCCATTCCGTATTAGAATTAGCTCCAAAAAAATTGGCAGGTTGAAATTATCTATTAGTTGTCCTTATTTGGGTCGTTAACAAGACGTCTATTTTGCATTCCCGTTTGGGACAAAAACGAGACGTCTTTTGAATATCAATGATATGAATATTATTTAATGAGGTCAAAATGGATTTTCAAGCCGTTGGAACTTTCACGCTAATGGTCTTGCTATTAACCATCATACCTGGCCCTAATACGGCGCTTATACTAAGAACAGTCCCACAAAATGGACGTCGTACGGGGATATTAAATTTAGTTGGAATTGTCTCTGGCTTTTATATGCATGGAATAATTTCAACACTTGGGTTGTCCGCTTTGATTCTCAAAACATCTCAAGCATTTTTCGCTGTAAAACTCCTGGGACCGATTTATCTTTTATATTTGGGAGTAACTTCTCTTTGGCAAGCTTTTTATTTAAAACACTCTTCTGTTAAAACAATAAAAGGCGAAAACAATAAAAATGCGATTCGCAAAGATAAGAGACTTTTTCTGGAAGGATTTCTCACCAATCTTTTAAATATAAAGGCGTCTATGTTTTATCTCGCGGTGTTTCCACAATTTATTAACTTGGAGGGAAATCCCATTTTAGAATCCTTCATATTAGTAGCGATTCATTCTATTGTCGTTGTAATATGGTTTTCCTTTATAATTATTGCTTTTGGTAAGATAACACATGCATTATCATCCATGAAATTTAAAAGAATGGTGCAAGGCGCAACCGGTTCGCTATTGTTGTGGTTTGGATATCGTTTACTTACATATCAACAAGAAAGTTAAAACGATAAGCATATAACCTTTGTGTTCAGCAGAGCACGAGGAGCATGCGTCTGCTGACACAAACCGTTGAGGCTGTATAAAAAGTATAAATTTGCATGAGTTTTCAATCAGAGCCTATAGATTGAAGACAATTGGAAAATTTGTCTTCAAATGGTGCTATTTATAAAAATGATCAGGTGGCAATGCTCTATGCTGGAACAACAGGGAATTTTATCTTCATTAGAGAAATAGTACTTTATTGAAAAATGCTTAATTCTGGCAAAAATAGACTTTTTCTACATACTCGTTGGGCGTCCTAATTCGGGATATACATTACATCTCCATAATTATTGATAAGGGGCTTTTAAATGGATTTAAACAAGACTATCCGAGTTTATAAAAATGGGGTGGCCATCGTCACCGGTGGAGCTTCGGGTATTGGCCGAGCGATTAGCGAGGTGTTGGTCAAGCGTGGCTGTCAGGTGGTAATTGTCGACCTTCAGGGCGATCTGGCAGAAGAGGTCGCATCGAAGCTACGCCTATCTAATGGCAAGGCATCGGCAGTAAAAGCGGATGTTACGAACTATCCCGCCATGGAGCGACTTATTCGGGAAACGGTCGAGAGATTGGGTCGTATAGACTATATATTCAACAACGCGGGGATCGGTATAGGGGGCCATGTAAATCACTTCGACATCGAAGACTGGAAATACATCGTAAACGTTAATCTTATGGGGGTTATCAATGGGGTTCAGGCCGTGTACAAGGTCATGATAGACCAAGGGTTTGGGCATATTGTCAATACAGCTTCAATAGCAGGACTGATGCCTAGCCCCGGGATGGTAGGCTATTCGACAACAAAATACGCGGTCGTAGGACTTTCAGAGTCTTTGCGATCCGAAGCGGCACGTTTCGGCGTAAGGGTCAGTGTCCTCTGTCCCGGCGTCATTAGAACGCCGATTCTTGCGGGAGGGGGCAAATTCGGCCGTATGCTTGTTGATATTCCTTCCGAAACGGTAAGTCGAATGTGGGAAAGCCTCAAGCCTATGCCTCCAGCGCAATTTGCAGAGAAAGCACTTGATGCACTCGCCAGGAACAAGGACGTTATTGTGGTGCCCTCATGGTGGAAGCGATTCTGGTGGATCAACCGATTGGCTCCCTCACTTGGCCTTACTCTCTCCCAAAAGCGATTTGAAGCCAATTTGCGTGCATTCAGTGCAGGGCAAGCTAAAGCGGGTATTGGTGTCAGTGAGTGAAATCAAAGGTAAAAAGCACTGCCCAACCACTTGTTTCACATTCGACCGGGAACCCGGGCGACCTTTTTTGCATCGGCGACTATGGTATTTAACGCGGCTTTAGCCAAATCCATATTGGGTTCCTTGCGGGTGAACAAAACGTTACAGATATCCCCAGCTATTTACAGGTATAGCGAAACTACAGATACGGTTTGTTGGGAATTAAACGCACAACATAATAAAAATGACAACATAAGGTTCGATGTATCTGTACTACCAATAAATATGTTTCCATTTCAGATAGTCAGTGCATATCGAAGATACCTATTAACGCAATAAAAGTTGAATCAGAATCTTCCTATAATTTATTATTACTCCTCCTTTTTACGTCGAAAAACTATCTTTTCTCTCTATCTGTGCTTTCTGTTCAGTGCTTAAAAGCAAACCTATAATTTAGGAAGAATTGCAATCTTCTCAAATTGCCGTCATTTAAAAATTGAAAAGCTTCTATGATTTTTTGCACTTTGACCCAAACTTCGCTGCCGTCTATGCGAATAGCTCTATTTTATCTGCTTTACTCCAGTATTCATTCTTGGAAATGGTTTCATTGAAAAGTCCTTGCGTCAATTCGTTCATTTGTTTTGCTCTTTGAATTTGTTCCCCTTTCAATTCTACCCCCTGAGAGCATACATCACACAAAAGAAGGTGCTTTTTTGAATAAGGAAACACAGGAATGAAAAACAAAGTGAACCACGTGCGACACCTATATAGCTGCAGCCAAGTGTCGTTATTGCAATTTGGGCAATTTGTTGCTATAGTTGGTCCATAATTCTTATTGGTGACACGTCCCCATCCAAAAATAATCATAATATCATCCTTTCATTGAGCAGTTTTCTTTCAATTTTTATCTGTACATTATCTTGATCTGACTTTTTGGTATTCAGACTATTTCACAAAGTTGAATCAGGATTTTTGTTCTATTTACAATTTTAAGTATTCTTTTATTAGATCTTTCTAAAAATCAACCACCGAGGATTACGGGGCAAGATGGGTTTTTTCTGAATATTTTATAAATGCATTCTGTTTGATATGACATCTAATCGCAAACTGCATGGCGATTAATAGAATGCAAAGGACTGAGTTAAGATGGTGCATGTAATGCACACTACATGATACGAGATATTTGTGTATTTATAGCTATCAATAGTGGAATATGTTTTTCCTGAATCGCCGATTATAATTTTTAATAGTGCTTCGAATTCAGCCTGCCTGGCCAATGACCTCTTGTTGCTGCGCAACCCAGGCAACAAGTTGCCTGGGCCACCCGCCGCTGTCAATTTAACACCAGAAGCCCTTCACCATTAATTTTATTCAGATCTTCATCCTTAAGAACTGTTATCTCAGCAGTATCAGGATTTATTTCTACCTCAAATAACGTAATTACTTCATCAGTTGTATTGGAAATAATATATCTTTTTTCTCCTGTATCCGGATCAACCACAACCAAATGCCTGCTTCCATCTTTACCTATTTCCCAGTATTCGTTTTTGTTGAGCAAATCATTAGGTAGTGCAGTAAAAGCAAATCTCCAGAAATTCTTATCATCCTTCTTTCCGCCGTATGAGGTACATCTTTTAAACCAATCTGGCCATGTAATTTTAGGATGTAGCTCTAAGAACTTATCTATAAATATCTCCATCGCTTTATCAAAATCCAAATTTGCCATTTTATTCTCACTTTTTAAATCAGTTACCATATATTCTCATCCATTGTTTCCGTCTTTTTTCAGCTGCAATCATCTCATCATCCGATGGAAGCTTTCCAAAAGTATGATGTCCATCATCACCCCATATAGTAGACCGCTCTTGCCCAAGCTTTTCCAAAAAAGGACGATCAGCAGGCCCAGGATCAAGAGAATAACCGGGTGGGTGAGTATGGCCAGACCACTTTCCGTGCTTACCTGCTAATAGTTCATCGTACATCTCAGGCGAAACTGACACTTGATTACCATGGCCTCTTATTATTGTCCTCCGCCCCCCAAAGTGAACATATTATATTCATCGCCTGTAACCTCACTTAGTGATTGCAAATCAGCCATTGATACATCTTTTTTACGAAATTGCGCGACATCTCCCTTGTTTGCCAATTTTTTAAGAATAGCCTTTTGTCGCTTATTTAATGACGAAACAGGTCGAAGTTTAGATAACTTATTTGAATCTTCAGCACTCGCAATTTTCTTCTTTTGGCCATCCTTATTATCCCTATAGCCGCTTTTCTTATTTGCGTCAACATCCGGTTTCTTGTCAGGAGTCTTGGGTTGATGGGGTCCTTTCCTGCCGGTATTCGATTTTGCTCTTCGTGCGGCTCTTCCTTTGCTTATCTTTTTTTGCTTCTTGGGCAGCCTTCTAAATGATTTTATGCGTTTTAACGCTCCGGCCAGCTTTTCCAGCATTTTGGCCACTTTGACCAAGCGGCCGGACTTGGCGGCTATATTGGCGGCTGCACCCACGCCGGCGGTGAAAATGGCCAGCAGGATGGTTACGACCACATCGGAGGCGGCCTCGGCTCCC
>JASFER010000030.1:0-34027 GCA_050124755.1 Desulfobacteraceae bacterium
CCATGAATACTCAACTCAAAAACAATAGTCAACATAATAATTGTAAAAAAAAATCTTTTTTTTTGACATTAATGGTTCATCCAAAACCATTTAACCATTTGATATATTTTCTATTATATTGATTAACAGCTGTTTAGATCAAATTTATGTTTAAGCTAATTTCGTTTAATCGTGGCAAGCCGTGGTTAATTCATCCAGATAGCCAACGTGCCTTTAATTTTTTCAATCGAAGAATCCTCAATATTTGCGATTTTCCTTATTGCAACTCTGACTATTTGGTCACAGCGTTGGAATAGTTTTGTAGATTCTTTGATTCAGTCGGGCTAAAAATATCAATATTCTGAACTGGAAATATACAACAGGTGCTGATAAAGCCCTGCATTGTACCTTCAGTAAAAGTATGGATGGTATCGCTTTAGGTTTAGACCTTAACGCAGGAACAGATATCCCTCATCATAGGTCGCTGGAATAGAAATCAGATTTGGCTACTTGCCTGATATAATTGAATCGTCGATTATCATTACTAATACTAATTAATACCGCACTAATATTAGCACAATGTAAAGACACATGTAAAGCATAATTCCGCACTTCATTTTTACATATATATTGGCACCATTATCATCACTCAAAAAATTATATACGGTTCTCTATAAAGCTCAAGTTGCGGTCATCTTGTCGTGCTCGTGCTCAGGGAAGCGGTGCTCGTAATTGTATTCGGTTGCTCGAGATTGTTAAAAAAACATCGATTACGATTACGCGCACGAGCACGAGAAAGTACCGCTAACCTCCAACTTAAGCTTTATAGAGAAGCGTAAAATTATATTTAAATAAAACAATGTTCATTAATGTCTTTGGGCTGTTCAAAGCAGGGCTCAGCACCGGTGTAAACATCAGCTTTGCGGGCATCGATCTCCGCGCCCGGTCGCCCCTGATAACATGTGTACACTTCAGACGAATACGCAGGCAATACGCCGGCGGTCGTGTGGCGGCGGTCACCCATGGCGATGTCATCACTTTCATGGTGCTCTGGGCCAAAGGTTATGACTTAGCGCCCCGCAACAAGACCCGCCTTCTTCAAGCCGGGTACCCGGAGGCCTATCCGGCCCATGCCTCCATCACGACGCTAACCTATAATACCACGGACCTGGAAGAGAAGCCGATCATCGCGTATACCAAACCATAGGTCTGCGTCCTTCCGCGAGCGGGCGGTTTGGAGCGCCTATTGATGCCGCTATTCAATGGGCAGGGTTGCGTTGAAAATGTTGAAACAGCGTTCAAGTGACGCATAGAGTTTCGGTGTGGTATCAACGAGTTGACATCCGATGCCGGCAGCGTCTTTATAGGCAACTCTGGCGCGAATCTTCAACACATCCTGTTCCGTCGGCAGTCTTAGGGCCAGATTGAGGCGCCGGCCGATAGCCAGATCTCTTTTTGAGCTTAATTCAACGTAAAATCCGTCCGGGCTGAAATCCAAGATCTGCGCATTTTCATCGATCCCCAGAATGACAATGGGGTAATGGAATTCAATGCGCTGGCTGGTCCTGCGATCGGTTGTGACGTCGATATATTGTCTTCGTAATTTAACCATGGCTTTCAATCAATCTGTATCGGTTGTTTTTCAATGCACTTAAATTTGAATCCGCTCACATGAAGCGTACACATCTTTCTTAAAGCCCCAACACCGCTTCTAATCGGGAAGCTTTATCCTGTGGAAAGCCTCGGCCAGCTTATACGCGCTCCCTTTGGCCAGTAGCCGGCATCGGTTTCGAAGCCATGTGCGCAGATCGCCGTTTCCCAACGCCTGTACCTGGCTTTGGTGGCACTGCAGGGCGGTCAATTTCTGATCGAACGTCTCCTCGATGTTGGAATAGTAGTTGATGTCCTCCGTGCCGAAAAATAGAATCTGTTCCACTTTGTGGGGCTCCAGGCCTTGCTCCAACAGATCGGGATAGGCCATATGATCCCGGGCAAAAGGAAAAACGGCATCCATTACCACCTGGCCGACAATACGGTGATCACGGTGCCACAAATAGCGTCGATAGGGATCCAGTGTAATAATGGTAGCGGGCTGGTAGGTTCGAATCATCTCAACCAGGTGTTTGCGGAATTCGGGGGTATCCTCCAATGTCTGATCCTTGTATCCCAGAAAAACCACTTCCGAAACGCCCAGCATCTTGCAAGCCTGCCGCTGTTCCCGTTCCCGCACGGCGATGAGATCTTCGGGCTTGAGGCTGCGATCGCTTGTGCCTTTGTCTCCACTGGTGCAAACGATGTAAACCGCTGACTTGCCTTTTCGGGTCCAGCGGGCAACGGTCCCGGCTGCGCCGAATTCAGCATCGTCCGGATGCGCCGTAATGACCATGAGATCTGTTGGATTTCGCACACATCACCTCAATGTTTTGTAAAAGCTTTGGATAAACATAACCACAATTTTATTTAATGCCAAAGCCCAAATGTCAAATGAAGGTATTCTACCGATTTTATATTCAATCGGTCCCCATCCGCCATTCGACATTTGGGCTTTGGGCTTTGGGCTTTGGCATTTGATATTCGGGTCGAAATAATAACTAAATATGTCCCCTCGTTCTGGGGCATACACTAGATTTCCTCAGGCTGTTGTTTGCACATCACTTCATAGGTTTGCATGACGGCATGGGCGATGCGATTCCAGCCAAAGCCGCCGATGCTTGCCCGTATCCGGTCTGGTTGCGGCGGTTGTCGTCGCTTTTGGACCAGGAGGCGTTCAAGGCCCTTTGCGACGTCCTTGCCGGAAGGACTCTCGATGAGGGTTCCGTTCAACCCCTCTCTGATGATGGATGCCGCTCCGCCCACGGCTGTGGCCGCCACCGGCGTGCCGCAGGCCAGAGCCTCCAGGGAAACCAATCCGAAGCTTTCGTATGAGGACGGCTGTGCAAGCAAATCGGCGGCACTATAGTAGCGCGGTAATTCATCATGCTGGATGCGGCCGGCCATGGTGACATGTCGGTCGATGGCCATTGCGGCGGCCTGATCCATGAGGGTCTTGGTGGTGTCCGCATGGGGTCCGTCACCTCCGGCCAATAAAAGCCTCAGTTTTGGGAATCGGGGCAGAAGTTCGGCCACCGCTTGGAGCAAAAGGTCGATGCCCTTCACCGGCGCAAAGCGCCCAACGAAAAAGATCAGGTCGGCATCCGGATCCAGTTCCAGTTGCAGCCGTGCGCGCCTTTGGTCCATGGGCTTGAAGCGATCCAGGTTTACACCGCAAGGGATCGTATGAACTTTTTCCGGTAGCGCGCCGTAATAGCGAATGAGGTTTTCACGTTCACCGGTTGTGGGCGCCACAACTCCTTGGGCGGCATCCACCAGTTGGCGCTCATGGTCAATTCGCAAGCGCGGTTCCGCCTCGCCGGCGGTGGTGCGGTTTTTGATCAATCCCAAGGTGTGAAACATGATCAGATGGGGGCAGCGCCAATGTTTTTGCACCATGGCGCCGATGACACCGGAGAGCCAATAGTGGCTGTGGATGATGTCATAGTTCAGTTGCTCGGCGCTCGCAAATTGCTCCAATCTCCGGGCCGCAACAGGCGCATGATCAAAAAGCTGCTCCTTGGGTATATCTTTTCGGCCGGCGCGGTTCAGATGGATCAGGCGCACATGGGGGTGCAGATCAACGGGTTTTTCGGGTCCGGGTGCGTATGTGAAAATATCCACCGTGTGCCCGGCCAGGGCCACCCACCGGGAAACTTCACGTACATAGACGCTCATTCCGCCTGTATTCCGGGTGCCCAGCGGCCCAATGGGGCTGGAGTGCATGCTGAGCACGGCAATACGGCGCGGCTTGAAGTCGTTGGTGTTGTTTTCCACCATCTGAAACAACCCTTCTGTGGGTTGAACCGCAGAATATCGAACAAGGAATGTCCAATGTCCAAAAGGCTAGAATTTCACCAGACAGCGCTGAAGGGCCACCTCCCGCCCGCCGATGCGCTTTTTGTAAGCCTCGGCGCCTTTTAAAAAATCATAGGTTCGACAGCCGCTCTCAATGCCTTTTTGGATGCTGAACATTTTGCTCAGAATCCCAACGCTAAGATCCCGGTAACCGGCATCATAACCGCTGTTGTACAGGTAACGCGTGTCGTTGTAGTCAAAACAGAGCACTGTGGCGGCCGGCTGCTTCTCCACGTAGAGAAAATAGAGTCGCAGCATCCGATGTCGTGCCAACCCACCAATCAAACTGCGAAAGAAACCGGACATGGTGTCGTCCATAAATTCGGCTTTGTCGGTTCGATTCCGCTGAAACAGATTGAAAAATCGGGATGTGGCGTCATCAAGGCCCGCTAAACCTTCAACCAACTCAAAGTGATAACGTCCATGGGCGTCGAGGCGCCGCATTTTGCGGCGGACTTCATGCCGCTGTTTGCCTTTGAGCTGCAACAGATAGCCCTCCCAATCCAACGGGAGGAGGGTCTCAAAGGTAACATCATCGGGCATCCATTGGACATTCAGCTGTGGTTCGTCTTCAATGGAAAGAAGCGCCCGTACCGCGACGGCATCGGGTCGCAGGGTTCTCAGATCCAGCCGGCGGATCCCCTGGCGGGAAAGAAAGTCTACCAGCGGTTGTCCCACCGTCTCCTCATGTCCAGGTGCAACGATCATGTCCTGATAGTCACAAACATCTGGTATTCCTAAGAAATACGCGCAGTCATTCCGGAAGCTCAAGGGTGCGATGCCCACAATGTGTCCGTTTCGCGCAAGGGTAAGAATCATCGGCTCCCCGATGATCGCCAAATGATCCGCCACACTCTGTATCCAAAATGGGGCTACAAATGGGCACTTCCAGGACAGGTTTTTGCGGGTCTTCGGCCAGAGGTCGGCATAGTCCGCCAAAGATATCTGGGATACGGTATATTGCTCAGGCAATGTGCAGATCCTTTACGCTTCGGTTAACTGCCAACTTGCGCCCGTGGGTGTATCCTCCACTTGGATATTGGCTTTTAGAAGGCAATCCCGAACCGCATCGGCCATATCCCAGGCCTTTTCTCGCCTGAGCCGCTCACGCAGATCAAGCAATATTTCGACAAGGGGCGCAACGCAGGCGCGTACACTGGTTGGCCGGGAACTCAGCTGCGCCGCCAAAAGGGCTATAGCCTCGCGCATCACCTCTCGGGCCGCGCCCATTTCATTGAGTTCTTCCAACTGCTTTTGCGATTTCCAGATGTGACGCTCCAATTCCAGCAGGCCGCCGGCAACCTGCTCATCACGGCCAAGCTCGAGGGCCACCCGGACGGTGTCGGCCAGGGTATGGATGGTTGTCCACACATCTGTTTCCGGTTGCATCCCCGGACGCGGTGCCGCTTCAGGGGTGTTTTTATCCGGCTCCATTTGCCCGGCATTCAGTTCGCCCCTCAGCAGTGCCAAGGGTACCCGATCGCCTTTTTGAAAGACCTTTTCCCGGCCTTGTAGTCTAAAAGTAACCCGCCCCACGCCTTCGATGGTTGCGTAAGATGCGCCCAATTCAACGACCAGGGCGGTGTGTTCATCCAGACCCAAAATCTGAACAGTCGGCGGCAACAGGGCCTCTAATTGCTCAAGCCGCGGCGCCCCCATGAAACAGTAGCGCGTGTCATGGTTGCCGCCTTCGGCGTTGTTCCAGTGCGGCACCACCACAAGGTTGAGACCAAAATGCTTTAGAAGATCCAATCCGTCCACCCAATGCACCGGTGTGCCTACTTTATAAATCTCATAAACCGGCAGAGTAAATCGTCCGACCGTTAATGCGGCTGCGCTGGCGGCCACCAGGCAACCGCCGGCGTCCACACAATCGATCATTATTTTTGGAATAGGACTTTGCTGCCACTGCTCCAAAGCATACGTGGGGCTGCCGGGTCCAATGAGAATATAGTCGGCTTTGCGCAACAGGGCATAGGTCTGTTCTCTGGCCAGGTCGCTGTCGATTTGAGCGGATTTGAACGAAGCCAATTGCAGAGATTGTTGGACGCGCATTTTGAAATATTCAACGGCCTTTTGGGAAATGTGATCCACATTCAGCTGAAATCCGGCCGGGGTGTCCACGAATACGGCCGTGGGGCTTTGGCCCAATCGACGTAACCGTTCTTTGTGGATCTCCACCATGGTGGCCGTCAATTCACCCGACCCCATGAGAACGATGGTGCCCTTTCCATTCGGCATATACAACCTTCACACGTTAGGTGCATTCACAATTGAGCTTGAACATGGTGCCGGCCCCATATTGGGCCTGGTGCCCCTTTTGGTATATGGTAAACTAAACCGCATCCCCTCTGTCAAGAAAAGCATATGGCGATAATGCTGTGGATTCAAATCATAAATGCTGCGCAATGATTGAATTCATATTTATTGACACCTTCGCCCTGCATCATCCATACTATTTCCAGTGTATTAGAGATTCAACGACTGTTATAGGATTCTGTTTCAGAGCGCCATGCGGATATCATTGAATATCGAAAATTTGAGCCGTCCTAACTTGATCATTTAAACCTGAGTTCTGCATATGAAGATCATTTCACATGTCAAATTGCGTGGATTTTTTCCCATGGGGATATTCGGGTGTTGGGTTCCCATGGTCTTGTTTTTATCCCTATTATTAACAGGGCCAAATGCCGCGGAATGCAAACAAGCCATCAAAATCGCAGCTATTTATGCACTCAGCGGAGCCGGGGCGGAGGCCAACGCCCCTTGCCTGCGGGGGGTGCGCCTGGCAGTTGATGAGATCAATGGGACCGGCGGCGTTTTGGGATTGCCTTTTGAGCTCATCGAGATCGATAACCGCAGCACACCCATCGGGTCCAAAGTAGCGGCTGTGCAAGCCGTTAAGCATGAGGTGACGGCTATTATCGGTGCTGCATTCAGTTCTCACTCCATTGCTGTCGCCAGGGTCGCTCAACGAAACGGCATCCCCATGATCACCAATGTCTCCACCAGCCCCCCGGTGACCCGTATCGGCGACTGCATCTTTCGGGTTTGCTTCAATGACCTGCAGCAAGGTGAAGTGATGGGCAAGTTTGCCCGGGAGCAACTCCAGGCCGAAAGTGTGGTTGCTGTTTTCAATGTGGCCAGTGATTACAGCATGGGTCTGATCAAGACCTTTGAAAAGGCCTTTGTGAAACGGGGCGGGGTGATGCAGGCCAAGATTCCCTATAAAAAACAACAGCCCCACTTTCGAAACATCATTGACCAGGCCAAATCCCTGCGGCCCGATGTCCTGTTCATCCCAGGTCATGATGAAAGCGCCCGAATTGTTGTGGAAGCGCTTCAAAAAGAGCTTAATGCCATACCCCTGGGCGGTGACGGATGGGACGTGCAGAGTTTCTATAATATGGGGGGCAACCTCATTAAGTTGGGTTATTATACGACCCACTGGAACCCGGTCGTTGAGTCAGCGCCATCAAAAAAGTTTGTGGCGCGCTACCATCAATCGGGAACCATATTGACCGCTACAGCTTTGGGCTATGATGCCGTTCACTTGCTGGCGGATGCCATCGAAAGGGCCGGAACCGTCGACCGTTCCAAGATTCGAGCCGCACTGGCCCGGACCCGGGGGTTTGAGGGTGTCACCGGCACCATTTCATTCGATAACTATGGAGACCCGGTAAAAAGCGTGGTGATCATGAAAATTCAAGACGGCCGCCCCGTCTATTTTAAACAGATCACCCCCGGGGATAAGCATTGATCGAACCAAAAATACGTCCGTTGACAAGTTCAAACAGCATGTTTGGCATATTGAGGAGAAATTATTTCACCCATGCATATTCACACGTCTATGCCCATGGATTACCCGAAATCGGCGCAAACGCCATCTTGGATGAACGTTCCGCTTAAATATACGTTAATCTTTTTGTGGCTGCTGCTGATCTTCTCACAATTTTTTTATCCCGGTGCAGGCTTAACTGCCCAAAAACAGCCGGTGGAGATCGGTGTGATCGTGGCACAAAGTGGAAAAGCCCAAGATTACGGGGCGTCAGCTATCCGTGGTGCGCAACTGGCTGTGGACGAAATCAATGAACACGGCGGCGTGTTGGGGCATCGTCTCCAGCTGGCCGTCTTTGACAACAAAAGCACGGCCCTTAACGCCAGGCAAGCGGCCACCAAGGCGGTTTACCGCCGAGTTGTAGGTGTGGTGGGAGCGGTGTGGAGCACCCACTCTTTGGCCGTGGCGCCGGTGCTGCAAGAACATAAAATTCCCATGATCAGTCCCGGTTCCACCGCCCCGGAGGTGACCCAAACCGGTCACTATATCTTCCGCACCTGTTACACGGACGACTTCCAGGGAAAATTGATGGCGGACTTCGCCTTTAAATCAACAGGTTATCAAAGAGCGGCCGTTCTAACCAACATCAGCGAAACCTATAGCAAAATCCTGGCGCGTTATTTTTCAGCCAATTTCATTTCCAATGGCGGCGAGGTGATTTTTCAAGGCGGCTACAAAGGATCCGCCACGGATTATCGGGACATTTTGCATCCGCTGACATCCTTGAAACCCGACGTCGTCTTCGTTCCCGGCTACTCCCAGGACAGCGGACTCATTATCAAACAGGCCCGCATGCTGGGCATCGATGCCGTATTCATGGGGGGCGACGCGTGGGAGACGGCCGTTGCCGATTACGCCGGAACTGCCCTGGAAGGCAGCTTTTTTTCCACCTTCTGGCATCCCAATGTGCCCTATCCAAAAAATCGAGCGTTTATGGCCCGTTTCACATCTGTCTATGATAAGGGAAAAAACAGCGCCTATGTCCCCTTGGCCTATGATGCCGTTTGGCTTCTGGCCGATGCCATGCGTCGATCGAGAAGCCTGGAGCCCCAAAAGATCCGCGATGCATTAGCAGCGACACAGGATTTTCAAGGCACTACCGGGCGCTACTCCTTTAATGCCCATGGAGACCCTGTCAACAAAGGCGCCAGCATCCTTAAATTTATAGATGGCCGCTGGGTCTTTTACAAGGCCTTCGAGCCCCAATAACCAAGTCTCTTCACATGTTAAAAAAGCGTCACAGCCTGAGCTTTCGCATCAACGCCACCATCTGGACGGTATGCCTCTTCTTGCTTTTTCTTTTTGCCATTCTTTTCTACGGATTTGAACGACAACAGCTCAAAACCCAGGTCGACCAATCCAAAATTTTATTGGAAGCCCTCTTTCAGCAAAAACGCGAACAGATGGCCAACGAGATATTTGCAAATCATCGCGAGGCCCTCCTAAGAACGCTGATGGAATTAAAAACCGTTAAAGACATCGACGGTGTGCATATCTTTGACAACCAGGGCCGCCTAATGGAGCGTGTCGGCGGGGGGCGGCGATTTGACCTGCCCGAAAGGACCATCACCGCACTTGCCAAGGGGACCCTGTTTAATGAAATTGTGTCCGACCGAGTTCCTTATCTCACCTTTACCAGCGCCATAGAAATCATTGGGGAGCGGTTGGGTTATTTTACCGTCTTTTTCAATCTGTCTGAAATACAGCAGGCCTCCCAACAAAGAATACTGTTTATCGTCGGCATCTTCGCGGGGTTGTTGGTTATTTTGTCCTTGCTGCTGCATTTGCTACTCACCCGATTGGTGATCAATCCGGTCTCCATTGTGCGAAACGCCATGGAGCAGGTGATGCGAGGGCGGCTTGGTGAACAGGTTTCGCTCAATCTGAATGATGAAATCGGAGAAGTGGCCGCATCGTTCAACTCCATGTCCGAACAACTCAAAGAACAGCGGCAGCGGCTGCTTCGATCCATGGCCTTGCGCGATTCTTACGCCGAACAATTGGAAGAGACCAATCGCAAACTGGCGCGACTGAATACCGATCTGGAAAGCATTGTGGAAAAACGCACCCAGGAGCTGCGATCCAGCAACGAAAAACTGCGCAATCAGATTCAAGAGCGTATCCGCACGGATCAGGCCAAACGTGAATTGGAAGACCGTCTGGCCCGCTCCCAAAAAATGGAGGCCTTGGGGCTGTTGGCCGGCGGCGTCGCCCATGATTTGAACAATGTGCTTTCGGGTATTATCAGCTACCCAGACCTGATACTCATGGATCTTGATAAGGATGATCCCAATTACACCATGGTGGAAGGTATTCAAAAATCCGGGCACAAAGCCGCCGCCATCGTTCAGGACCTGTTGGCGCTGGCTCGCAGGGGTGTTTTTAATACCGGTATCCTTAATATGAATGACGATATCGTAAAGGACTATTTAAAATCTCCGGAATTCCAAAAATTGCAATCCTACCACCCGGGCGTGACCATAGAAACCCGCCTGGCCCCGGACTTGATGAACATTCGCGGCAGTGGCGTTCATCTTCGCAAGGCCTTAATGAATCTTGTATCCAATGCCGCGGAAGCCCAGCCCCATGGCGGACGCATCATCATCTCCACCCGAAACAGCTATGTGGATCTTCCCATCAGTGGCTATGAACAGGTTAACGAAGGAGATTATGTGGTACTTCGGGTCGAGGATAAGGGGATGGGGATCGCCCCTGAAGATTTAAGCCGCATCTTCGAGCCGTTCTACACTAAAAAGGTCATGGGCCGCAGCGGTACAGGCCTTGGAATGGCCGTGGTCTGGGGTACGGTGCAAGACCACCATGGCTATATCAACGTTAACAGCAACATCGGGGAAGGTACCGAATTTGTGCTTTATTTTCCGGTAACCCGGGAAAAAGTGGAAAAAGTCCCCGAACAGATCGGTTTAGACACCTATTTGGGCATGGGAGAGAAAGTGCTGGTCATTGATGACGTGGAAGAGCAACGCAAGATTGCCTCGGCTTTGCTCTCCCGACTCAACTATCAGGTCCGGACCGTAGAGAGCGGTGAGGCGGCCGTAACGCTCCTCAAAAAAGAGTGTTTTGATATTTTAATACTTGATATGATTATGGATCCGGGGATTGATGGATTGGAAACCTACACCAAAATCCTCGATATCCATCCGGGTCAAAAGGCGATCATTGCCAGCGGGTATGCTGAAAACCAGCGGGTAAAAGAGGCTCAGGACTTAGGGGCCGGCGCTTACGTTCGCAAGCCTTACACTATTGAAAATTTAGGCCTGGCGATTAGGGAAGAGTTGGATCGGTAACGGCGCTTACGGGATCTCCTTGACGGCCGCAAAAGCCGGTTCGTGCAGCGGCAGGAGGATATCCGCCATCTCCTTGATTTTGAGCATGATGTCATATGATTCATAGGTGTTTACATGGGTACCGGGGGGAATAACCGCCATTTCCATGGCCCTGATTTCGATGGGCGGCTCGAAATTTTCCATGATAACACAGAAACCGGTGATGATGGCTCTGCCTCTGGAGGTATCAACGGCGACGCTTAAGCCGCCATCGGTATGGACGGGTGTATGGATTACTTCTATACCAGGTAAAATGTCCTGGTCCCCGGTGATGGCGCGGATCTGACCATTGGCTTCAACGTCTTCAATATATTCTTCCACATAGCGAAAATCCAGTGGGTGGGGATGATGAATGCGCTGGAGCTCTTTTTCATGGACATAGATGACGGCGTTCGCGCACTTGTAGTCGTTTTCGCAGTGGTCGTTGTGTAAATGGGTATGGATGATAATATCAATATCGGCCGGAACGAGCCCCCATTGATCCAGGGCCTCTTCAAAGGTGTATATTTTGCCGCCAATGGCATTCTCCCGGACATCGGATTGAATAGGGGACATTTCGCCGGTATCTACCAATATATTTTTGTATCCGCCTTCAAGGTACCAGCTGTATATGGGGATGGTATAGGATTTCCCGTAAGCGTGTTGATAAGTCATCATGCCCTGATCGAACACCTTGGTGCCGATGACCATGGGATGGATTTTATAAAGGCTCATTTAGCCCTCCTTCATGGGCCAGGGAAATGGAATCAATATCGTGGGTCAAGCGGGTGGCCGCTTGGCGAACGCGAGACCTGGGATCATTAACCATGGCGCGTATTTTAGGCATCAGGGGCTTAAGGAGACTTCGTTCAATCTTTCGCAGCCGCATCAAAGCCAACTCCCGAATGCGCACGTCAGAATCATCCAAACAATGCTCATAAAGCGCCAGATCCTGAAATGGTTCAACACCTTGCAACACAACCAGGGCATCATATCGCAAATCCGCGTCGCTGTGGTGCAGATAAGACCGGCAAATTTGGGCAAACTCAACATGCCGCGCAGGGAAATGGCCCAGGTTATACAGAATACTGCGCTGCTGCTCCTTGGCGCCCTTTTGAAGACGTTGTGCCAGCAATTTGAACAGACTGTCATCATGGAGGTTGGAAAGGGCGTTGACGGCCGCCTGTTGCACCTCCATATCTTCATCGGAAAGACAGTCGATGAGATCCGGTGCGGCCGTCATGTTGCCTTCCCAACCCAGTGCAAAGGCAGCATTGGCCCTTGCAAAAGGTGCGTCTTCATCCAAATCGCTGCGCAGCTCCGCCACAAGATCATCGGTATCGTCGATAAACGCGCCGACAACACTGATCTGAATGGCGGCTGCCTGACGAATGGCCTCCCCCAGCTCCGGATTACGCATAATGTCCAAAAGGGGCCATAAGACCTTGGGCCGGGCGATTATGCCCAACATAATGACGATTTTGACTTTCAGATCATCATCGGCACAATCAAAGGCTTTGAGCAGCACCTCGATGCTTTGATCCTCGTCGCGAATCAATTCATCCACCGCGCTGAGATAACCACGAACTTTTAATAAAAGCCGTTCTCGACCATCAAAGGGGATGATGTTGTCAGCCATCTGTTACCAGACTCCGTTTTTAACGACGCATGAACCGTGGCCGCTCGATGAAGAAATCTATCATGCCATGGACGAACTGTTTTTGTCCAGATCACATTGCGCCTTTTTTGATTGACCCGTCGATGCCATCGCTGCTTTAAATGAGTTGATGATTCCCCTCAAAGACGACAATCCCTCACGAAACATTCCGTTCATCAATCTTATGCTGATAGCCGTCAATATCGCTGTTTTCATCTATCAATTCTTTTTCATGCCGGAGGGGCCGGCCTATCTGATCAATACCCTGGGGGTGATTCCACGGGATCTGCTCAGCCTGACCGTTGTCCATGGATCTACATCCATACCGGCTCCGTTAACCGTGTTTTCCGCCATGTTCATTCACGGCGGTTGGCTTCACTTGTTGGGCAATATGCTCTACCTATGGATATTCGGAGATAATGTCGAAGACCGCCTGGGTCATCGTCGCTATCTGATATTCTATCTGAGCGCCGGGGTGGCCGCCGCGTTGGTGCACGCAATTTTGTTTAAGAACAGTACTGTGCCGTGCGTGGGAGCCAGCGGCGCCATCTCCGGTGTACTGGCCGCTTACCTTATCTTTTACCCCAAAGCCCGGGTAACCACGCTCTTTTTTATATTTATCTTCATTCGCATCGTCCGGTTGCCGGCAGTCGTCTTGCTGGGTCTGTGGATTGCGCTCCAAATCGCCAGCGGCATCACCGATCTGTCCGGGACAGCCGGCGGTGTGGCCTGGTTTGCCCATGTTGGCGGTTTTGCATCCGGGTTGCTGCTGGCCCTCATCCTGAAGCCCAAACGTAGAAAAGTATGAACCGCAGAATATCGAGCAAGGAATAACCAATGTCGAATTATGGCGTCGCTGCGCTTCGTCATCTTATTTATTAATGACAGAATACCTTACTGCGACATTCTGCGGTTCCTTGTTCGATATTCGATATTCCATTTAAAACAGTGATAGCTGCTCCTGCCTCTTTTTTGGGGGTTTGCCTCTGGCTGCCAGATGGGTTCGCAGCCTGTTTTCAATATCAATCACAAACGGAGATAACTGCTGTGTCCGTGTTTGACCATATAGGGTTCGCTTTTGGGTCCAGGTGAGAAACAACCGTTTGCGGGCACGTGTCATTCCCACATAGAAGAGTCTTCGCTCTTCATCAATATCCATTTGATGGCTTCCCGGTCGACGATAAGGGAGTAAATTATTTTCACAGCCGGACAAAAAAACCACTGGAAACTCCAATCCTTTAGCCGCATGCAGGGTCATCACAGAGACCTTTTCCACGCCCTCCTGGTAAAAATCCGTATCGCGCTGAAGGGCCAACCCCGCGACAAAGGCTTTCTTATCTGTTCCATACGGTCGTGCCAACGACTGCAGCAGGTCCAGATCCTCATTCTCGATTTTGGATGACAGCGTGGTCTGATCCACGATGGTGGCTAATGAATCGGCCACCGTTTTGTCGATACACGCCTTTTCCAATTTCTCTAAAAGGCGTACCAAAGATACCAAGCGCTGCTGACGAGCCTTTGACATCTTAGGAATGGGCACCCGGTTTGCTGAATGCAAGGCCGTTGCAAATGGCAATTGGCGTGCGTAAGCCCATTTTTTGAACATGCCAAGCGTTTCTTTACTGATGCCCAATGCATTCAGATCGGTCAAATAGCTCAAATCGGCATACGATCCCTGCCGCGAAATCACCCTCAGGGCAGCTAATAACTTTGTCTGAGCGGACTGCAACAGTACTCGGCGGTTCACCATTTGGCAGGGAATACCGGCACTGACAAGTTGACGGCCAATGCTTTGGACTTGATCTGCGGTGCGGCATAATACTGCAAAGTCGGCAAACCCATACTCCTGTTGGATCGTATTCGGGTCCAGATTTTCAAAATCGATGCTGTGAAAACCTGTGCCGCCCACCATCTGTTCAATGGTTCGGCCAATGTTGACGGCTTCAGCCTTGGCCGAAAGGCAGTCCATTACCGTGATGGTAGGTTCTCCTTGAATATGGGAGTATGTGCGCACCGGTCCGCTCACCTGCAAGTCTATCTGACGGCCCTGAATGACCTGGTGGGAGCAAACCAGAATGGTCTCTGTAGAGCGATAATTACGGCTGAGCTGAATGATTCGAGTGCGCTTGTAGTCATCTGAAAACTGCTTGAAATAGCGAACATCCGACCCGCGAAATCCATATATGGCTTGATCGGGATCACCAATGACACACACCTGTGCCTTTGACGGTGCTAAAGCGCGCAGCAAACGGTATTGGGCTGCATTGATGTCTTGAAATTCATCGACAAAAATATATTGATAGCGTTTTTGAATCCGGCCTCGCCAGGCTTTATCCTCTTCCAATAGCTGAACGACTTTAAAAATGAGATCTTCAAAATCAAAGCGTTCCTGAAAGGTCAGCAACTGCTGATAACGTTCATACACCACGGCCAATTGAGATCGATCCTTTTCCTCAGCAACGCAGCTCAAATCATCGGTTGGGTTCAGCAACAGCTGTTTGGCCGCCACAATCAGATCCTGCAAACGATCAATGGACAGTTGGATGGAGAGTCCCTCGCTTTGGGACATCTCTACCGCATCAACCAGCAAAGCGCGGCGGACGGTTTCATCGATGATCGCCCCTGGTGCATGATCGTAAACCTCTTTTAACAAATACCAGCAAAAACCATGGAATGTTGCCACCAGGGGCAGATCAGCGACGGTGGACAGCATGGTTTTCAGACGATGCCGCATCTCCTCCGCAGCTTTGTTGGTAAAGGTCACGGCCAGAATGTTGTCCGGTGCAACCGAACGTTTTTCTATCAAAGCGGATATTCGGCAGGTGATGGTCCGGGTTTTACCGGTGCCTGGTCCGGCGCTGATCAATAATGGACCGCCGGTATGGTCGACCACCGCCTGCTGCTCGGCGTTCAGTTTAAAGGACACCGAATTTGAATCACCCGTCTTGATTTGGTTGTTCTTGACTTTTCTTTTTTGGCTCTCGATCTGTGCTTGTTTCCCTTTTCCCGGTGCGCAATGATCAGGATCAACCGGGTTCCTGCAAGGGGTTGAGACCACACCGGGTATTTTAAATAGACTTTGTTGACCCTGAAGTCGACTACGCTCTGACGGATTAAAAATGTGAACACGTCCGAACTCGCCGTCATAACCGGCATCAAAATTGATGCGGCCCTGTCGCATGCGTTGGATCGCTTCGGCCAGCAAAGGGATACGGCTTTTGTCCAACTCCTCCTGCGGCGCATGGCAGAGAATATTGAATTCGGAACCATACTTGCGCACCAGGTCATTATAAGCCTGGATTACTTTTTTGGTTTTGGGTCCCACCTGCAACACTTCAGACAACACGTTTTCCAGGGGAATCAGGTTGCGATATGGGCTGGCATTGGCAGGGCGTGCGCCTTCATCCCGGTCGGCCAGGGCTTCAATCCGATACATGACACCCAGGGTCAGAGGCTTTCCACACACCGGACAAAGGCCATCCAATTCACGGGTTTTAGCCGGATGGCTGCTAAAACGGCATTTGCGATGACCGTCCACATGATATTTGCCCTCCTCCGGATAGAATTCGATGGTCCCCAAAAACTGATCCGGTTCCGCCGTCTCCATGGCCGATCGTATGGCCGCGTAGCTCAACTCGGTTTCGAAACAGTTGGCCTCGCGCCCCAATTTGGTTGGTGAGTGAGCGTCGGAATTTGAAATCAGTGTGTAACCGTCTAACTGTGATACGCGCCAATTCATGGGTGGATCGGATGATAGACCGGTCTCCAGAGCAAAAATATGAGGGGATAAATCCTCAAAACACGCTTCGACAGTGTCAAACCCTGACTTGGAGCCAAGCAGCGAGAACCACGGCGTCCAGATGTGGGCAGGAACCAGAAAAGCATGATCTGTGGTTTCAAGGACGATTTCAAGGAGATTGCGGGCATCCAGTCCCAAGATCGGCCGTCCATCGGATTGGATATTACCGACGGCATCCAATCGGCGATTGAATTGGTCGGCATGATCCATATCAGGCATGAATACCAGATTGTGATTTTTTCGGGTTCGCTCCGCTTTTTTATATATATTGCTGATTTCGGTCACCAACATGAAAAACACCGGTTGGCGGCATGCTGATGGTACCTTTTCATCGCAGGCTCTGGCAATTTCCGGCTTCAATTGGAACAGGCCGCCTTCAACCGGTACCAGTTTTTCTTTAATTTCACCCCACCAGGCCGGATGGGTGAAATCTCCCGTCCCGATAACGGTAATCCCTTTGATCTGGGCGCCGATGTATAGGTTTTCAAGGTCGAGGTTTTTAGCTGTAGCTCTAGAATATTTCGAATGAATATGAAAATCTGCAATAAATTTCATGGCCGTTCATTTATCAAAATTAGTATTAAGTGTTAAGTGTTAAATATTAAAAAATACCTTGTTTTATATAGGGATAACAGCTATATTTACACACTTTTTGGTTAATCATATACCATATGTTGTATAAGGAACATTTATGGGCCTTTTATCGGCAACCACATCACTGACCCGCTACAAGGTGGATGGCAAACTCGAGGATCCCATACTGGATACCATCGCCGCGGGATTAAAAAACAATACCATTTCAGACATTGATGACAATCCATCCGAACAGGCCATCGGGTGGGCCGGTTTTCAGGATCCGTTCAATTCCAATTTTGACGGATCCAGTTTCATGATCGGCACCTACATTGTATTTGCTTTAAGGGTGGATAAAAAATCCGTTCCCACCAAAATGGTCCAAAAACACTATGCTATCGAATCAGACAAGCGGCTTAAAGCGTCGGGACGTGATTTCCTATCCGCTAACGAGAAGCGCATGGTTAAGGATCATGTGATCAATCTGTTGAATCTGAAAATGCCGAGTACACCCCATGTTTATGATGTGGTATGGCTTTATGAAATGGGCGAGTTGTGGTTTTTCAGTAATTTGAAAAGCGCCAATGAAGCACTGGAAACCCTTTTTATCAAATCATTCGGCGTGAGCCTTGTGCGCAGCATACCTTACACAATGGCCACCATGCATCCAAAAATGACCGCACAGGAGCAGGACTCGTTGCGGCGACTCTCAGCCGGCCAACAAGAAAATTGATACGTGATGCTTGATATTGCCGTTGCATATAATCGGTACGCCTTTTTGGGTAATGAATTCTTAACCTGGATCTGGTTTTTAATTGAAAACGATGACACAACCATCGCGAAATGCGTTGAAGATGCTGCCGAACTGTCGGTGGGCAACCGCATGATTTTGATCAACCGATGGGCCAATGGCATGGAGACCATTACCATCAAGGGTGATGACGCTGGTTTGGAAGAGGGGCTTTTGGCGTTGAGCAAAGGCGCACTGGTCACCGAAATTAATCTCATCTTTAAAAGCGCATCACTTCAGTGGCAGTTCTCCATTAAAGGGGAGAGTCTGAGCTTTTCCAGTTTCAAGTTGCCCGAAACCGGAGCAGTGGAGCAACCGGAAGAGATGGAAGGTTTGATTTTGGACAAATTGTACCTTTATGAAAAACCCTTCCAATTTATCGATGTATTATATCGAAAGTTTATTTCCTTGCGCCTTTCGGACAAATGGCAGGAAACGCAGTCATATATAAGAAAGTGGATTCAGGCGTAAGTTTGAATTGATGACCAGATGTTAATAACCCTAATAATTAAATGTTCATAAATGCCGAGTTTTGAACAATTTTTTCAGCATTGTTTAAAACGGGAATGTTTTGAAAAAATTATCAACACAGCTATAAACAATTGAACGCCGCAATATTTGATAAGATATTAAAACACTAAGCAATATTCCAACATATCGACAGGCCCTATTATTTAATCATAAACTTTAAAAATAAAAAGATAGGGATGGTAAAATGAAGTTTATAATTAAAAAAAGTGAGATTGTTGAGGTTCTCTCCAAAATCCAGGGATTGACAGGACGCCGCAGCAGCCTGGCCATCACGGAATGCATTTTGATTCAAGCAGATGGCGGAAATATTCACGTTATCGCAACGGATTTGGAAACCGGTTACGAAGGCAGTTTCACTGCAGTTGTTGAAGTCCCGGGCACCATTGCCATCAGTGCGCGAAAATTTTATGAGATCGTTCGTGAATTTCCAAGTACGGAGATTTCCATCGAAGAAAAGGGCCGTCGCATCATCGATATAAGCAATCAAAAAGTTCAATATCATTTAAAGGGTATGAATCCGGACGATTTTCCCAGCACCCCGCAGATCGAGGCCGCCGACTTTTTTGAAGTTGAATCCTCGATCCTTAAAAAAATGATTGATAAAACCATTGTTGTCAGCGGCATCGGCGAGGATAAAAAAGCCCACATCAACGGTGTTTATTTTGAACGATTAAGCGACCTTACACCTGCCATGGTTCGAATGGTATCCACCGATGGCAGTCGCTTGTCCAAATTTGATCTGGCACCGGCAGAGGGTTCGGCCATTACTGCAGGCGACAGCGTTCTCGTTCCTAAAAAAGGACTTCACGAAATCAGTAAATTTTTAGACACAGGCGGTCCTGTTCAAATTGCCGTCCATGGCAGCTATTTTTTAGTTCAGAGCAGCAGCGAAAAACTCTATATTCGCATGCTGGAGGGTCAGTTTCCACGATATGAGGATATCATATTTCGAGAAGGCGGCAATCGCATCGAACTCGATAAAGATAAATTTTTGAATATGCTCAAACGAATGTCTATATTATGTAGTGACAGCTACCGCGCTGCAGTTTTTAAATTTGATGCCGATGAATTGATTATTAATGCCACCAATCCGGATATTGGTGAATCCAAAGAAGATATGGCTATTGAATTCAAAGGGGGGAAAATAGAAGCTGCCTTTAACCCCAAATTTTTTATCGATGCCATCAATTGTATAGAAGATGAGAAATTGATCATCAATCTGATCAGTGATGATAAGCCCTGTCTGATTGAAGGGGCCGATGATAAATCCTATTTAAGTGCAATCATGCCGATGAGAGTATAATGGAAACCAAATACGATGCCAGTAGTATAGATGTATTAGAGGGCCTGGAGCCGGTTCGGCTCAGACCTTCCATGTATATTGGAAATGTGGATGTGGCCGGTCTTCATCACTTGGTCTATGAAGTGGTGGACAATAGCATTGATGAGGCGATGGCCGGACAATGTGACACCATCTACGTAACTGTACATCCCGATAATAGTGTCAGCGTTGAAGATAATGGACGCGGAATACCCGTCGACATTCATAAAACAGAAAATGTGCCGGCGGTGGAAGTGGTTCTGACCAAACTTCATGCCGGTGGAAAATTTGACAACGATAGCTATAAAGTATCCGGCGGACTGCACGGTGTGGGCGTGTCGGTAGTCAACGCGCTTTCTTCGCGGTTAGAGGCCGAGATTTATCAAAACGGAAATATATACTATCAAACATTTGAAATGGGAATAAAAACCTCTGAGCTTGAGGTTATTGGAAAAACAGAGAAACGGGGCACAAAAATACATTTTCTACCCGATGACA
Source organism: Desulfobacteraceae bacterium (assembly GCA_050124755.1). Classification (GTDB taxonomy): domain Bacteria; phylum Desulfobacterota; class Desulfobacteria; order Desulfobacterales; family Desulfosarcinaceae; genus JARRKU01. The sequence continues at coordinate 20,261 of JASFER010000030.1, forward strand.
CCATATTCAACACCATAGACTTCACTTATGATATTCTGGCCAGGCGCCTTAGAGAATTAGCCTTCCTCAATGCAGGTATTCGCATCATAATAGAAGATGAACGTTCAGACAAGAAAGACGAGTTTATGTATGAAGGCGGTATCGTCTCTTTTGTCGAGTATTTAAATAGAAGACACATAGCGTTGCACAAACCAATTTATATAGAGGGCGAAAAAAGCGATGTTCAAATAGAGGTGGCTGTTCAATATAATGACACATTCAAGGAGAAAATATACTCTTTCGCCAATAACATTAATACTGTTGAAGGTGGGTTTCATTTAATCGGCTTTAAAGCCGCATTGACAAGAACACTTAATAATTATGTCAGCAATGGAAAGCTTTCAAGAAATCTAACTTCTAAAATCAGTGGAGATGATGTTCGCGAAGGTATCACTGCAATTATTAGTGTGCGTATCAAATCACCTCAATTTGAAGGTCAGACCAAAACAAAATTAGGCAATAGTGAAGTCAAAGGTTTAGTGGAATCGCTGGTAAATGAAAAATTAAGTGTTTTTTTAGAAGAAAATCCATCCGTATCAAAGAAGATCATAGCCAAAGCCGTAGATGCCGCCAGAGCTAGAGATGCGGCCAAACGCGCTCGAGACTTGGCAAGAAACAAAGGCGCTTTAGTGGATTCCACTTTGCCTGGAAAATTGGCCGAATGTCAAAGCTCCAATCCGGAAGAACGAGAACTCTTTATTGTCGAGGGCGATTCAGCAGGTGGATCTGCTAAACAAGGTCGGGATCGTAAATTTCAAGCGATTTTGCCTTTAAAGGGAAAGATTCTTAATGTCGAGAAGGCCCGGTTTGACAAAATATTAAGAAGTGAAGAAATAAAAAATATAATAACAGCTTTAGGAACCGGTGTCGGAAAAGAAGAGTATAATATAGAAAAGATACGATATAAGAAAGTGATTATCATGACCGATGCCGATGTGGACGGCTCACATATACGAACTTTATTGCTCACTTTTTTCTATCGACAGATGCCGGAAATAATAGAAAAAGGCTATCTCTATATTGCGCAGCCGCCGCTATTCAAGGTTGGTAAAGGGAAAAATGAAATTTATCTCAAAGATGAAACTTCATACAATGATTTTATCTTAAAAAAAGTATGTGACAAGGTAAACGTGAGAATGACAACAGAAGAAGAAGACATTTCAGACATCCGGCTCTATCTTTTTGTTTGCAGCCTTGCAGAATATTTTGCGTCCCTGGACCGTTTGGATAGCCAAGGCGTACCGGTGGATATTGTTGAAACCCTGGCTAAGGAAGGTGTTGAAGATAAAATATATCTTAAAAACGAAGATAAAATAAATCATCTTCGAAGCAAGATTGAATCATTGGGTTATACCGTCGAAAAGCCGAAATGGAGCGAAGATAGGCGCGTCTTTGAAATCAATGTTGTTCAACCAAAAGCCTTAAAGATTGGCAGAGGTTTTATATATTCGCTAAATTATCAAAAATGTGTGCAAGCCAGCAAAAACATCATTCCACATAATTTCCCGCCGTTTGTAGTTACAAGTGGAGAAAAAGGCAGTAATAGGGTTGAAATCGACAATATCAGAAATTTGCTTTTATATCTCACTGAAGAAGGAAAAAAAGGGATCAATGTACAGCGCTATAAAGGTCTGGGTGAAATGAATCCCGGTCAGCTATGGGATACAACCATGAATCCGAAAAAGCGCACTTTGCTTCGAGTTCGTATTGAGGATGCCTTGGATTCGGATGAAATTTTCACAATATTGATGGGCGACCAGGTCGAACCCCGGCGTGAATTTATTCAAAATAATGCCCTGGAAGTAAGCGCCTTGGATATTTAATGACAATCATAAAATATAAAAAGGAAGAACCCCTAAAGGTTGCGGCCTACCTTTAGGGGTTCTAAATTGGGTGCGCTTTTTTCAATATAGCTAATTCAGCTCAACTTATAACACAAGTTTTAGGGATCAGAAAAGGGGCAGTAGTAGCAATTACAGCTATAAGCGCAAAAATCGTATCTCATAAGCAAGTAAAGAATGTCAAGCGAAAAATTAAAATTTATTCAATAAAAATCAAAAATGTAAAAAATTCATTTTTTAAATAAAGAGGTTAGAAAATGATCATTCATAAAATTGATGCACGTGATCTCCCGGATCTTTGGTTTCAAGCCGTCCATGATCTACTGGACGTCGGTCGAAGATTCACCATCGACAAAGGGTCTTATGCGGGTCAAACCCGCCTGGAATATGACTACTTTATCGGTCACGTGAAGTATCCGGGTACTAAGCCTTTATTGCCTGATATACCAACCAGTTGCGGCATACCCAACCCTGTGGAAGAGGGATACATTTATGGGGGTGAAGGTTATGAGAGATCTTATATCGAATATTTAATGACTGGACATAAAGAAGAGGGGGAATCTTATACCTATGGAGAGCGATTAACGCGAGCTCCAATTTACGGCGACAAGCTGGTCTGGTGGGAGGCCGACCGCACGGAGATCATCGATAAACGCGAAACGGATGAAAAATCCGTGTTTATTGAAGATCATCAACTTTATTTAAACCAAATCGAATGGATTATCGATACATATAAAAAACACGGTCACCGAAATAACCAGATGGTACTTCAAATCGCCCACCCAACGGATTTAACATTGATCGATCCCCCATGTCTGCGATCCATCGATACTCGTATTCAGGACGAAACATTGCATTTTTGCGTCTATTTCAGATCATGGGATTTATGGGGTGGCCTGCCGGCTAATCTGGCCGGGATTCAAAATCTGAAAGAGTACATGGCCAATGAAATCGGTGTAAAAGATGGGGAAATGATTGTTGAAAGCAAAGGGTTGCACCTGTATGGATATGCTGAAGATCTGGCCAAGTTGCGCTGTATGAGAATATAGAACGTGCTAAAATTCTATATTATTAGGGGTTCTCGGAAAGGGGATGACATCGCGAATATTGCGAATACCGGTGACTAACATCAGCAGTCTTTCAAAGCCCATGCCGAATCCGCTATGCGGTACGCTGCCATATTTACGAGACTCCAAATACCACCAATAGGGTTCAAGAGACAAACCCTGTGATTTCATCCGGTCCGAAAGGACATCCAGACGTTCTTCACGCTGACTGCCGCCGATAATTTCGCCGATGCCAGGGACCAACACGTCCATGGCCGCCACTGTTTCGTTATCATCGTTGAGGCGCATATAAAAAGGTTTAATGGCTTTTGGATAATTATATACAATTACGGGTTTTTTAAAATGGGTTTCGGTGAGGTATCTTTCGTGCTCCGATTGAAGATCCATGTTAAAACCGACGGAATACTCAAATTTGTGTTTACTCTTTTCGAGTATGCTGACAGCCTCCGCATAGGGTAGTCGCTTAAAATTCGATTGAACAATCAGTTTTAATGTCGACATGAGGTTTTTATCTACAAAACGCGCAAAAAGGTTCAGATCCTGGGCACAATGTTCGATTACGAAACAGACCAGATACTGAATCAAAGCTTGTGCCAGATCCATGCATTCATGAAGGTCACAGAAAGCAGCTTCGGGTTCGATCATCCAAAATTCGGCTGCGTGACGACGGGTATTTGAATTTTCGGCCCTGAAGGTGGGACCGAATGTATAAACATTCCCAAAAGAAAGGGCGAACATCTCGGCTTCAAGTTGACCGGAAACCGTCAGGTTGGCCTCTTTTCCAAAGAAGTCCATCTCCATGTTCGATTCACCGGAGGGCAACGTGGTAACGCGGAACATTTCACCAGCGCCTTCGCAGTCGGATCCCGTTAGAATTGGCGTATGGATGTAACGAAAACCACGATCACGGAAAAATTGATGCACGGCAAAAGAAAGTTCCGATCGGATGCGAAAGGCGGCGCCATATTTATTGGTCCGTGGGCGTAAATGGGCTATGGAACGTAAGAATTCATCGCTGTGACGTTTTTTTTGCAAAGGATAGGTTTCAGGAGCCATCTGAATAATAGTTACGTTGCCGGCTTTAAGTTCCCACTGCTGGCCTTTTCCCTGAGAAGGCACCAGGTCACCGGTGACCTCTACGGCTGAGCCTGTGGTCAGTTTGCGAATATCTGCATAGTTGACCACAGAGTGATCTGCGATGACTTGGACATTCGTCAGACATGAGCCATCGTTGATTTCAATAAATGAGAATTCTTTTGCATCTCTTTTGGTTCGAACCCATCCTTTGACTTGAACGGATGATATGGGTCGGGATGACTTTAAGAGGTGGTCCACTTTATAATGTTTCATGGGTGTATTCCTGAATAGTGTCCATCCATAAGAATGCGGCCTTGATGCGGACCACAAGCAACCATTTCTGGATGGAAACTAAATAGAATCATTAAAGCTTGATTTCAATGTAAAAGTTTGACATGAAAGCAGTTTTTTTGCAAGTTGCCATAATAGCAACCAGCAATCCTCGGTGAAGCGAACGCGAGGACGGGGATAAGCTTCATACGGCTTGAAACGCCTATTTTTCCCATAGGGGGCAGGGTTTATATCCGCCCGCTTGACGGTTGTTCACCGAGAATTGATGAATCCCAACAAGATGGAATTGGAAATGACCGATAGGAACATCACTGATCTGTTGCCATTTGTTCAAAAACCGAGCCGGTATTTAGGCACGGAGGTGAACCGCATTCTTAAAGATCATGACAGCGTTGAACTCAAAATGGCACTGGCGTTTCCAGATCTTTACGATATCGGCACCTCCCATTTTGGTATTCAAATTCTCTACCACCTGTTGAACAAACAGAAAGATATTTTAGCAGAGCGCGTTTTTGCGCCAGGCAAAGATATGGAGGCCTTGCTGCGCCGGCATCAGATCCCTTTAGCTTCCATGGAATCAAGGCTTTCTATCGGTGAATTTGACATTGTGGGTTTCAGCCTGCTTTATGAGCTCAATTATACCAATGTACTCAACATGCTTGATTTGGGGGGGATTCCTCTTAAGTGGAAAGATCGTGGCGCAAAACATCCCTTTATTGTGGCCGGAGGGCCGTGCGTGTGCAATCCTGAACCCATGGCTGACTTTTTCGATGCCATGGTTTTTGGGGATGGTGAGGACATCGTCTTGGAAATGGCCAAAGCCTGGATTGGCTGGAAGCAAGCCGGCAACAAGCATAAAAAAGAGCTTTTGGAAAAGTGGTCACAGCTGGAAGGTGTCTATGTACCACGACATTTCAAGGCATCCTATGATGAACACGGTTTTCAGCAATTGGTGACGATCACAGAAAAAAAGTTTCCCATATCAAGGGTGATTGCAAGCGATCTGGATCAGGCCGTGTTTCCGGATCTTCCCATAATACCTTTTGGAAAGCCGATTCATGATCGGCTGCGGCTTGAAATTTCGCGGGGGTGTACAAGGGGGTGTCGCTTCTGTCAGGCCGGCATGATCTACCGGCCGGTCCGAGAGCGCTCCGCGGAAAAAATCATGGAATTGATCCAAAAGGCGCTTTCCCATACCGGATATGAAGATCTTTCCTTACTATCACTGAGCACGGGGGATTATACCTGTCTTACCCCGTTGATGGAATGCCTGATAAAGCTTTGCCGATGTGATCATATCGCCGTTTCGCTGCCGTCCCTTCGCGCCGGATCGCTGACACCGGAATTGATGGAAATGATTCGGTCTGTGAGAAAAACAGGTTTTACCATTGCACCCGAAGCCGGAAGCCAGCGGCTGCGTGATGTTATCAATAAGAATATCACCTATAAAGATGTGGCAACCACGGTGAAAGACGCCTTCGAACTGGGTTGGCATGTGATTAAACTTTACTTTATGATCGGACTGCCTACCGAAACGGATGAGGATCTGGATGCCATCGTAGACATGGTTCAAAAGCTCAAGCGAATTAAGAAATCCAAAAGCCGAAAAGGAAAAATCAACGTCAGCCTAACCACATTTGTACCCAAACCGCATACGCCCTTTCAATGGGCTTCACAACTTTCGTTGGAAACATCCAAGAAAAAGCTTGCCTATTTAAAAGAGAAACTCAAGATGCCGGGTGTTCAGGTCAAATGGCAGAAGCCGGAGATGAGTCTGCTTGAAGGCATTTTAGCCAGAGGTGATCGGCGGGTCGGAAGGTTGATAGAAAAAGCATGGCAAAAAGGATGTACTTTTGACGGATGGAATGACCACTTTGATTTCGATGGATGGCGTCAAGCCATCAGACAATGCGGGATAAACCCCCATTTTTTTACCACCCGCCAACGGGATTTGGAAGAGCCGCTGCCTTGGCGGCATATGGATGCTAGAGTTGACACCGCATTTTTCAGAGAACAATGGCATGCATCTTTTCAAGGTGATATCAAGGATGACTGTCGGTATGGTGTATGTCACGCCTGCGGTGTTTGTGATTTTGATGAAATACAGCCCAAGATTTATGAATGCTGCACGTTGAGCCAACCTTTACAAAACAGTGCAGAAGATCATTATAAATGGTTTTCATTGAAATATACAAAATTAGGAGAGGCTCGGTTTTTTGGTCATCTTGAACTGAGCCATATATTTTCACGTGCCATCAGACGTGCCGGTATTAAGGTGCAATACTCCAAAGGATTTCATCCAATGCCCAAGCTCTCTTTTGATGATCCGCTGCCGGTGGGAATTGAGAGTCAAGCGGAGGATATGCACGTTTCGGTCTCGGTCAGACACGGTTGCCAAGATATCTTGCGGCAATTGAACCATCAATTGCCTTCAGGTGTCCGAATCACAAAATGTCAGCTTCGATCAACGGCCAAAAAAGAAAAGGCATGCTTAATACAACGGTTTTACATAAAATTGACCAATGCAGAATTTGATCAGGATATTTTGAACCAATTTAATAGATGCCAAAAGTGGCCCTATGTGAAAATCAATCGTAAAGGCCGTGAACGGACATTCAATCTGAAAGAGGCGATCCTTAAAATTGAACCCAAAGGGGAAAAAACCATTGTATATGAAATCGCTCCCAACAACCCAGACACCATCAGGCCTTCCGATGTGGTTATAGGTATCTTTAAAATGTCAGCCGATCTGCTCAAAAGCGCAAAGGTGATGAAGTTTGAACCAAAAGATTGGAAATGCACGGTTGACAACGGGTCGTCGAACAGTTAGTTATGTCTAATATTTCACATGAATTTGAATGGTTATGGCAAATAAAAAGATTATATGCAACGATATGGCTCATGAAACCCGCGTGGCTCTTGTGGAAGAAGGCGATATCGCCGAGCTTTTCATAGAAAGAGCCGGGGCTTCCGATTCAACAGGGAATGTTTACAAAGGACGGGTACAGCGCGTGCTGCCGGGGATGCAGGCGGCATTTGTGGATATCGGTCTGAGCCAGGCCGCCTTTTTATATGTAAATGATATTATTGAAAATAATCTTCAAGAGGTGGATGCCTTGTTGCAGAACCATGAAAATGTGCAGCATGGTACAACGGGTGAAGAGCAAAACAGAGAAGCGGTGGTGCCGCCTCCGGAAAAGCAGGAAATCAACATCGTCGATTTAATCTCCGATGGCCAAGAAATTTTGGTGCAAGTTGCCAAATCACCCATAGGCACCAAAGGTGCCCGCATCACTTCATATATTTCACTGCCGGGCCGTTTCCTGGTGCTGATGCCGACCTCCAATCACATCGGAATATCCCGCAGAATTGAGAATGAAATTGAGCGGGAACGGTTAAAAACAACGGTAAGCGAATTAAGGACAGACAATCTTGGCTACATCGTGCGAACGGCAGCAGAAGGTGTCGGAGCCGAAAAAATCGCCCAGGAAATGGTTTTTCTTAAAAAATTGTGGGACGGCATACGGCGAAAATACCAAGATGCGCCGACCCCTTCGCTGATCCATCAGGAACTGGACATCCGATTGAGAGCGGTGCGCGATCTCCTGCTCCACGAAGCCGAGACGCTGATCATCGACTCCCGGGACGGATACCAGGAAATTCTCTCTTTTTTGGACACTTTCATGCCCAATTTAAAAAGCTCAGTCGAGTTGTACGAGGGTAATGAACCGATTTTCGATGCGTTTAATCTGGAAGGGGATATTTCAAGGGCTTTAAAAAAGAAAGTATGGCTCAAGTCAGGAGGATACATCGTCATTGAGCATACCGAAGCGCTGGTGGCCATTGACGTCAACACCGGGCGTTATGTGGGCAAGCATAACCTGGAAGAGACCATTCTAAAGACCAACCTGGAAGCCGTAAAGGAGATCGCCTATCAGATCAGGCTCAGGGATATTGGTGGCATCATTATTATCGATTTTATCGACATGGAAAAAAAGTCCAACCAGGAAAAAGTTTTCAATGCATTGAGCGAAGCTTTTTCCAAAGATCGGAGCAAAACCCACATTCTGCCGATTTCAGATATGGGTTTGATTCAAATGACCCGTAAACGTATTCGAAAACCTTTATCCCGGCTAATGTGTGAACCTTGCTTTTACTGCGAAGGAGAAGGGTTGCTTTTATCAGGACAGACCCTTTGCTATAATATCTATAGAGAAATCCTTCGAAATTCAGGTGATATGATGGGATCCGGAATTACGTTGCGCGTTAATCCGCAAATCGCGGATCTGCTCCATGGTGAGGAAAATCACTTGATTACCTCTTTGGAGAACCGGTTGAACAAGCGCATCAACATTTACCCGGACAGACGGTTTCATCTAGAGGAATTCGACCTATTAGAAACGCTAAGCATGTAAGGGGGGGCGCTGGGCATCAATGGTTGCCGCGTTGGGAACATGCTTATTAACATCTGAGTTCATCACATCAACCAAGAAATGCGTATTACCATTGCATGTTGACAAACCTTCAATGTTATGATTATTTTCACAGGTTGGACCGGCATACGTCGAAAAACATTAGAATATATCCAAGCATCCTTTGGCGCGTAAGGCCATATAAGGAACTTTTTTAATAAAGGAAAAAGAAAATGAAGAGAACATTTCAACCGAGCAGAATCAAAAGGGCCAGAACCCATGGTTTCCGTGCGCGAATGGCTACAAAAGCCGGACGACGCATCATCAATCGTCGTCGTGCAAAAGGTCGCAAAAGGCTGGCGCTTTAATTTGGAACCTTGTTGAGCGTTTTAGCGCTCATGGTTTGACCACCGAAAGGTGGATTCGCAATCAGTGGGACGAAAACAACAAATTTCGTTATCAAGAAAAACTTTTGAAAAAGGCGACAGGCTGCTTCATCGACCAGAGTTTATTCGATTGTCAAATTACGGGAAGCGGTATCGGAATCAGCACTTTATTGTTTATTTCATCAAAAATAATCACAATCGCTGTCGCCTTGGCATTACGGTTACGCGTAAGGTGGGAAAAGCCGCAAAGCGCAACCGCATCAAGCGTCTTGCTCGGGAGTATTTTCGGCAAAACCGGCACATTTTTGGAGAGAACTGGGATATTAGCTTGATTGCCAAAAAGCATTGTGCAGATATCCCCAATAAAGCAGCTTTATCATCATTGGAAAACATTTTTGATAGAATCGCCACATATTCAAATAATTAAAAAGTGGATCATCTTGTGTATCACCGCCACGATTCGCTGCTACCAATTGTTGATATCACCTTTGTTCGGTTCTGTTTGTCGGTTTTCGCCCTCCTGTTCACAATACGCCATTGAAGCATTTCAGCGTCACGGGTTGCTCAGAGGGCTTCTGTTGGCAATTAAACGCTTGTTACGTTGTCATCCAGGGAACCAAGGCGGATTTGATCCGGTTCCTTAACAGAAGATGATCAAGGCTTACTGACGCTTATTGGCTTTAACCCTCCTGTATTCATTTTTCTTGATTGGTTGTTTTCAAACCAGGAGCCATCAAACGGTTACGACCCAAGACGATTGAAAAACTGACGAATTTTTATTTTTCGGCGTATGGCTGGAAATTTAAGACACCCGCTATGCGGGCGATCGTTGATTTAGAAACGATCCTTTCGGATTCGGTTTGCACCACAAGAGGAGATGTAAATGGAACAATCGCGGCTATTTATCGCCATAGCTATCTCGTTTTTGATTTTTTTTCTGTGGAGCAAGTTTTTTGCACCGCAGCCGCCACAGGTTCCCTCAGAAGCCGTAAAGGAAGAAACCCAAAGCCAACCGGCACAGACAGAAGTGAAAAAACCTGTCGGCGATGTGAAAGCCGAGCCTGTGAAACCGGTGGTCGTGAACAAACCTTCAAAGACAGCGCGTACTCTGACGGTGGACACACCGCTTTTTAAGATGACCCTGTCAGAAAAAGGCGGGGCGGTGACCGGTCTCGTATTGAAGGAATATCGCGAGGCGATTGAAAAAGACTCACCGCTAAAAGAACTGATACACAAAGATACCTCCGGAGGAAGCGTGCTGGTTGCTCTGTCCGGTCAGGGACAAGCGGATTTTGAAACGGCCGTTTTCAGCACTGATTTGGAAAATGATACCCTTGAAATCAAGGATGGCCCATCGCAAATAAAGTTTCAATATCAAGCCGAAAACGGATTGATTGTTGAGAAAATCTACAGTTTTACCCCTGATTCGTATCTCATCGATCTAAAAGTAGAGGTATATAACGGCGGCGACCAAGCCTACCAAGGAAGCCTTGCCGTGGAGCTTAGGAACTCCATAAATAAAGACGCCGGTAGACTTGGATTTGAAGGTCCCAGCGGATATGTGGATGGAAATCTACAGCAGATAAAGGTCAAAGACATCGATGAGCAAAATAAATTCAGCGGCAACATCCGCTGGGTGGCTATCGAAGATCGTTATTTTATGACCAGCATTATCCCTGAAGGGGATTTTAATGGCCATATGAAGTTGGTGTTAAATGAAAAATTCCTAAAAAATCAGATAGTTAAAGACATAATAGGCCTTTCCCCGCAAAAAAGCGACAGCGTAACGCTAAAGCTATTCATGGGACCTAAAAGTCTCTCGCTGTTAAAATCCTTTAACAACCATTTGGATAAAGCCATAAATTTTGGTTGGTTTGACTTTCTTGCCAAACCCTGTCTCTGGTTTATGAACTTTATCTATAAATATATTCCCAACTACGGCATCGCTATCATTATCCTGACCATCGTAACTCGTGGCATTTTCTGGCCGCTAGCTAAAAAGAGCTACAAGTCCATGGGAGAGATGCGCAAGATTCAACCTTTGATGCAAGAGATTCGCGAAAAGTACAAAGATGATAAAACGCGAATGAACCAGGAAATGATGACGCTGTATCGTACGTACAAAATTAACCCTATGGGCGGATGCCTGCCCATGCTTATTCAGTTGCCTGTCTTTTTTGCGCTTTACCGTATGCTTTACTCCGCTATCGAACTGAGGCATGCACCCTTTTTCGGGTGGATTACCGATTTAGCCGCGCCTGATCGACTTTTTAATTTCGGATTTAAAATTCCTTTAATGGAACCTCCATACGGTATTCCGGTCTTGACCCTGATCATGGGTGCCAGCATGCTGCTACAGCAAAAAATGACACCAACGCCCGGAGATCCGGCTCAAGCGAAAATGATGATGCTGATGCCGGTGGTATTCACTTTTATTTTCATCAATTTTTCGTCCGGGTTGGTGTTGTACTGGCTTGTCAGCAACATTTTTTCAATGGCACAGCAATACTACACGCAAAAAAGAAAGGCTTAATTCTCGGAGGTTCAAATAATGTCCCAATTTTTGGAGTTTGAAGGAAAGAGCATTGACAAGGCCCTGGAAAAGGCCAGCAACGAATTAGACAAACCGGTAGAAGATCTCGAATACGATGTGGTTTCTTACGGGTCATCAGGTATTTTCGGTCTGGTTGGGGTTAAAAATGCAAAGATCAGGATTAAGAAGCTAAGTAGGGCTCAGGCGGCATCGGATACCAAAAGCCGGGCCAGGGATCTGGTTAAAGATGCCTTTCAATTGGAAGATGACGAACCCGAAGTCGCGGCAACGGCTCAAAATAAATCAGTGGCGCCTCAGCAGGTTGAAAATATGGAAAATGCCATCGCTGTTGGGGAAGAGGCCTTGAAGCAGCTCGTTGATTTTATTACCACCGGAGCAGAGATCAGCACAGATATAAAGGAGCAGCGCCTCATATTCAAAGTGGAAGGTGGTAATAGCGGACTGCTGATTGGCAAAAGAGGGCAGACTTTGGAAGCGATGCAATACCTTGTTGAAAAAATCGTCAACAAAAAGAACGACAAGCGGGTTCGTGTTTTAGTGGATGTGGAAGGGTACCTAAAGACAAGGAAGACGAACCTTCAAAAAATGGCCAGCCGGATGGCGGAAAAGGCCAAAAAAAGCAATAAACCCGTCACAATTGGGCAAATGAACGCCTATGACCGGAGAACCGTTCATATGCATTTAAAAAATAACGCTGGCGTGCGAACCCAGAGTGTGGGAGAGGGGTATTATCGAAAGCTTATCATCTTTCCCAAAAAGAAAAAGCGCCAAAACCGGCAATATAATTAAAATACACAGACGATCAAGATTAAAAAGAGGCCGGACCGCGCAATGCGAGGTCCGGCCAAAAAGTTTTCAATGTTTATCGGCATCGGTCAGGGGATTATAAATCATGGATAAAGATACCATTGCCGCCATTGCAACGCCCATTGGATGCAGCGGCATCGGTATCGTTCGTATATCGGGTAACAGAGCTCTGTCCATTGCTCAGAAACTGTTTCTTCCTCATCGCTCCTGCGGAATTTATCCTTTGACTGAAACCTTCGACGGCCTCAAGAGTCATTACCTGCATTATGGATATATCCACGAGCAAGGTAAAGATGGCATCCTAGATGAAGTGTTGCTGGCGGTTATGAAAGCTCCGAAGTCCTATACTCGGGAAGATGTGGTAGAAATACAATCCCACTCCGGTTCAGTCATATTGAGCAAAATACTCAAGCTTGTTATCGATTGCGGGGCTCGCCTGTCCGAACCTGGAGAATTTACCAAACGCGCTTTTTTAAATGGAAGAATTGATCTCAGCCAGGCGGAAGCCATTGCAGAGATGATTAATGCCAAAACGGAAGTCGGACTGAAATTGGCCGGTACTCATCTTTACGGAGGGCTAAAAAACGCTATTTCAGAATTCATCGATCTTATCAGCGATATTCAAGTTGAGATAGAAGCCGCCATTGAATTCCCCGATGATGTTGAAAGCTTCGACAATTACGAAGAGATAGCCGCTAAAATCCAAAACAAGGTCGTGAAACCCATTGAAGAACTGCTTCGTCATTATGAAGATGGCCACGTGCTCAGGGATGGTATTCGTTTGGATATCGTTGGTCGACCAAACGTGGGAAAATCAAGTCTTTTAAACCGGTTGATTCAAAAAGACAAGGCAATTGTCACGCATATACCCGGAACCACCCGGGATCTTATTGAAGACCACATCAATATCGAAGGCATTCCCATTCTTGTTACCGATACAGCCGGACTTCATATTACCGACGATCCGGTTGAGATCATCGGTATCCAAAAGACGAAAGCAAACATCAGTATGTCGGATCTTGTGTTGTGGGTAATTGATGCAGAGAGCGGTTTTACCGAGGAGGATAGACAGGTCTTCGAACAAATCGGCCATCAAAATATCCTTTTGGTTATTAATAAAAAGGACTTGTTAAAAGCCGGTTTAAAAGTCGATTTGCCCGATGAATTTATGACGGTGCCGAAAGTAATGATATCGGCAAAGTTCGGGAGCGGCATTGCGCGGCTCAAAGATGAAATCAAGGGACTATGTCTTAGAGAGGTCAACATAGAACCTGGTAGAACGTTGATTCCTAA
>JASFER010000031.1:0-33520 GCA_050124755.1 Desulfobacteraceae bacterium
AAGACTTTCACTTTGGCCACCCGCTTCCAGAACAAATACTGCCCCGGCTGCAGAACTTCTGAAAACTCGCCGTCACGAAAGTAAACGCCCGCGTTCCCCGGATCTACGGTGACCACGTTGAACACCTGGGAGACATTGGCCCAGCGGGCAATCACGTTGGCCCACCGGTGGTTGAAACGCACGGTGGAGGCATCCACCACCTCGATGCGGATGTCGCACAAGTCTTTCCACAGGGCGTGCAGCCCCGGTTCCAAAACACCGTCAAAACGGCCGTCGATCCACACCAGTGCCCGCTGGTGGTCTTTCAGGTCCAGAATTTCGGCCCGGCCGTCCAGCGCTTTGGAGCGCACCAATACGTCCAGATCCGGGTGCACAATCCACGGACTGCGCCGGGAAACCACGTCGACCTGGACGCGGTTCAAGGGATCGGCAAACCAGTAGCGACCCTGGCCCAACAGCCCCATAAATTCGCCTTCCCGGAAGTAAAACCCCGCTTCATAGGATCGAATACGGATGCGCTTGATCATTTTCATTTTCAACTCCTTACTAGTAAACTAGGCCTTTGGGAAGCAATGGATTGCCCGGCCACAAGGCCGGCTGCGGAGCGCTGCTTGAGCCCATGCCGCATGCGAAGGGCATGTCCTCGGGTCGCCGGTGGCCTCGATGGAAAAACAATCAGGCCGCCCGCTCCTTACAGACACCTTCTCCGGTCATGTTGGCTTGAGCGGAATCCGCGCGCTGCATGGCAGCCCGCCATGCTGTTGCCGGATCCGTTGCGGTTTGGGGAATGCTCCCGACCATTATGGTGCGTGGTTTCCCCGTGCCGAAGGATCCGGTCAACCGGCCGATCCAACCATTGGCTTCCCGCCGGCCTTTTAATGGTGGCCGCTTGCACGGCCGCTAAGGGTGAACAACCCTGGTTTGGAGCAGGATTCGAACCTGCGACACTCGTGTCCGTGCACGATGCTCTACCCACTGAGCTATCCACGCCTGACACCGGCCCTCGTCAGATTCCATGTCCGGTACACACCCGGTTGACGATTGAAAACGCCTAAATTCGGCTTTTTCCTTCGAACCCGGTGCGCCGCTGGCCCGGCGGTATCAGCTATTAAAGAACAATTGCCGTCCATCAAAGCAACCGGTATGCCAGCAATTTCGTTGGGATCAGAAATATTTTTAACAAACTGTAATATCTTAATATTTTAAATCTTTCGAGATTTGACAACGATTTTCATAGATGATATATTATATATAATTGTATATTGATTTATAATTTTGGCTAATTACACAGCCTTATTAAATCGGAAGGATACCTTCACTTAAAACTTGTTTGGCATACGCGAAGCAGCAACATTACCATGGCTTAAAGAACCTAGTTCAGACCTTTTCAGAACGCACGATTATGCAAACCACCGTCATCGGCCTGCTCGGCCCCACCATGGACAACGCCGGAAAGGGTGCTTCCCGTTGGGAGCGCTGGCGGCCCAGTGTGGCCCTGTGCCAGCAGGACGACCTGTTGGTCAACCGCTTTGAAATGCTATATCAAAGCAAATTCGAAGCCCTGCTCAAACGGGTGGTCAATGATATCCGGCGCGTCTCGCCCGAAACAGAGGTGATCCCCCACAAGGTGGAACTTTCCGACCCGTGGGACTTTGAAACCGTTTACGGTGCACTTCACGATTTCGCCCGGTCCTACCCCTTCGATCCTGAACAGGAGCGGTACCTGGTCCACATCACCACCGGTTCCCATGTGGCCCAAATCTGCCTCTTCCTGCTCACCGAGGCCAATTACTTCCCCGCCAGGCTCCTGCAGACCGGCCCTAAAGCAGGCCGCACCCGCCACCCGGATCCCAGGGGGGAATACCGCATCATCGACCTGGACCTGTCCAAGTATGATCGCCTTGCCATGCGCTTTCGCCGGGAATTCGATGATGACATCTCCTTTCTAAAATCGGGTATTGAGACCCGCAACAAGGCCTTCAACGCGCTGATCGAACGCATCGAACGGGTGGCCACTCATTCGGTGGATCCGCTGCTGCTCACCGGCCCCACCGGTGCGGGAAAATCCCGTCTGGCCCGCCGGATCTACGACCTAAAAAAGGCCCGCAGACAACTCAATGGGCCCATTGTTGAGGTCAACTGCGCCACCCTGCGCGGTGACGCGGCCATGAGCGCCCTTTTCGGCCATAAAAAGGGGGCCTTCACCGGTGCCGAGGAGGATCGACAAGGCCTGCTGCGGGCGGCCGACAAAGGCATGTTGTTTTTGGACGAGGTGGGGGAACTGGGACTGGACGAACAGTCCATGCTGCTGCGGGCCATCGAGGAAAAACGCTTTCTGCCGGTGGGCGCCGACCGGGAAACGGGCAGCGAATTTCAGCTGATTTGCGGCACCAACCGGAACCTGAAGGTATCCGTGGCCGCAGGCCGGTTTCGCGAAGATTTGCTGGCGCGTATTAACCTGTGGACCTTTCAACTGCCGGGACTGGCCCAGCGCTCCGAAGACATCCAGCCCAACCTCAGCTACGAATTGGATCGCTTTGCCCAGCGTCACAACACCCGGGTGACCTTCAACAAGGAAGCGCGCAATCGATTTTTAAGCTTTGCCGTCTCTGGAGAGGCCCGCTGGACCGCCAATTTCCGCGACCTCATCGGTGCCGTCACCCGTATGGCCACGCTCTCCGACGGCGGCCGCATCACCCGGGACAATGTGGATGAAGAGATCGCGCGTCTGAAGAATTATTGGTGCAGTTCGAACCGCGACGGTGAAGATCACATGGTCACCGATCTCCTCGGCGCCGATCAAGCGGCCAGGCTTGACCGCTTCGACCGCGTGCAGTTGGCCGATGTTCTCAGGGTTTGCCGATCGAGCCGAACGCTGTCCGAGGCGGGCCGGCGGCTGTTCTCCGTCTCACGCACCCGTCGCCGTACCGCCAACGATGCCGACAGGCTAAGGAAATACCTGGCCAGATTCGATCTGAGTTGGAAGGATGTGGCCCAAATAGAGCGATCGGAAGGGGTGCAATGAATCCATCATCCAAACAACTTTGCCCGCAGTGCGGCGAACCGGTCAAACCAGGCTGGCGCATATGCCCGGCATGCGAAACCCGGCTGCAACCGCTGAGCTGCCCCCAATGCGGCGGCGATGTAAATGAGAACTGGCGCCGCTGCCCCGAATGCGAGGCCCTGCTGGTGTGCCGGCAATGCGGAACGCGGTTGGCGCCGGGAGAAGACGCCTGTCAACGTTGCCGTCCGGCAAAAGAAGCCGGGCAAGCTTCGGCGCCGGTATTCAGGGACCCGGTTTGCGGTATTGAACTGATACTCATCGGGGGCGGCACATTTGCCATGGGCGACACCCTGGACCAGGGAATAGAGAACGAACAACCGATTCATCAGGTGACCCTGGACGACTATTATATATCACGTTTTCCCACAACCCAGGCGCAATGGTCGCTGCTGGTCGAGGAGAATCCCTCCGCATTCAAACATCCTGAAAATCCCGTAGAACAGGTCACCTGGCTGGACGCCTGTGACTTTGCCCGCAAGCTTACGGACGCCCAGCAGGAGCGGGTTGCCTTCATGCTGCCCACCGAGGCCCAATGGGAGTATGCGGCCCGCTCCGGCGGTCGCGACCAGCTCTACGCCGGAGGCGACGACATCGATGCGGTGGCCTGGTATGAACGCAACAGTCAAGGTGCGCCGCAACCGGTGGGACGCAAGCAACCCAATGACTTAGGCTTGTTTGATATGAGCGGCAATGTATGGGAGTGGTGCCGGGATACCTTCCATGCGGATGCCTATACCCGCCATGGCCGTCATAATCCGGAAACGGCATCACCCGGTCAGGATCGCGTCATTCGCGGCGGCAGCTGGAACCTGGATGCTTGGAGCGCCCGGTGCGCCCGCCGTTTCAACTTTCGAGCAGATTTTTTTGGTCCCGGGCTGGGCTTCAGGCTGATTATGATGCGTCAAAACGCCGGTTAAACTCGTGGAACACTAATACCACATCACTTTTCCAGGATCGTACCCCACCCAAACGTCGCCCCCCGGGCTGAACCGACCGGCATCTTCGTCAGATTCAGGCAGGTAGGCATTGAAAACCGTACCTCCCACCAGCACGGCGGCACTGGTGCGTCGTGTGGACTGCTCATAATTCAAGCGCAGAAGAAGCCCTTTGAGGCGATGCCGGTTGGCCGGAATTTGTTCCGGCCACCCATATAGGTCTATCTGCTCGGCTCCGATGGCCGCCACCGCCGCCTGCAAATCCGAGGGAGCGCCATGGGCTTCAACCCATTGATCTTCGGTCAGCGCCTTTTTCACAGTCCCTTTTCCCGTTGCCTGCCAGGGCCCGAAGATCAGCGTCTGCCTGCCGCTTCCCAGAATGCGGCCGCGAAAGAGATGAGTAATGTTGTCGGAGATATCAGCCAAC
Source organism: Desulfobacteraceae bacterium (assembly GCA_050124755.1). Classification (GTDB taxonomy): domain Bacteria; phylum Desulfobacterota; class Desulfobacteria; order Desulfobacterales; family Desulfosarcinaceae; genus JARRKU01. The sequence goes on from JASFER010000031.1 coordinate 4,427, forward strand.
CATTCCGTGTCATGGCTGGCGACGATCAAGGTGGTGCCCCATTGCTGTCGGGCATGCAAGGCAGCCGCTTTGATCATCTGGGCACTGGCGGCATCCACACTGGTGGTGGGTTCGTCCAGAAGCAATACCTCGGGCTGCAAGGCCAGGCGGGCAGCCAAGGCCACGCGCCGGGCTTCCCCCCCGGAAAGGGCAAACCAGGGACGCCGGCCAAAACCTTCGGGATCAAGGCCCACCATCGCCAGGGCGGCATGCACTCGGCTGCGCTCATTTTTGCTTTTATCGGAGGCCACCTTCAGGCCGTAGGCGACATTGCTGTAAACCGTTCGCTTGAGCAAAAAGGATTCCTGGGGCAGCATGGCCACTTTGCCCCGCACGCTGTCGGCAAACGGTTCGGCCAATCGGCCTTTAAATCGAATCGTCCCCCGGGTGGGTGTCTCCACAAATCCCAGCAAAGCAAGCAGAGTGCTCTTTCCTGAACCGTTCGGTCCCACGATACCGGTGACCGAATCTGCTGCCGCACACCAATCATCGATGGTCAGCACCGGTCGGCCGTTGTAGGAATGGCGAATATTATTTAGCGCGTACAGGGGCATAGAGATAAAAGATGGTTTTAGGTTTCTGGTTTCTGGTTTCTGGTGATAAGTTGCGGTATATCATCGATCTTTTAGGCCGAATATAAATTCGCCCCCAATCCTTCTCCTAAAACTTAAAACCTAAAACCTAAAACTATCTTCTCCTCAACATCGATGCCGGCAACGTCACTGCAAAGGCAATCAACAACAACACTAAACCTAATGCTATTCCGGTGGCAAACATGCCTTTGCCGGTCTCCAGGGCAATGGCCGTGGTAATGGTCCGGGTGTGCCACTTGATGTTGCCGCCCACCATCATGGAGATTCCCACTTCGGTCATGACTCTGCCATAGGCCGTCAATCCCGCGACCAGAATGCCATGGCGCACCTCCCATAAACTGGTGAACAACAGTTGACGGCGATTGGCCCCCAAGGAGACCAGGGTCGTACGCAGGTTGGCGTCCATGCTTTCAACGGCCGTGGCGCTCAAGGCGATGACCACGGGAAGGGCCAGAATGGCCTGGCCGATGGCAATACCCGGGATAGTGAACAGCAGGTTCATCTCGCCCAGGGGGCCTTGCCGGGATATAAAGGCATAGACCATCAGGCCGATGAAAACCGTTGGCAGGGCCAGCATGGTATCCACGACCAACCGGATTTGCCGGCGACCGGGAAAACGCAGATGACCGATGGCAAATCCCAAAGGCACCCCCAGAACAAGGCTGGCCGCCATGGAAAGACTGGAGGCCTTTACCGTGGCGGCCACTGCCGAGTACGTTTCCGGGTCACCGGAAAAAAGCAGTTTGATTGCTTGTATGATACCTTGGAGAATGTACTCCATGATTACTTTTTTGCATCGGGGGTGAATAGTTGCTTGCCCATCAACCGGAAATCCGCAATCAGCTTCTGGGCCGGGGCGTCACAAATCCAGTCGCAAAACTGCTGCGCCAGATCACTTTGCACTTTTTTACAACGCGCCGGGTTGACCAGCATGACGCTGTACTGATTCTTGAGGATATCATCGCCTTCCACCAGAACCACCAGGGGCGGTTTGCCCCCGTGGTTATGGGCATATTTGATAAAGGTGCCGCGGTCCGTCATGGTATAGCCGTTTTTTTGTGCGGCGATGTTGATGGAGGCCAGCATGCCCTGGCCGGTCTGGACATACCAGCTCTCTTTTTCCGGAACCGCAGCCCCGGTGCTTTTCCAAAGGGAGATTTCCTTCTTGTTGGTGCCGGAATTGTCGCCCCGGCTGACAAAAACCGCCGATTTGGCCGCCACGGTTTGCAGGGCGCTTTTCACGGATTGGCCTTTGACGCCGGCGGGATCGGCCGGCGGGCCGATGATGACGAAATCGTTGAACATGACTTCACGGCGTTGGATGCCGTAACCCTCTTTGACATACTTCTTCTCCGCTCCCGGCGCATGCACCATCAACACATCCACGTCGCAATTCTGTCCCAGCTTCAGGGCCTTGCCGGTACCCACAGCGGTCCACTTCAATTCAATGCCGGTGGCCTTGGTAAACTCAGGGGCCAGGTAATCCAACAGTCCGGTATTGTCCGTACTGGTGGTGGTGGCCATGAGCAGGGTTTTGCCCTGGCCGGCCGCAGCCGGCATTGCCAGCGCCAGGGACATCGCAATCAATCCGGATACCAACAACCATTTCGCATGCTTTTTCATTTTTCCTCCCCATGTAATTGCGTTTCAGCGTTTTTTAGAGCTGCAGGAAAAATCATTTTCCCGCTGATCGATAAATCATAGCCGTTGAACCCATCCGCCAGTTTCTTGAAAGCCTTGTCGTGCAGCAGACTTAAGAAGTTCTGTACCGCGGGATCGAAAAACCGTTCTTTTAAAATCAGCAAATCATAGCGCTCCCAGCGCCAGGGTAAAAATTCAAGTCCCAGCATCTCGGCCACCGGCTCGATGCAGGGCCCGGCGTCTGCCCGACCGGCCACAATAGCCAGGCCCACATCCATGTGGCGGGCCACCTCGTTGTCATATCCAACCAAGGTGCGCGCCTGAACATCCGCCTCTTTCAGCATGCGATCGAACAACAAGCGTGTCCCCGTTCCAAGCTTACGGTTGACGATGCGCACGCCGGGTCGGGCCAGGTCCGGGATTTGGAGGATTTTTTTGGGATTGCCTTTGGCCAGGACCAGGCCTTGTCGGCGGCGACAAAAATTCACGGATACCGGCGCCGGCAAAAGCTCCTGATGGACGTATTCAAAATTGTACTCATCCGCCTCATCCTGCAGCAAGTGACTGGTGGCCACCGAGCAAAGCCCTTGCTTCAGCGCTCGAATGCCCCCCATGCTGCCCAAATTACCAAAAACGGCCAGCCCATCGGAATTGCGACCATTGTGCAGGCTGATGGCTTGCTCCAGCAATGGATCGTTGCTGCCGGCCAATATCAACAGCCGCTGCGGATCGGTGGCCGCAACGGTGGGGGCCGACATGTTTTGGGTGTTGGCTTCCACCCATTGTTCAACAAGGTGTTGGGGAAAGATCCATTTCCCAGTGACTTTGGAGGCGGGCAACCCTTTATCCGAAACCAGGGTGTACACCATCTTTTCGTTGACGCCCAGATAACGGGCAACTTCCTTGGTGGAGAGCAGTGTTTTCATCGGTGGTCCAGTACAATACGCATTCAATCAGATGTTCTCCTTTCTGACGCTTTTAACCTTTGATGTCAATTTTCAAATAATATAATTACCATAACAAACAAATAATAACCTATATTAACGTATTTGTTATCGCCTCGCCTATTATTTTGCCGGACATGAACCTTTGGTACCTCTTGACATCCACCATTGCCTAAAGTATTCTTTCCGTTAAAAAACATAGATTTAGAACAGATTGCCCAACCAGTGCCATCCAAACCTCCGATAAGGGCATACCACTCAAAGGAAGGGGGGAATGAAATGGCCGGGAAAATTACCACCATACTGGCGAAAAAGGAAGCCGAGGCCTACTGCTCACACGGACTGCACAAAGAAGCCTTGGATATTTATAAAAATCTGATCGCTACCTCGCCAAATATGGATCCAGACTTCAAAACCGCCATTGAAAACCAGATCGGCATGATCGCCGCCAAGGTGCAGGGAGGTTTTGGAACGGAAATCCAAAGGCTTTCAGCAGCCGATATTGCAAGGGCAAAGCGAGGATGGGGAAAAAAAGCCACCGAAGGTGATCTGTTGGTTTGTGCCCGGGCGTTCTATGAAATCGGGCATTACAGGGATGCCTTGCTGGAGCTGTCTGCAATGTTATGCAGAGGTTGCGCCGTCCGCAAGGTCGCCGGGTTGATGGCCGGCTGCCTGGCGCGTTTGCTTGGACCGGATCAGTTGATCAAGGGTGTTGAGCAGCTGGGCAATAAAATTTACGCCCATCCTCATAAACGCATAGAATTCGAAATTGCCTTGGCACACGAGATGACCATTCTTAAAAAAGTGTCCCATGCCCATGTGCTCTATCGCCATTTGCAAAAAACCACGGGATTGAACGCATCGGAAACCCAACGCCTTGGGACCATCGCCAAGGAAATCCAACGTCTGCAATCCCATGCTCGTAGCCGGGACAATCAGAACCGCAACGCGCCAACCCTTGGAACGAATGAAAAGACAGACGGCACGGACGCCGAAATTAAAAACAGCCGTAGATCAGAATCTCGTAAAAAATCTTTTTTCAATCGATGGCCTTTTTTAGGAATGCGCTTCTCTAAAAAGCTCAAACCAACCTCTGATTCGGCGCAGAAACACGGCAAAGCATCCGGGTCCAGAGGACCCGGCTTTGGATCAACCCCTGGAAGGGGATGATGTTACCATATGTAATACTCGATGACCTGAACCTGAGAACTAAGTTTTGATGATGCAATAAAAATCCCCCAAAGTCTATTTGGAAGCATAAGTCTTTGGGGGATAGGCTAGAAGCCATCTCAAAAAAGTCTTTTGGCCCAATCTAAGTGTTGGACACGGGGATTTCAAATCCTCAACATACTACAGTATGTCCCGCCGAAGGCGGGATTTGACCCCCCCGTGTCCGCCTACATCTTGGACCAAAATCCGTTTTTTGAGATGGCTTCTACGCTGAAGATGGGTTTCAACTAATCCGCATATGCGGGAACGCCTTCATAAGGTGTTCTTCGTTTGGATCGCAACGTTTTTGGATCTCGCAACGTCTTCAAGATTTCGATGCTGCTCTTATAGCCCTGGTTCAAACGGCACAGATCAATGGCCAGCCCGGCGATCTGGGCCACTGCCTGGACGAAATTAACTTCATCCATGGAAAAATCCCATCTTTCAGCCGTATAGACCCTCAAAGCACCGATGATCCTGCTGTGAATTTGGATGGGAACCGACAAGATCGATCCGATCCCCTCTTTCTGAGCCGCTTCGGGATACTGCAGCCGGGGATCGTCCATGATCTCGGTAATGGCCACCGGTCCTTCCTCAAGGGATTGCGCAATGGATTTCAATGAGCTGACCGGCCCTTTTTCCAGGTACTCCCGACTCAGTCCGCTGGATGCCGCCACTTCCAGCTCATTGGTTTTGCGATTGATCAAAAAAAGCGTGCACCCTTTGACCTGCATGGCGGATTTGACGCTCTCCACGGTCTGCAACATGATCTCCTCCGGATCGATGCTCGCTGAAATGCCATTGGTAATCTCCACCAGCGTCCCATAGTTGATCAGTTTTTTCTCCATGAATCCCTCCTCCCTGAAATTATGAGGTTTTCACCCATAGCCGGAACACAAGCGGTGGCACCATACATGGTGCTTGTGTGTTTGTTCCGGCCTGGACAGATTCGGGCCGACCAAAGGCAGCATCAACACCACCCCAAACGGCAGGCGGTTTTGATATCCGGCCATGGGCCTTTGGAAGGCATCAGTGCTTCGAAGTTAATAAACCATATAGCTGTAAGCGGGAGCAGTGCGCCTGGTTGGGAAACCCCCATCGGGAAGCGAAAATTGAATATCGGCGACGCATCGCCACAGTTGAAATCAGACGGGAGAAATAAGTTCAACCGCAATGGGCAACCACGTGCACATTAAACTCACTATAGAGGGCGGCCGTTAGCGTGTCAAATGCTATCTCCATGTGATAACATCAACAACGAACGATTCACGGTATAAGGGCGCAGGCAGCGACGCGCCCTTATTTCGCGGACCCGTCTTCTGCCGGTAGCCAAGCCATTCTATCGGCGTCCAAAGATCGACCCCAATACACCGCGGATAATCTGTCGACCGATCTGGCTGCCGATAGCCCGGGCGGCACTCTTTACCATGGCCTCACCTACGGATTGACGCCGACGACCACCACTGGTTTTACGACGCTGGGCGCGTTCCTGCTCCTGCTGTTGTTTAGCGGCCTCCAATTCAGCCTGTTGCTTTGACTGCAGGGCTTGGGCCGCTGCGGCACGCTCTTTCAGCAACTCATATGCTGATTGGCGATCCACCGCCTGGTCATAGCGTCCCTGCAAGGGCGAGCGTTGGATAGCGGCGCTGCGCTCCGATGACGAAAGGGGGCCGATGCGGCTCTCCGGCGGGGCCACCAGTGTCTTTTGCACCGGCAGCGGTCGGCCGTCTTCGGCCAACACCGAAACCAGCGCCTCGCCGATGCCCAAAGCCGTGACCATTTCGTCGGTCTTAAAAGCGGGATTGGGTACAAAAGTCGAAGCTACGGCTTTGATGGTTTTCTGATCCTTGGGCGTAAAGGCCCTAAGTGCGTGCTGGACCTTCATGCCCAATTGACCCAGTACATCTTCGGGAATGTCCAATGGATTCTGGGTAATAAAGTAGATGCCCACCCCTTTGGAGCGAATCAACCGGACCACCTGCTCGATTTTATCCGACAATGGCTTGGGTGCGCCGTCAAACAGCAGGTGGGCCTCGTCAAAGAAAAGGGTCAACTTGGGGATGGGTTGATCGCCGCACTCCGGCAGCTGTTCAAAAAGCTCGGCCAGTAACCACAGCAGAAATGCACTGTAGAGTCTGGGCGCCTGATGGATAATGCGGCTGGCATCCAAAATGCTGACCACGCCACGGCCGGAAAAATCGGTGTGCATCACATCATTGAGTTGCAGGGCGGGCTCTCCGAAAAACCGCTCAGCGCCCTGTTCTTCCAAAACGAGCAGCCGCCTTTGAATCGCACCCAAGCTGGCCTTGCTGATGTTTCCGTATTCGATGCTTAAATCGCCTGCATTTTCTCCCATCCATGATAAAAGGGCCCTTAGATCTTTCAGATCCAGCAGCATAAGCCCCTGGTCATCGGCCAAATCAAACCCGGCGTAGAGCACGCTGGTTTGCGTATCGTTCAGCTCCAATAAACTGGCCAACAATAGCGGCCCCATTTCGGAGATGGTGGTGCGCACGGGGTGGCCGTTTTGGCCGTCCATATCCCAAAAAACGGTGGGACACGGTTGATGTCGATAATCGGGAAGCGGTATTCGGGCCAGGCGTTCATCTATTTTGGGATGGGGTTGGCCAGGCGCGGCTATCCCCGACAGGTCCCCCTTGACGTCCACCGCAAATACGGGAACCCCCATGCGTGAGAACCCTTCCGCTAGGATTTGCAATGTCACGGTCTTGCCCGTCCCGGTGGCACCAGCCACCAATCCATGGCGGTTGCTCATAAAGCCCAGCTGCTGCACGAGCCCACCGTCCGCAGCTCCGATATTTAAAACGGGATCCATGGCACTAGTCTCCTAATGATCCTAGAGGCCCGATTTGATCACCATATCGGTGATGGGGCCGCGGGATTTGTCCCCCTTGAGAACCAGATGGGCATAACCCCGATTGCCTTTGAATTTGTTCACAATCCAGTTAAGGCCGTTGTTTTCGGCATTGAGATAGGGGTGGTCCACCTGGCGTGTGTCTCCCAGGCAGAAACACTTGACCCCTTCCCCCATGCGCGACAGCAGTGCCCGGCATTCACCGCGGGACATGTTCTGAATTTCGTCGATGATCACCACGGCATTTTCAATATTCATACCGCGAATATAGGTTAACGGCAACAATTCAAACCGCGCCGGATTGAGCTGGGGCGGGTGGTCGTCCGGATTGAGAAAAAGACGGTTGGCGCGGCGCATTTTGTGCAGCTTCATCACCAGGTCGAGGATATATCGGGTATAGGGCTCCATCTTCTCTTCCACCCGTCCGGGCAGGTAACCCAGTTTTTGGCCGATCTCCACCATGGGTTTGACCACATAGATCTTGTTGAACGCTTTTCGCTCCAGCATCAGGTACAGCGCCGTGGCCAGCGCCAAAAAGCTCTTGCCGTAGCCGGCCTCGCTCTGCATAGAAACCACATGAATGGACTCGTCGGTCATCAGTTCCATGGCTAGGTTCTGGTAAATGCTGCGGGGTGAGACATTCCACACTTTGTGCTGGTAGTCGATGAGGCGCTCGCCTTGGTTGCTGAAAAAAATGGGCTTGCCCGCGTCCCCCCACATAAAGCAGTTGGCAAAAACTTCATCCCGATGTTCCGCGAATCCGGTCACATATTCTGCTTCGGACTTAAACGGTACCGAGTCCTTATAGTTTTCGCTATGGATACCCTGTAACCCGGCCTGCAGTTGCAGTATTTTATCATTGGTCACCAAGATGGGCTTTTCCAGTCCGCTATCGTGTATCTCTCCCAGGATATGGTTATCCACTTGTTTGGCAAAGGGCGGTGCCACATCTTGGGTGGTTAAAATGGTAAACTGGTCGGGATGATCGCTCAAATGCTGAATCACTTTGGCCACAATATGGCCCAGCCTGGGATCTTTCTTGAATTTGTTCAGTTCTAAAAGGACGTGGTAGGGAATAAAGACATGATTTTCGTTGCCGTTGCGCAGTTTAAAAAGAGCGCTGGGGTCATCCAGCAGGACATTGGTATCGACGACGTACGATTTGCTGTTGTTCATAGTCCCCTGTTTTATTTGTAGATTTTAGATGCAGTCCTTGTGGACAAGGAATGAAATGCGGGAGCCGGTCACTTGACTGCGGCCCATATAGATAAAGATGCCGATCCATTGGATTTGACATAGGATAATTATACTCGGATTCTAAAACATAAGCAAGCCTTTGCGGATGTCCACAGACATGTGAGCGGGCGGCACCCAAACGGATATCCCCAGCGCCTACACCGCTGCAAACAGCGCCATCACCTGATAGGCACTGATGCGTCCGCTGCCGCGGTAATCGGCACGCAGAAACTCGGACAAAAATCGCCAAACCTGGGTCACGCCAACTCATAACAGGTAGACAACCCCCACCGCCAGAGTACATGCACAAGCATTAAAGAAACCGTAATAAGTGAGGTTTAAACCGTGCCACTGCCCGTTGTCACCTTTCAAGATGGGGATGGTACCGATAAATTGACACCCTTCTCTGGAAAGATGACGAAATCCCCAGGCATAGAGACCGCCGAGCAGAGTGGAAAAAACAATGACAAACAGGAAATTGGTCATGGATGAAAGAAATGGGTTTCAGGGGAAGTAAAGCCGTTTAAAATAAGGGCCATCATCTCCTGGCCAGTGGACTTGATCACGGCCGGAACAACAGGTTGTCCAATGGCGTCCGCCAGAGCGATCTTGAGCATGTATGAGGCGGGAATGCGAAGTATTTTGCCGCCGCGTTCAGAACAAGTAAAACATCTAATTTTTGAATCGGCGCATCGCCAGTGGCCGCCTGCTTGGCCATGTTCTCAAAATAGGAGGATTTAAATCTGCCGCCCAACACCGAGTTTGGGTTCGAGGAGAGGTTTTGAAACCACTGCTAAACACCAAAGCGCGCTGGTGCCATTGTTTCTGCAATGGGTTACCGGGCGCAAAACGCCCGGTTTCGGCAATCCCATTAACGAATGGTTTTTCTTCTCATAAATGTAGCCAGACCCATAAGCACCATACCCATAAGGATCATTTTAAACGGACCCTGGGTTATCTTCGTTGTCATCGTTGAAAATTCAATATTGACAAAAGCGAAGACCGACATAATGAGAAACAATAAACCTATTAATGTGTATTTTAATGACCATTTCATCTTTCACCTCCATTTAGATGCCTGAACAGAGTCTGCATCATACAAAAGTATTATTTGATGCATATTAGCGCCGCGTTAAAAACAATTTCAGGAACAATGAGCAGTAAAATCGTACTTTACTCAATGATGCATAAATCAGGTCACGCACCAATGGACCGACAACAGTCCAGAAACGGGGTGCGAATACCCAAATACTTCAAAAAATTTTGTTTAACTATTGTATAATTGGTGAGCCTGGCCTGCTTCAGCTGGTGTAAACTGCCCGAAAGGGGGTGATTCACCGGCTGAATATAGGAACAGTGACGGCCATATAGCATGCGTTTTTCAAGGAGTCAACACCTTATTGTAAAGGATCCGGGCCTTAAGGTCCCGGCTTTGGGTTAACCCTTGGAAGGGGATATATTTATAAAGGTAGGTTGAACCGCAGAATATCGAACAAGGAATGTCCAACATCCAAGTGTGGCATCGCTGCGCTCTGCCATTATGATTTTTAATGGCAGAATACCTTACTTAAATACCATTGGTAGGTGTCCCGAATCCCTTCAATCAAGTCGATGCGATGGTGCCATCCTGTATCCTTAAGCCGCCTGGTGTCCATGAGCTTGCGCAGCATGCCGTCGGGTATTGAAGCATCCCAGATCACGTCTCCCTTATAGCCCACCACCTCTTTTATGATTTCAGACAGCTGACCGATGGAGACCTCTTGGTCATAGCCGACATTGATGTGGGAAACGGCGTTGATGCCATGGTCCCTGAACTCGGGCGCTGCCCGGCAGGTATCCTGGTATTGCCGGTCCGACAGGGTCATGACGTGAAGGCAGGCGTCGGCCATGTCGTCCACATGGAGAAATTGACGTTTGGCAATACCGGAGCCCCAAAGCGTAACAGCCGGTGGTTTATCCTTGAGCGCCTGCCAAATATCACCTGGAATTTGGCCGAACAGGACCTCATCTTTATGAATTGCATCAAAGTCTTTTTCCAGGGCAAGCCGACTCAGATGGAACTTGCGGATCATGGCTGGCAACACGTGGGAATTTTCCAGGTCAAAATTATCGTTGGGACCATAGAGATTAGTGGGCATCACGACCCGGTATTTGGTACCGTACTGCCGGTTATAGGATTGGCACTGGTTTATGCCGGCGATTTTGGCAATGGCATAAGGTTCATTGGTGGGCTCCAGGTAGCCGCTGAGCAGGTGCTCCTCTTTCATGGGTTGGGGGCATTGTTTTGGGTAGATACACGATGAGCCCAAAAACAGCAAACGCTGGATGCCGGCTTTGTAAGCCGCATGAATGACATTGGCCTGGATCATCAGGTTCTGATAGATGAAATCGGCGCGATAGATGTTGTTGGCCTGGATGCCGCCCACCTTTGCGGCGGCCAGGAAGACGACATCGATTGGCTCATTCGCGAAAAAGTCGTTGACGGCACTCTGGTTGGCAAGATCCAACTCGGCATGGGTGCGGGTGATCAGGTTTGCGTATCCATGGGACTTCAAAGATCTGACCAGGGCGGAACCCACCATGCCGCGATGCCCGGCAATGTATATTCTATCTTCTTTATTCATTTTTACCTATTCACCATGCCGAGGCACTTTAAAGCCGGCATTCCTGCAAAGATCATCTCGCTTGGCTTCCTCCAGATCCGTATGGGCCATTTCAGCGATCATCTCCTCAAAGCTGATTTTCGGTTTCCAGCCCAGTTTTTCTTTTGCTTTGGTGGGGTCTCCTAACAGCGTATCCACTTCAGTGGGCCTGAAATATCGCGGATCGATTTCGATGATGACGTCACCGGTGGCGGCATCGATACCTTTTTCTTCCAGACCGTTGCCTTGCCATTTGATTTCCATGCCAACCTGGCGGGCGGTCAGTTCAACGCACTCGCGGACCGAGTATTGCCGACCCGTAGCAATGATGTAGTCGTCGGGCTCATCTTGTTGCAGCATAAGCCATTGCATATATACATAATCTTTGGCATGTCCCCAATCGCGTTTGGCGTCCAGATTGCCCAAGTAGAGTTTGTCTTGAAGGCCGATTTTAATGCGTGCCAGCCCCCTGGTGATCTTGCGGGATACAAAAGTTTCGCCGCGGTTGGGGGATTCGTGGTTGAAGAGAATACCATTGCAGGCAAAAATACCATAGGCTTCTCTATAATTGACGCATATCCAGTAAGCATAAAGCTTGGCCACCGCATAGGGTGAGCGGGGATAAAAGGGAGTGGTCTCCTTCTGGGGCATTTCCCGCACCTTGCCGAACAGTTCGGAAGTGGATGCCTGGTAAAACCTGCTTTTCTTTTCCAGCCCGGTGATTCTGATGGCCTCCAGCAGTCTTAACGTTCCGAGTGCATCTGTGTCTGCAGTGTATTCCGGTGTCTCAAAAGAGACCTGAACGTGGCTTTGAGCGGCCAGATTGTAAACCTCGTCGGGCCGCACCTGCTGAAAAATACGAATGAGGTTGGAAGCATCCGTAAGATCCCCATAATGTAAAATCATCCTCACCTTATCTTCATGAGGATCTTGATAGAGGTGATCGATGCGTTCGGTGTTGAATGAGGATGCGCGTCGTTTGATGCCGTGGACTTCGTATCCTTTTTCAAGAAGCAACTCGGCCAAATAGGCTCCATCCTGGCCGGTGATACCGGTAATGAGAGCTTTCTTCATTTTTACCTGCTTTAAATTTTAATGAACCCGAAAAAAGCCGAAATTCAGGCCGGCTATTCATTTAGGGCTAAAACCTGCCATTTCCGGTGAAAATATTCAATCGGGGATTTATCGCCGGGTCATTTGATTGGCCAGATAGCGCCCCCTGTTTCAACACATACCCCTACCATCAACAAAATGCAAAAAGATTGTCAATTTGGCAGGTTAACACTTGGAGAACATAAAAATCCCCCAAAAACATGATCTTATGGTTTTAAGGGAAAAGGAACAGAACGTTGCGACGCTCCGGAGTCGGACGTAAAACAAAAAATAAATATGAGATCACTTCTATTAATATATGCCAATCCGTCAATTATGCTCTAACCAGGGCATCGAGATTAGACAAATCGATCTGCCTTACGGCACGGGTGCGCACGCCGTGGCGCATATACAGCACGATGTCCTTGAGCTGCACGGCGTAGCTGCGCGCGGCTTCGTTGTTGTCTTTGAGACTGTGTTTGTAAAGGTGGCGTTCGGCCTCGGTGGCCTCGCGGTCGGCAAGATAGAGGATCTCGTGCTTCGAGTGGTCCTTGACTTTGTCGATGAACTCGCAAATGTCGAATGATGAAGACAACATAAACCCTCCCCCTGGTCAAATGCAGTGTGCACGGTGAACTTGGCAATACCGTTTTCCGCTGGATCCGTTTGATTTCATGAGACAATTTCCATACTCATTCAATGGCTGAAACCTACCAGATAATTGTTAGAATTGTGTTAGGATCCATAACCGTTTTACCCCTGTATGATCACGCCGCCAATATCGCTGAAGAGATCATCTACCTGATCGACGGCATCATTGTCCGCCACAGGGAATGTTTTGAACGACCTCATCCGTAATCCCCTATTTTCCTCTATTTCTCCGTTTAACAGCACTTGAGCTGGTTAGCTGATTAGCTGGTGAGCTCTTGAACTGGTGAGCTTAACAGCTCACCAGCTTACTAGCTCACCAGCTACAATCCCGCCTGTGTTGACAATTCACGTCACCCAAAGTGACAGAAATCGGTCAAGCGACTGTCGATTTAACGTCCTCCCGATTAATATTTTTCACTTATCTTTATGAATTATTAAAAAGACCGGGCGATGGATGCGGTGATGAACGATCTTAACAGACAAACCCTCAAGGCCAAAACAGAACTTTTCACTTTTGAATAATCAATATAATATCGGCAGGATACTTCAACCTAAAACCTAAAACGGGTGAAAGACACACTCAGCAGCAACCTCGGCGCCAAAAAAAGCACCCCCATATTCACTTCTTTGTGCAGGAGTGATTACAAGTTTGGCATAGAGATTGCTGTATAAGTTACCGGCTGTCGGAACTTTACTGACCCACACACCGGGAACCAGAAGCCGCAGCAAGCAAAAAACTCTTCACCTTCCTCTTCTCTACAACAAGGCCCATTAGGGGCCTTGTTGTGTTTGTGCCGCAGGAAAGTTAGAAGTGGTTTCAAAACCTCCCCTCGAACCCAAACTCGGTGTTGGGCGGCAGATTTAAATCCTCGAAATAGTCGACTATTCCTCCGGTTTAAATCTGCCGCCCGCCATGATTTTAGGCCCGATTGAAGGCTTTGAAACCACTTCTAGATAATAAGCTTAAATCAACAGCACCAAAAACAACAAACCCCGCCTCACTAAAGACGGGGTTTGTCAACGATCTGGATATAAAAAAATATCGGTAGCTATTTATGGCATATCAACCTGCACTTACAGCCGGTTCATGACAAATCCTAAAAGCTTATGCTTAGGCAGATAGCTCACGGCTTTCTGGATGTCAGGCATTCGCGTTTTTCCACCCTGCACCACCACAACGATGGCGTCCACAAGATCGGCAAATGCCATGGCGTCCGCTCCTCCCAACACCGGAGGAACATCAAAGAAAAGGTACCGTTCCCGGTAGCGGTGTTTCATATCCTCCACAAGCGATCGCATGCGCGGAGAATTGAGTACCTCTGTTCCCTCGTCGCAAATACGACCGCCGGAGATGACGCTAAATTTTTCCACCCCCGGCCATACGATGATGTCTTTTAATTCGCTGCCGCCAAGCAGAAAGTCCACCAACCCTCTTTCGCTATCGTAACCCAGATAGCGATGGATGGCTTGGGATTTAAGATGCGCATCCACCAGCAGGACCGTCTGGTCGAACTCCTTGGCGAACATCGCCGATAGATTGATGGCGGTCAGGCTTTTGCCTTCGCCAGGATGCACGCTGGTCACCATCAATGTATTCCAGCCGTTTTCGCGCAACCGCTGCTGAATCTGGGTGCGCAGCACCTTATAGTACCCGCTTTCGGCAGATTCAGGCAGCAGCCCGATCAAGCGGTTCCGCTCCAGTATCTGATAGTCCAAGGCCACCCGCCGGGACTCGCGATATTGTGGCGATATCCAACCCGAGCGGTTTACCGCAACACGATTATTATCCATATTGGAATGCGCATCGTCATTTGCTTGTTTTGATTTTGAATTGGAACGCTTAATCGCTTTGAGTATTTCAACCATAATTAATTCCCCGTAAATTCTATTGGGATACTTTCATGGATTGTAATTTATATCGAAACTCATCAGTATTAGGGCAGCATCAATTTACGCCCCAGCTTGACCCAGAAGACATCCAAATCCATGACATAAAAATGGAACACCGCAATACCGACCACGGCCACCAGCATCGCCGTGGCGACAGATGCAACGCGCCGGATCACGATACGTCGGCGGTCCTTCTGTGTCAAAATGTTTGGAACCTGGCCAAGGACCGGAAATCCGGTGCTCAAAGCCAGCCGCTCACTGCTTCGCACGGACTGGTCAGTAAACTCGCGAAAGGCGGCCCAGCCTGCGCCCGCGCCGATACCCAATACCAAGCCGATGAGCATAATGGCAAGGCGATTGGGCTTAAACGGTTTTTCCGGTAAACGAGGCGGATCGATCAGGGTAAAACGCTCCCCTTTCTGGCCTTTTTCCAGACCGTGGGCCACTTTGGCCTCCATGTGCTTTTGCATCAGGTCGTTGTACTTGGCCTGAATGTTCATTTGACGCCCATTCAATTCTTTATATTGGCGCTCAACACGCGGGGTTTTCTCTACTCTGTTTTCATACATGGCCTTGGTCTTGCGGAATTTCGCGATCTGATTCTGTATGGAACGAATCTCCGATTGGGCACTCGCCAATTGGGAGGCCAGGGTGACATAAGCCGGGTTGTCGGGCTCATCCGGATCACTATCGCGCCGACTGTTGTCGGTTGCCATCTTGGTCTTAAGTGCGGCGATCTCCAACCTTGCTTTGGTAACATCGGGATGGTCATCGGAGAAACGCGTCTTCAAGGAGACCAATTCGGTTTTCAGGGCCTGAAGCCGGTTACGGTCCGAATTCTCCAAAAAGGGTGACAAGTTTGCCAGTTGGGTCTGCAAATACCCCTCACGCTCTTTACTGCTGCGCAACTGCTCTTCCAGGCGCTCAATGCTGAGCTCGCTGTTGCTCAACCCCTGAATGTTAACCTGGAGCAATTCAGGAAGCTCATTGATATGCTTCTCCTTAAATTTGGACAAGGACACTTCTATTTCAGTCAATTCCCTTCTGAGGCGCCGGGTCTCATCTTCCAAGAACTGGGAGGCCTCAGCCGTCTGCCGCTCGCGTACCTCCAGGTTCTCCTGTAAAAATAGAGACACCAAGGTATTGGCAACCCTCTGAACAGCATCAGGTGAATCTTTGCCCTCATAAGACAAGGAAAATGCAATGGTCGCTACGGTGGCCCGGCCGGTACGCCGGTCCATCACCTCAGTGCTGATTTGGTCCAATTGAACGTCCTCGCGCATCTGTTCGATCACCTCTTCGGTGGTGCACTTGTCCCGCATTTTTTTGTAGAGATCGAAGCGCTCGATGATTTCCAGCAGTTTGGTAGTGCTCATGATGCGTTGATTGATCTGCTGCAGACGCTGTTCA
Source organism: Desulfobacteraceae bacterium (assembly GCA_050124755.1). Classification (GTDB taxonomy): domain Bacteria; phylum Desulfobacterota; class Desulfobacteria; order Desulfobacterales; family Desulfosarcinaceae; genus JARRKU01. Next base: position 20,649 of record JASFER010000031.1, read on the forward strand.
GCAAAACTCGTCACAGTGGCCGTTACGAAATCGGCTGGTATCTCCTGATCCTCAATCAGTATGGTAGCCGTAGAGCGATACTTGGGAGGCAGCAACAAGGCCACCATCCCCGCTAATACCGCCACCATTGCAAAAGGCAGAATAAAACTCCATTTTCGTCTTTTGGCGATTTTAAAATAATCGCCGGGCAAAATTGCCGACCCGGGCTCCCCAACCCGTTCCGGACCATCGCCCATTATCTGTGCTCCGGTATACTCGCTCTCCATTTTTCATCACCTCAAATTGAAATTGTTACACTGATGCCTAAAACAGGCTCATCAATTTGCGACTATTCAAGAATGGGCCAATTCCACTGCAACCTCAGCGACGCCACGTTCTGTGCTCTATCCACATTATTTTCACGGTCATCGATCCATGTGGTAAGCCAACTAGCCCCAAGGCTCCACCTGGGATTAAACACATAGCGTAACCCGGCCTGCAGCCGAACGGTTAACTCGTCATCATCACTGGTCACATCACTGTCGTCGGAACGATTCAGGTAACCTCTTGCAGACCAATGATAATACCACTGGCTGACGATACGTCCATTGCCATCGAATCGCAGCGTTGTGCGCTCGGTGGTACCGTCACGGCCTGAAGCGGGAACCAGATCATGGCTGGCCAATGCACTGAGCTCCCATTTTTCGCCCGAATACACGGCCTCCAGTTTTGCCACATAACCCCAAGATTCGTCTTCTTCTTCGGCACGCGGTAAAGTCAGGCTGAAAGGATTTGACTCAATCGTTCCAGTAACCGTATTGTCCACCCGGGTAAATCGGGCCCCCATATCCACATTGAGTAGCAGACGCTCGGTTCTGTAATGGCTCACACCAACGCGAATCGAATAGTATTCTATGGTCTGATCATCATCCACATCCATTCGATAGACAGCCATAAAAGGATCGCTTGTGACATAATTGCGGCCATACTCATAAAGACCACCGACAAGCACAAGGCGGCCTGCAGTGCGCTCCGTGTCAGGGGCCATGCTGCGGGTAATCGACAATTGGACCAAGTGCGCCTGAAGGTCATAGGTGCGTTCATCATCGAACGCTTCGTTCTGATAGTTATATGCCAAGCTCATGGCGGAAAGTTCACTGAACTGATACTGCCCTTCCAAACCGTAGGTTTGCCGCTGCCGGTTATCGTCATTGAACAGCAAACCTGTTTCGGCCAATTCGCGTTCACGCCTTTCATCATTCAGATAGGCGGCCATGAGGGTTGTGGAAAACCGCGGATTCCAACGGCGCAACAGGCTTCCATTGTAAGATTGATCCACTGCGTCCAGTACATCGTTATCCCCATAGTCGTAAAAATCCGCCCGCCCGACAAGCCGAAGGTCCACTGCTTCGGTTTTCCAACCCCCGTTCAGCCATGGCCTTATCCGCGTAATAAAATCATCCTGAGCATTATCCGCAACGAAAAATACATTGTCATTGTATTGTTCTTCAATATCCGCCCCCATCTTAAGTTGCAATGGATCTGCTCCACCCATTTCAGGAATGCAAAGCATAATAGCTAGTGCACCTAACCATAGTCTCTTCGGCATCATATCTCGTAAATGCTCTCTTTCAATTTCAAAAAATTAACTAGTAAAAAGAAGGGTCACTCCTACTCACGGTACCACAATCACATCTCCACGCTCCAAGGACACATTCTGTTCCAGCGCCTTGCCCTTTGCCACCGCATCATAATCGAACGGCAGTATTTCTGTTTTCCTGCCATTCTCTCGAAAGATTTTGATTTTCCCACTTTTGGCATATGGGTTCAAACCGCCGGCCAGTGCCAGGGCCTGCAACACATTGATATTGTCCATCAGCTCAAACCGACCGGGCCGGTTCACTTTACCGATGACGTAGACCATCATGCTGTTGACCTGCGCCACCTCCATAGAAATGATGGGGTCGGGCACAAACTTGGCCAACCGTTTGATGATGACCTGTCTCAACTCTTCCAACGGCTTTCCCTCGGCACGAACCTGTCCAATGAGCGGAAAAGAAATCGTCCCGTCAGGCAGTACCACCACCTGCCGCGTTAAAGCTTCATCCTTCCATACGGATATGGCCAGCACGTCTCCAGTGCCAATACGGTATTCAGCCTTGTCAGTGGATGCGGCCACACCATTCGAAGAAAAACCAATCAACACCATCAACAATAATAGACACCGGAAATAAAACCCCATCATTGATATACTCCTAAAACATTTCTGCGGCTATGGAACACGCAGCCAACAAATTACGCTCAAAACGTGCCATACACACGAACGATCCCAACATTCCAGCATTTACAATGTTTAAAATAAATTAAACTAACAAACCAATAGAACCAACCCCTCTCTAACCCGACTGCAGCGCCCTTAATGCTTTTTCCGCCGCCTCTCGCTCCAAAAAATCCTCCTGCGCCACAGCTTTTTTCAACATCTCCCGGGCCTCATCCAACCGGTTGACCTTCACCAGCACCATCCCCATGTGGTAGTTGATAACGGCCGAATTCGGCGCCCGTTCGATGGCCTTTTCCAATTCAGCAATCGCCAAATCCGTTTCGCCGCGAAGGTAATGTACCCATCCCAGCGTATCGATCACATCTGCCCGCTCCGGTTGCAACTTAATCGCTTTCAGAGCCAGTTCGTAGGCCCGGTCCAAGTCCTTTGCAGCATTTCCTTCTATGGATAGAATACAAGCCAAATTGTTCGCAGCAACCCAAAGATTAGGTATAGCTTCCAATGCCCGTTCATAGATCTTTGCCGCCTTGTCCTCTTGATTGTCGTTGATGTATAGGTAGCCCAATGTCATATACGCTGCAGCATTTTTGGGGTTATTCTCAAGCGCTTTCGTCAGTCTTACAATAGCTTCGTTTTTTTTTCCCTGGAGCAGAAATATTTTTGCCAAGTTATTATGGGGCATCTGCCATTCAGGTTTTAGGGTTATAGCCGTTTCAAACGCCCGCTTTGCCTTTACATACTGCTTCTGAGTATGATAAATTTCCCCTAATAGATTATGGGCGATAATGTCTTTTTCGTTCGTCTTAATCCGCTTCTGAATCAAATCAATAGCTTTGCTTGAGTCACCTTCGTCTATATATGTTTTCGCTAAATTGGTCAGCACCAGCGGCGATTGCGGTATGTTGGCATATCCTTTTTCCAGAATGGCCCGTGCGGCGGTCGGATTCTTCTGTGCCCGGTAAAAGGCGGCCAGCTTGAGATAGCCGGCTGGGATTTTGGGATAATCCGCTACCATTTTCTCGTAGATGTCAATGGCTTCATCCGACCGCTTACGGGCAAATAAAAAATCCGCTAACTCTCCACGTGCACGCAAATCCTCGGGATGCTGCTCGATAATCGACCGTAACTTCTTCTCCGCTTCAGGAAAATTATTTTCCGCAGCATATGCCTTCGCCAAAGCCCTGCGTAGGGGGGCTGATGCCGGATTGGCCTTCAATCCATTGGATAGCGTATCCATCACCAGCTGTTTTTCGTTGTTCAGCAAGTGGGCCTGAGCCAAGTGCATGTAAGCGCTCACGGCATCGGGCTTTTCCGCCACTACTGTGCGAAAGGCCGACACTGCGTTGAGCCCGTCCTTTTGTTTCAGGTAGATCTGTCCGGCAGTAAACTGGGCGTCCACATTGCTGCCGCTGACCGCCAGAACTTCGTCCGTATACCGCTTGGCCGTGTCGATCTCCCCCTTTTCCAGGTACAACCGAGCCAGCTGATTCTTCACTTTGAGAAGGTCCGCGGCAGCATTATCCTTGGTGAGTTCCAATGCTGCCTGCAGTGTCTCAATAGCCATATCATATTCGCGCATGGATAGCTGTAAACGAGCTAGAGCCAGCCTTAAATCGATACTTTTGGCATGCTTTGTAATGCCCTCTTTTATGACAGCCAAAGCCTGGTCTGCATCATTGTGCCTGGCGTAAAAATCCGCAACTAGTATGCGCACAATAATTGGGGCTTTTTCTTCCGCAATCATTTTTTTCAAAAGAGATTCCGCATCCTCTGAACGGCCGGATTTCCAAAACACATCTGCTAGTTTAAGCTTGTGGGCGTTCTGCTCCGGTTCAATGGCGATGGCTTCCTTGACCACCTCGACGGCCGCATCATACTGCTTCTCCTTGGTTAAAAGCGCCGTGAGCATTGCCCGTAGCCGGATGTTGTCCGTGTTGGCAGCGATGCCATTACGCAGCACCTCCATGCCGCCCGCGGCATCCCCGGCTTTCATGCGAATGGAGGCCATCATCAGGTAGGCCTGGGGATCCGTCATTCCTCCGGCCAACAGCGTATTCAGACGCTCCTCGGCCGCCTCAGGCTTCTTCTCCGCCAGCAGCACGCCGGCCTCCAGCAGCCCACCTCCTTGGTGGCCGGGCTGCTTGTCCATCACATAGGCCATCTTCTTACGCGCCTTATTTACCTGCCGCGCCATCAGCAGAATCTTGCCGATCTCAACATGGGCCTCCAGCAGGTCGGCATCCAGCTCCGCCGCCTTATTGAAATATCCGAAGGCCTGCTTGACCTTTTTGTCTTCCAGTTCCACTCTGCCCAGCATATGATACGCCGCAGCATACTTGGGATCAATCTGAATAGCATTCTTTAATTCCAGCCTGGCTTTGACCAGATCCCCCTGTTCCAACAGCGCCCTACCTTTCTGGTAGAACAGGGCCTTCTTCTTTTCTGGGCTGCTGCATGCGACCAGCAAAAATACACACACTACGATACCAACGACACGACCCCATCTCGCCATCATAACAAAACCTCTCTTACACTATAAAAGATCGAAATCTTAATGGATTCAGAAAAAAGGGCGGCCCAGACGACTGGTTGCCCGGGTCCTGATGGGGCAAGAGGGCACGGGTTAACCTTCATCCCCTCATCATTCTGCAACATGCCATCTACTCCCAATACTTAAATAAACGCTTTAACCCCCACTGTCCCAAGAGAAATCACCATAAACAAACTCAGCTTGTGTACGTTCCCCCGCGTCTCCCCTAGCAGCACTTCGAACGCAAAGAACAGCGCAATCATCTTGGCGGTGATCAAGGAGACATCCTCGACAGCGTTCTTGATATCCGGAATACTAGTGATGATAAAGGAAGTAAATATAATCAGAAAATCGAACGGATTGGCCTTAAATCCCTTCTGCCGGTTGGTGAATTTAAGCGTCAGCACCGCCAGAAAGGCCAGGAAGATGAATGCCAGGTGATAAACCAGCTGAGCTCGCTGGGTCACCAACTGCGGTAGATGCAGATGTGCAAGAAACACCAGGTACGGAATCATCATGAACAGCGCCAGCCGCAACACGCCCACCATCCATGCCCCGCGCACCAACCATACCACACACAGCACCGCCACAAGCACAAGGGCCACACACCCCACATAGGTGGGTACATCGGTCAATGCCAAGCAGCAGACGAACAGTACCAGCGGCGCCCCCACCTCCAACAAACCGAAACAAACCTTGATGAACAGGTACCGCTTATTGATGATGGCCGCATGATTGGTGATCAGCCGGTCCAGCAAGCCCCGGCGCGGAACAGTCCAGCCCCGCCGATCGGACCAGTAAAGCCCGAGAAGGATGCTGCCGCAGAAAGCCAGGTAGATCGACAGCAGGGTCCATTCCGAATGAAACCGTAGCAGAAACGCCGCCAGCACCAGCACGAACTGTAGCCCATAGATCAATACCACCGCCTCAGCATGGCGCAATCCCAGTCGCATCAACTTGTGGTGTAAATGGTTCTTGTCCGCCTTGAAGGGCGAAACCCCCTTGCGGATGCGCTCCAGCATCACCGTCAGGGTGTCCAGAACAGGAAAACCCAGCAACAGAGGAAAGGTTCGGCTCAGCGGCTCACTGTTTTGGGAAATGTAAAGCGCCAAGGTGACTGACAGAAAACCCAACAGTTGGCTGCCGGCATCGCCCATAAAGATTATAGCTGGATGAGTGTTGAACCGTAAAAAACCAAAAATGGCGCCAATCACAGCCACCGCCAGCAGTGCGATAGCGGTCATTCCGTTCTGGTAGGCCACAAATCCAAGGCATATAAAGATCATCATAGAGATGCCGCCAGCCAAACCGTCTAGACCGTCGGACAGGTTAATCGCATTGGTAACTCCAACAATTGCCAGCAGTGTCAACGGCCATGAAATCCATTGAGGAATCTCGACACCGCTTGGCAAGCAGTCCCCCATACAGCTGATGGAAAGTCCGCCATACCCAACTACAATCAACGCAGCAATGATCTGCCCGGTGAGCTTAACCTTATAATCCATCTCTTTGATGTCATCTAAAAAGCCGAATACCACCAGTACGCCGGATCCCGCTAAAAGGGAGTCAACGAATCTGTTGCCCGGTGACCAGAGAAGTATTGGTACGGCCGCCCCCAAGGCCATAGCCACCCCACCTATCTTAGGCATGGGAGAGCTGTGCACCTTGCGGTGGTTTGGCATATCAACAGCATTGTATCGCAGTGCAAGCGTCTTTAACACGGGAATCATTCCGATAGTGATCAATAAAGACAGCATTAATGTCGGAAATAAAATCATACGATAGCTGATAAAGCCTTACTGTGGCAGGTATTCACTGAGCAGCGGTATGATATCATCCGCAAAAACCTGTAGACGGGCCTCGGCCTTTTCTACCGTCTCGCCACTATATACCGGCGTCGTCAATCTTACCAAGGCGCCGTCGGTGCGTTGTCTGATCAAAGCATCCCAAAAATTGAATAGTTTGATCTCCCAAAGGTTGGTGAGCACCCGGCCACGCATGGGGAACCAATAGTAGCTTAGCTGTCGGCTTTCCCCTTTTTGAATGAAAGCCCGTTGGACTGATATTTTAGTCCTCGCGCGACCATTTAACTGTAGGTTTACTTTACCGGATTCGTGGAATTCCCATCCACTGCCCGGCAGGCAGCTTGACGGTGAATGGATGGATTCACCTTTACGCTGACTCTCGTAGTAAACGGAATATAGATTTACGTCACGATTGTTCGGCCCTTTGTAATTAACGAGGAGATAATTACTGAGATCGAGCGCATCGAGAATTTTCTGTTCCAAAAAGGTAGCATTTCCAACCCAAGGCCCCACCCTCATCGGAAACTGGCTAAATGGCTTTCCTATGGGAACGCTCTTTCTAAAGTCTACTGTATGCGCAATAGCCACGGTACTTCCCAACAGTATCCAGGCAACTAAGAACATGGGTATATGGGAAAAAGACAGAGCACCGGTTGTCAACGCAGGTTTGGTGACAGGCGCAATATCCGGACCGCCAGCAACAGGATGGGGCATTGGAGCCCCCGGCCTTTTCGATTGTATATAAAATGTAAGCTTTCGCAATACCCATAATTCAGCCAAGAGAATCCCCAAAGAAATCATGAAAATAGCCCAGCCTGAAAAATCATGGAAAAATCCATCGACGACCTGTGTCCCCCAGATGGGATATAACAGCCCTACCGATGCTATCCTGAGACCATTAACAAAAATGGAGATGGGAACCGCAGACAATACGGCAATGGAATTTTGCCACCAGCTGGCCTTTGAAAAGTAGGCTACAACAATAGCAAGAACGATCAAAGGAAACAGGTATCGCAGGCCATTGCAGGCATCCACGACCTGAAGTTGGGTAAATCCCAGGTCGATGACGTTACCTTCCCGGTAGGCCGTCATTCCAGCCAGTTGCAGAGTTTTAACGCCGAGTTTTGAAGAGACAAGCTTTAGCCTTAATGAAAGATTATGGTAAACAAATGCGGGTGGAGGAAACATGGTGAGCAAAAATACGATGGGCAACCAGATGACCTTGAGTTTATTCCATCCAAGATGTATCCAGACTATCCCAATAACAACCAGCCATGAGGCGATGTACAAGGTGTAATATTCGCCCCCCAGTTCTCCCACCCAGAAAAAAAAGATTCCCATCGAAAAAGGCGCAAGCCCAATCCAGCTTGGCGTTGCTTTGGCTTGGCGCAATGCCTTGCGCTTATCCCAAACCATGTAGGCGAAGATTGGTAGGATAAGATAACAATAGCTGTAGTCTTCACCACCCCACCACCGAAACAACATGGACAGTGCGCTTTGAAACATCAGATAAAACAGCAAAGCATAGAAAGCGAGGGCGATTATCCTGGTTTTATTGGTATTCATCACATTGGACCAAAATCCGTTTTTTAAGATGGCTTCTACACAAAAAACTGTCTGACTTTTGAAAGGGGTTTTAAGTAACGGGTCCAAGGGTAGGGGCTCAGGCCATTCACAGTCCAGGCCAACCGATCCATCCTGTTTGCCTTTAACCGGCTCTTAATTGAGTTGTTGCTGACGCCCCCAGTACGCATTTTAACGAGTACACCCGGGATGTAAACCGAACTGATCCGATGTTTGACCAAAAAACGCAACATCAACTCGTAATCGGCCGCCGAGCCGAGATCCAGGTTGAAATTGCCGTATCGTTCATAAACCGATCTGCGCACGAAAAAAGTCGGGTGAGGCGGCATCCATCCCCAGAAAAAGGCACCCCGCCGATATTTGCCCGACTTCCATTTGCGAGTGGCTTTTTCAGTGTTGAATGAATCGACATATTGTAAGTCACCATAACAGCTTTCCACAGATGGATCTTTGAATACATCGTTCACCTTTGTGAGCACCTGATCATCCGCATAGAAATCGTCCGAATTCAAAATACCGATCACATCACCTGACGCCGAGGCAATCCCCTTGTTCATGGCATCATATATTCCACGATCCTTTTCGGAAATAATATTCGATACATGCTTATAAGAACGAGCGATGACCAGTGTATTATCCCGGGATCCGCCATCTACGATGATATGTTCGGCCCGGATATTCTGATTTTGAACGCTTTCAAGGCAATCTCTTAGAGTCGCACCGCTGTTGAAAGTAGCTGTAATAATGGAGATGTGAGTCATTATCAAATTCCAGTGAAGTCAGTTGAGAATACGTTCTTTATGTCTTATAGCCGGATTACCGGCATAAATCACATATGCTTCAGTGTCATTGGTTATTACTGATCCAGAAACAACAATCGAATGGCTGGCAAGCGTCACACCGGGAAGCACCGTTGCGCGAGCACCGACCCAGACGCCGTCTTCTATAATTATCGGCTTCACAATCAAACCAAAGTCGGGGTCGGTCCAGTCGTGGTTTCCGGTACACAAATAAGTTGCTTGTGACAAGCAGACGTTGTTCCCGATTCTGATGAGGGCAAGTGAGTCGAGCCAAGTATTCTCACCAATCCATGAATGATCTCCCACTTCAATCTTCCAAGGATACTTAACATTAATCCCAGGCTTCAAAACCACTCCATCTCCTATTCTTGCGCCGAACAGTCGTAAAATTCCAACCTTAATTGCTGATGAAGGATTGAGCGGGTTCTTTAAAAAAATCGCATTGAAAAAAAACCAGAGCATTCTAACAAAAACATTGCGTCCTGGTTCGAACCAAGAGTTATCAAACCTGGAGAGATCGACCTTCATGAAAAGTCCTGCAAATAAAAAAATGAAGAAGTCGCTGCCATCTCATATTAAGAGTTTAATCAGTCATAACACAGGATGGTGATGGTCCACCACCTAGTATCCAGTAGTAAACCTCTAACATACTAGTTGCTATTTTGGACCATGAGTATGATCTCTGGATCAGTTCACGTCCGCGCAACCCCATCTCCTTGCGTTTATTATCGGCAAGGGTAATAGCTGATTTCAAGGCATCTGCTAACGGTTCAACACCTACCTCAACCCACCACCCACAATCATTTTTAATCAAATCTTCCCAAGGTGTTGCCTTAGTCGTGATGACTGGTACCCCTGCTGCTAATGCTTCAGCAACGACAATTCCAAAATTTTCGCTATATGAAGGCAGTACGAATAGGTCGGCTTTTGCGTATAGATCCCATTTTTTGCGATTATACACTGGACCTAGAAACTCGAACTGATCAGACGTTTTAGTACGCTTGATCCGCTCTATAACCTCCTTCTGATGACCATTTTCGTCTGGCCCTGCAATCCTTACCCGCCATCCTTTGGGACGCAATCTGCTCCAAGCCTCAACCAGGTTGATCAAGCCTTTTTTGGGATGTATTCTTGAAAGGAACAGTACCGTGCGCCTGGTATCTCGGGTTTTAACATCCATTTTTAATAGAGGTTGATCAACACCATTGGGAATTACAGCAATTGGCTGTTTAAAGCCGAGTCGTCGCAGGTTTTCAGCTTCCTGAACAGCAGTTGCATGGAGTACATTCGCTGTATCGAGATCACGTTTTTGATACAACCTCCAAGCAGCGTTTTTTTTTGTTTTCTTATAATCCATAGACCAAGGTTCCAGCATGCCTCGAGGCGATACCACTAGGGGCGTTCCAGTATTCCGAGCAACGCTTGAGGCGATATGATTGACCCAAAGCCATATCCCATGATTATGGATGATATTATCATTCCCTCCGCATAACTTTCTCTTCATTTCTTGCGCTATGTGACGAATGGAACGGAATCCACTGATAATCGAAGTACCTTTATGATGCAAGGACAGTTTGTAAAGGATTTCATCCTCAGGATCGATGATCAAATTATCTACCTTTCCCATTGTAAACAATAAAACCGATGCGTTTTTGGTGACAAGCCCATTTGACAGCTCAGTAACAGATTTCGCGGGCCCACCGTATTCAGGACTTATACTGGCGACAGTCATTAACACATTCACGTGGCAATCCCTGTCTTAACTAAAGTATCACATGTTTCAATTATTGGCATATGGGATCTATTAAAATTATAAGGGTAAGTCCGCACTTACTACCTAAGGGTTTATCATTTTCTGATCATATTATGTAATTTGAATATCCATTCTTTTGGCACAATTTGTTTAATGAATCCTTTCATGCCCTTATCAACCAAATATCTTCTTGCCAGCTTTTCATACTCAATTTGCTGATAATCTGAAAAAAAAGCTTCGCGTATTTGGGGTCTAGGGAAAGGATGGGTGAGCTTTGGTCGTTTGTAAACGGCCTCCTCCAATGACCTTTCTTCAAAAAACATTTGGCAAACGCTTTGTTCAAACAATTTCTTTCCTTTTTCAGAATTCACTAAGATTAGCGAAACACCTTTTCTAGTATCATGGTGAAATGGCACCAGATCACCAATACCCCAAAAATCTGCAAGCGTGATGTCACCGTATCGATCTGTGTTCGTGTACGGGCATAGATAACATGAGGGACGTAAGCTGATCCCACTCAGAAACCCATGCATAAATGAGTCAGATAGTCCAGTCAACACACATTCTTGACCATCACGCAGCAGAGCGACCGTATAAAACAGCTTCTTCCATCCCTTAAGTTTGTGTCGCATATTGATATTAACGAGCTTTCCTTTAAATTGTTTTTGTAACTGCGCTATATACTGTGCGAAAAGACCAGGAGAAGGCACTCCGTGACAAAGCATATCGCATGTAAAGAAAAGCTCATATTCTTTTCTAAGGTAAGTCTTCAGCGCATGGACTTGACATGGCGTGCCAGAGAAAAGCACTCTCTTACCCTGTTTTAGTATTCTGCGTATCTCTCCAAAGCAGTTCCCAATATAACTTTGGACATATTTTGAACTTCTGAGTACTCCCAACTCTTCAAATCTTGATACTGAAATGTGCTTCAGATACATTTTTTTATCAAAAGCAGCGCCAAAAACCACACCATTATTTTTCAATACTGTATGCGCCAGAGCTGTGAACACTCCCCCCGAAGCGCTCTCGAAACGAATCTCGTCGTCAATATTCCAACAAGCGTAAACCTTCGGAACTATAAACGGATTTGGTTTAGAAAGATTGAGCATTGGGCATACTTTTATACACGCACTGCATCCATTGCAATTTTCTGTAATGATTTCTGGACGGAAAAAACCTTCATCGTCGGAAATTATGCGTATGCATTCGGTTGGGCAAACATTCATACAGGCAAAGCACCCTGTACACTTTTCTTCAGGACAAATGTTTTCTATCACCTTTTATTAATTCCTTAGGGCCTCACTAATGAAATTAGATGATCTTTTTCTATACGATTCTATTTTTTCTTCAATAGGCGCATAATCGATTTCAATATCAATTTTTTCAGGAATACATTCCTTCAAACGAATTATCCGCTGATCAAGTTCTAATGCTTTCAGTAGACTTGTAATTCTAGAACTCAATGCCTTTTGCGGAGGTAAGTTTTGATTGATGGGCACTAAAAAAGGTATTCTATAAGTTATTGCAAATGCCGTTCCATGATACGAATTCGTGATTACGAAAGAGGCATTATGAAAAAAACCGAGGAACTCAGCCGGTCCTGCGGTAAATATCGAACGCCTAAACGGATTCAGCCGCATATACTCCTTTTCTCCGATATTTATCACTTTCCAGCCATACATGCCTGCAACATTTTTTGCAATCCTTGTGATGCTTCTATTAACCAGCCTGTCTCCGGGCATATAATAGCAGAGTATATAAGGATCGGCCTTTTTATATGGTATCGCTATTTGGTCCCAATGATCCCTGTCCAAGAGTAGCGTCGGATCCAAAACCAATTCAGCGTTTGTTCCGATGAGCTTTTTAACAATTCGAACTCCTTCAAACTCGCGAACAGAAATGTGATTGATTTTTTTCAGCCATTCCGCATATTTTTTCTTTACACCATGTTTTATTTCTGCGACACCAAAACTAGCAGCATAGGATATACGTCTTTTACCGTCAGGTGCGAAAGTCAAAAAATATGAAGAATCACAATTGTTGTTTCTGGGGTTCCACACCTGATCGCTACCGGTAATGTAGCCGTCATAAATCGGTGGAGATTTATGCAATAACTCTGTATCATAGTACTTTTGTTCAG
>JASFER010000032.1:0-33451 GCA_050124755.1 Desulfobacteraceae bacterium
TAGCGGTTCACCACCGATACGGCCGATTGGATCTGCTCCGGAGGACAGGAGGTTGCGCATCCGCTCACCACGCAAGCCAAGGCCAGCACGGCCAGCCATTTCAATACGCTTTTCTTCATGTTGTGCTCCTTTCTTATACCGTTGAAATTAATTGCCGCATAACATCATTAACTACTTGATTTTAATCGTCTTCCAAGCGTGATTGGACATGACGCGGAACACTGCCGCACCACACCGCAACCGGAAAGGAAGACAAACGCATGGACAGGAAAGCCAACCAGGAAAAAGCCCTTGAGGCCTACCGGGAAAAGCAACAGCGCGTCGCCGCCCTGCTTGCCAGGATCCAGGACAAGCTCGCCAGCCACGCCGACCCGGTGGTCTGCTGGGGCCACGTGGGCGATCTCGGGCACGTCGAAAGTCTGCTCAACCAGATCGACACCTTTTTGAACTGATCCACCCAACAACTCACAGGAGGAGAAATCATGACCGAACACAGCTTTGAACAAACCGCCAAGGACTTCATCGAGCACCTGCGCCAGACCGGCAAAAAGGAAAGAACGCTTTATACCTATGCCAAGGATCTGGAGCAGGCAGGCGCCTTCTTCGACAAGGACAAACCGATCACCGGCATCCAGCCCTTCCACGTGGGCAAGTTTTTCAAATCCGACGCCCTGCTCAAGCTGGCCGACGGCAGCGACCGGGCCGAACGCACGGTGGCCAAAGCAATACGTGTCTTTCGCATGATGATGATCTGGGCCAAGGAGACCGGCCGCATCGAAACCTTGCCTCTGCCGAAAAGCACACCCATGGGGCACAGCAAAATCAAGGCAGAGAACGATGAGCAAAAAGAATAGCACCGCCGATCTAAGCATGGCGGCTGCCGTCGAGACCTTCTGTGTCCGGCTGTCGGCCGAAGGCCGATCCCCAGGGACCATCGCCGCATACCGCCGGGACCTTACACTTGTCGCCCGCGTGGCCGAGTGCGAGGCTTCCGGCCTCTCCTGCCGGCAGGTCACCTCCGCATTGCTGGAACAGGTGTTCTCTTCACCCGAGATCGTGAACATTGAAGGCGGCCTGCGTTCGCCGGCCTCGCTGCACCGCATGAAGGCGGCAGTGCGGGCGTTCTTTTCCTGGACGGCCCGGGAGGGCATCACCACTGACAATCCGGCGCACACGATCCAGCTGCATCGTCTCAAGCGCAAGCCGCCCGGGTTCCTGACCGCCGCGGAAAAAAGGCGCCTGCTCAAAGCGCTCAAGGTCCATACCGGCCCCACCGCGCTGCGCGACCGGGTGATGATCGAGGTGCTGCTGGGCACCGGCATTCGGCTGGGTGAACTGGCCGCGCTGGACATCGACGACATTGACCTGGACGCCAAGCATCTCAGGGTGCGGGCCAAGGGCAACGTAGTGCAGATCAAGTTCATAAAGACCGACCTTCGCAGGCTGCTACGCCGCTACCTGGTTGAACGTCGGCGTCTCGGTGCGCCCGATGTCGAAGCGCTCTTTTTGTCCAACCGTGGCACGCGCCTTTGCCAGCGCCAGATCTCAAACCGAGTCGGCTACTGGCTGAAAAAGGCGGGCATCGATAAGCACCTGACGCCCCATGGATTGCGGCACACTTTTGCCACCCATCTGTACAGCGCCACAAACGACCTGTTGGTCGTCCAGCGCGCCTTGGGGCACCGGGACATATCGACCACACAGATTTACACTCACCTTGTGGACGGCCGACTGGAAGAAGCCCTGGAACGGCTTTAGTCCGCGGTCCTCACGCCATAATCTGAAGCGGCCCTTGATCGGGCCGCTCACTCGTTGTACCTTCGGAGGAACACATCCAACATGAAGGCATCGGCTCATGATCAAGAAATTGACCAAACACGAAAACAGCCAGGCGCTGGTGATCGACAAATCGATCCTGGATCAGATCGGCGCCGACGCCGACACGCGGTTCGAGATCTCCACTGACGGAAAGGCCCTCATCCTCACCCCAGTTAGGGACGCCGGCCGCGGCGAATCCTTCATGGCCGCTTTGGACGATGTCAATGCAAGATACCCTAAGGCCCTGAAGAAGCTGGCAGAGTAAACTGCGGTCCGCCTCATGTTCATCCTCACCTGAGCGATGGGATTCATCCGCTTCGCAAGATACTTGCCCGGCTTCGAAAGAGAAATTTTTCTCAATTAAAATTTCCTGGAACAAGGAGTTCCTTGCACTTTCACTCATGCGGCCCCTCCGTAACTGCCTGACTTTTCGAGGAGCGCTTTTTGGTCGCCTTGGTGTTATCGGAACTTTTTTTCGGCTTTTTGCGGACAGCTTTCTTTACCGGTTTCTTTTCGGCGACCTCAGAGACTTTTTCGATCAGGGCGGCAGCCCATTCGGATGGAGAGGCCCTGGGGCCTTTGGGCTCCTCGCCCTCCCGGGCCACCTTGGTGGTCTTCAGATCCTTCATGTGGCAGCGGATCATGCGGTCCAGACTTTCGGCGGCCTGGGTGTTGCCTTCTATATGGGCACGCACCAGCTTGACCGAGTAGATTCCCACCAGCTCCACCTGGATAAAGTCGCTGGACTTGTTGAATTGAAAGTCCTGGTGCAGGCGTTCGATGATCAAATCGAACATCTGCTTTTCCTCTGAAGTCAAGCAGCGGTCGGCGAAAATACCGTGTTTGAGTCGATTCTTATTACCCTCTGGTGCGCCAGCCCCACGCTTGGGCGGCTCGGTCTTGCCCTGATTCCGGTGCCAGCGGTCAAGGGCCTCTTTGTCGGGCTTGGTTAGATTCACTTCAAATCCCTGCCTGCAATAGCATTAAAATTGTTCTTTTAATTCAGGCTGAGGGGCGGGAGGCGGATTTAGCCTCCGAAAACGCCCTACTTTTCGCGAGTTACTTACCTGAAGAGGGCTCAATCTGTCGGCTTTCGGTTTGTTTTCTTTCAGCGGCCAGGATCTGGTTGACCCTGCGGATCGTGACGCCGGCCAGTTGGGCGATCTCCTTGGTGTTGATGCCCTGGCCGTGAAGGGCAATGACGAGTTGGCGGCGTTCTTGGTAGAATCGGCTCGGGGTGGGAATCCACAGCACACCGGTGTGGTATTTCTGGACTTCTTTAAGCAATTCTGTTGGCAGAATCTTTTCGGCATTGGCGTATCGTTTCATTTTCGGAAACCGGTTTAGTCCTTAAGAACGTCACTGACGGTTATGACTGGCCAGTAGGGATCGATGTTGTCTGCAACCCATTTTCTGACGGCAGCGCCTGTTTTCCAACCGTCGACAAGGGCTTGTTTGATAGCTTCCATAGCGGCTTTTTGCCAGTTAGAACTGTTTGACTGCTCTGGCTCGTCTGCACGGTCCAAACAATCGAGAACTTCGGCCTTGATGATCTGCCGACAATACTTTGTGCTCAGCGTTTGCTCCAAAGACTTGCAATATGCGGCCGCAGCTTTAAATCCGGCATGCCAATATTGCGTGGCCATTTGGTTGAAAACAGCCTCGTCGGAAAAACGCGACGGTGGTTCAGGCTGAAAGTCGACAAACAAATCATGAGTGCAGCTGGCCGGCATATGTTTGTGGCTGCAAAGCCATCCAAGCATGGCGGCAAAGCCGCTGTCCGATCTGCCTGGTTTAAGCTCGCGCAGTGTTGATGCCCGGGCGGCTCGGATAAAATGAGGACTTGTACTGATACGCGAGAGCAAAATCATGATGAGATCCTTGGGTAAATTTTTGATTTGGCAATTTGGCATAATTTGGCACAAACAAAATTGCCAAATCAGATTTTTTATATTTATAATAATAATATATAGTTATATATATTATATATTTGATTTGGCACGTTTTTACGCATACACCTTTCCCCTGATATTTTATAAAGTATGTATACCCCCTGACAATTTGCCAAATTAAACCTATTTCAAATGATATCAAAGAGTTGATTTGGCAATTCGTAATTTGCCAAATCAGCCGAATCCACTGTCGATGGCCACATAGGCGACCCTGGACCTGCCGGGCTGGCCGGCCCGGGTATCGACCAGGGCGATGTACTCGGCCGTCACCAGGTCGGTCAGGATCATTTCAAGGGTTCTCTTGTCAAACTTTCTGAACGGCTTCTGCCGCCGCATGTCCCGCACCGTAATGCCGGCGGCGCCCGACGACCGAATGGCCGATAATACCTCGTTCAGGCTCTTTTCATATTCCGAGCCGACCATGTGCTCTTTGGCTGCGGTGATGGCCTGCTCGTAACTAAATCGGCTGTAATCCACCGCCCATTGGACCGCCCGGTCGCAGATGGTGTCGGCCATCGGATCGATGGACAAGGCAACAATGAGACTAATGCGCAAAGCGATTTCAACCATCCGGCCGGCGAGCTCTTCCATGTCACCGAGCGAATTCATCAGCTGGCATTGATGCTCGCTGAACTCGTCGAGAATCGCTTTTGCCTCGGATGAAAAACAGAGGCTGACAGTCTGGGGCACCAGTTCATAATCCATAACCTGGTGCAAGTTGCCGGTAAATCTGCCGTCCAGGGCCTGGCACCAAGGGGTCAGATCCGGCGGCTCAGCCTTTTTGACGCTCCACAGATCCAGGGGTTGCCGTTCGATCGTTGAATGGTGCATCAAAAAGCGGCTGAGCAGCCCGTCTTTGATCTGATCCACGCTGACATTTTTATAAAAGGTCGACGGCGTGGTCATGGCCAGGATGGTAATGGCCGGTCTGAAAACGATTTTACAATTGTCGCCGCTGGTTTTAGAGGTCATGGTGGAATAGGCCAGCGAATTGATTTCTCCGTGGCAACGGCCGAATGCCTCCATCAAAGCGGTGGTCGCCTCCTGCCGGTGGCTGTTTCCAGGATGCCTGGCTGTTTCGATGTATTTGCCCAGCTCGTCAATCATGGTCAGATGCACGGGCTTGTGAATCAGTTCCGAAAGCACTGCCGAAGAGGAGGTGTAACCCGCCCCGGCCATGCGTTCCCCCAAGCCGGCTTTTCGCAGGACTTGGGTGGCAACGGTCTTGCCGTGCTCCTTTCCGGTTGCAGCCCCGGAGATGTTCAGAAAGTACAGGCTGGCAAAGTTATCCAGCACGGTTTTAAAGCGCCTGGCCAGAATCACGCTGCCGATGCACAAGGCGGTCTGCACGGCAAAGCCGGGCTGGGGCTGCAGCGCGGTCTGGTTGTAAAAGTCCACCACCGTGTTGAGCACGCCGGGTACGGCAATCAGGTGCTCAGGCATTGCCTCTGGAACAGATGGCGGTCGGACCTTGATGACTGCTGTCCCTGGACTGGCTGCGGTCGCATCCAGCGGATGGTTGCGCAGGTGGATCTTATGGATCGATGCCAGCGTTCGCAACAGTTCCTTTTCCCCCAAGGGAGGATCATTTTTTTCATTCCAGCTGCGCGCCAGGACCTCGACCTCGGCCTCGTCCAGGCCGGCCCCGACCCATTTGCCGGCCAGTTGCGCAAGGCTACTGTTGCGCGCACCGATCGCCACCGGTGCGTTGACCGGTGATGCTTGGGTGCATGAAAGATCGAGGTTAAGGTTGCCCCCGGTGTTGGGCAGATGGTACTCGGCTAGATCATCCCAACCGTCCATGATGAACTGCCACCGGTATTCGTGACCGGAGGCGTGCCTGGACGGCGGCGCCACGAAATAGCCTCCATTACCGCGGATGTCCACCTCCGGCGCCAGGCGCACAGCATTGCGCACGTCCTGGCCGGCGGCAATCTTGTAAACGGCGTGCACTCCCTTGCTGGTTACCGAATAGACGCCGGTCTTGGGCAAATGGGTGTTCATCCACTGGATGCCGGCCGGACCGTCTGCATCCACACAAAAGATCCCGGACACCTCACCGCAGATGATGGCTACATTGGCCTCTGGCCAGCGTGACCACCAGCGTTCGATTTCATCTGCAGCGGGCAGCCGGTGCTGAAATTCCTCCCATTTGACATAGGGTCGCTTGTCAGACCGCTTGACGGGGATCACCGAAAACCCCTGGTCAAGATATTCAAGGGCGGCGTCCAACATGGCGTTGTGCGCCATTGATTTTTCCCTTTCGCTTGGTGCCTTATAAAAGGCAAAAACAGGTCAATGGCATTTATTTACCGTAAGCGGATCGAAGGTGTCGGAATCAATCGGCGATTGATTTTCCTGTGGAAGAGGCTGTAACCGATTCTCATGCGGGGACTTGTTGAACATGTAGAACCAATCTGGGCATTTGAAGTCTTGACAACTGTCTATAGTTTTGGCATTTGCTCATATGGTTTAACGAGTCAGGCATGGGTTTCAATCATCCATCATTTCAATTCGACCTATGCCAAGCAGGCAAAAGCGTACCTGCTCCTTAGCCGATCTCATCAGATTATAATCGCTATCGAACCCAACCGCCTTCTTCTTCGTTCGTTGAGCTGATCTGTTTTGTTCGAGGCAGCCAAAGCCGCACGCAGGCATTCACCATGCCCAAAAAAATCCTGCGGGCCAACTGATGTTTAACAAAAAAGGAGGAACAGCATGTTCGATGCATTTGTTCGAATAGAGGGTATCTCCGGTGAAAGCTCGGATGAAAAGCATGCGGGTTGGATCGAAATCATGGATTACGATCTCGATGTGAGCCAGACCGTGAACAAGCTGCCCAGCAGCCTGGGCGGAGCCAGCGCCGAGCGCGCTGATTTTTCAGAATTTCGCTTTACCAAGTTGCTGGACAAAGCATCTCCCAAGCTGGCCCTGGCCTGTGCGGCCGGCACACATATCGATACCATCATAGTGGAGCTGTGCCGCTCGGGCGGCGATAAGGTCCGGTTCATGCAATACAAGTTCACCAATTGCATGATCAACTCTTTAATCACATCGGCCGAGGGTGATCTCCCCGAAGATGAGATCTCCTTTGTCTACGGCAAAGTCGAATGGTGTTACACCCAGCAAAAACGCGCCGGCGGCTGGGCTTCCGGCAATGTGGCGACCGGTTGGAGCCTGGAAAAAAACTGCAAAGCTTAATGTACATTTGCGTGGCAACCCGAAAAGGAGGAAGATATGGCAATACGTCTTACGGTGAGAAGAGGCGACAGTTTATGGAGTTTGGCCCACCGTTATCTGGGTGGCGGCGAAAGGTATCCGCAAATTTTTGATTTTCACAACCAGGAGGCCGCCCGTTACGGTTTGCGGCCCATTGAAAAACCGAGCCTGATCTTTGTGGGACAGACCATCTTGATACCGCCACGCCCAAAGGTCCCAAAGCCGGGCAACGGCACCAGGGCCGAGGGCAGCCACTGGCCCATTCCGCTTAATTTGACGGTCACCTACACCATCGGCAAAGACACGCCGCCGATCGTCTATGCAAAATCTTATGGCGATTACAGCATCAAAACCGAAATGAGTGGCGAAATCGGCATTGAAAACAAAACCCCCGGACATTACAAATACGTGCACAATTATGAGTTGGCTATGAGCAAAGATTCTATACAGGCCAAACATAAATTGCGCGACACCACCGACCCGGCCCTGGTGGCCCTGACGGCCGAACCGGAGATGATGTTTGATAAGTCGAAGATGGTCAAGCTAAAGGCCCCCATAGCGGCCAATGCCAATCTCGGACCGTATACCGTCAGGGTTGACGCAGTAACTCCCATGCATTACTCGGGCACCATCGAGCCGCAGACGATCAAAGGCACCCTGGAGTTGGGACGCAGCAAGTTCAAATACAGCGCTTATATCTGGTTTAAGGTCGATGTGTTTTGGCATAAGAGGCCTGAGGGTGGGCCGGAGCCGGTGAAGGAATTGGCGCCTCAAAAAGAAATATATGAGAATCCCACCGGCCATATGTCAAGATGGGATCGAACGGTTACTGAGAAAGGCGTTATAGTGGCTGTGGTATCTTTGGTTCTTTACGCCGCCTATAGAGCGGCTGAGCTTTTCACGACGAAAGGCATAGCAAGACCCATTATCATGTCACCAATGATACACGAAATCGATCGGCACAATTATTCCAGAGAAAAAGCCTAAAGGCGTGATATGAGAAGAATTTACAAGATCTTTAAAATACCCAACATTTTTCTTACGATCAGCGTAGTGTCCTTTATACTTTGGTTGCTGTTCAGAGGGTACTACTATCAAAGCTTTTCCAAGGAGAAAATCGACGCTCTTTTTGAGCCGATCTCCTCCAGATACGGGATCAGAATCGTTTATGAGATAGGAGACGACTTTTTTTCACCATTGAAGAATACGCCCATTCCCGCCGGTCCTTCAAAATCCAGCAATGTTGAGCCTATTCGTCACCGTGTATTGGTTAAATATCCGCATATCTTGTTAAAAGCTTTCAGCAAATATCCGGACAAAGTCATCAAGGACCATCTCCGCGCAATCTATTTCGCCGGTGAGATCGATGATGGAGTTTTAGAGTGCAGCGGAACATACGATCCGTTCAGGCGGATAATCTACTTGGTGGATAATGGCGGAAAAGATGATGAACGCGCTATGCGTACTTTTCATCATGAATTCAGCTCTCTGTTGCTGGCTCGTCACTCCTTTTTTGTAAACCCCTGGACGGATCATAATCCCAGGGGTTTTATCTATTTAACTGAGAAATATAAAGATTGGAAGATATTGGAAAAAGAGGTTGATCTTTCAAAAAAAGGTTCGACAGAAGAATATGAAAAAGGTTTTATGAGGGTATACGGCGAGACTGATTTTGAAAATGATTTCAACGAATATTCCGCCATGATTTTTACCGACCCGAAAAAGTTCAAAAACATCATGAACCGATATCCCAGAGTGCGTGGCAAGTTTATGGTGTGGTTGCAGTATTATAAAAAGATCGATCCCATCTTTACAGAGAGGTATCTCTTGGAAGGCCACTAAGATATGTGCAGGTTTACTACGCCAACCATGCATGCAGTATGACTTCCCTGCCGAATAAATTGTCGGCAACTAAATGGCGTCTTTGAGTTTTTTGCCGGGCTTGAATTTGACTGCGTTGTGGGCCTTGATCTTGATCTGTTCACCGGTTTGCGGATTTCTGCCTTTGCGGGCTTTGCGGCGGGTTTTCTGGAAGGTACCGAAACCGGTCAGTGTAACCTTACCATCCTTTTTTTTGAGTGCCTTGGTTACACAGGCAATGAAAGATTCCAAGCAGGTTTGTGCATCAGTCTTGGTAATTTCGGCATCCTGAGCCATTTTTTCGATAATTTCCGCCTTGGTCATAAAATTTCCTCCTTTTGGTAAATAAAATACAGGGCATTTGCCCGTTTCACCCAGCCTTTGTCAATACAAAAGTCGGCATTATTGTTTGCGGCCTGTTATGCGGGTCACCCCGGATGACTTCCAGCGCTCAACAACTCCTGCAGCGCTGTTTGGCGTTGGCTGGTATCCTGGTTTTTAACGGCCATGGCCAGCGCTTTTCGCGTGCCCACCAGCACAGCGAACTTGCGGGCTCGTGTCAGGCCGGTGTAGATCAGGTTGCGAAACAGCATTTTAAAATGCTGGGTCAGCACCGGCATGATCACGGCCTCGAACTCACTGCCCTGGGATTTATGGATGGTGATGGCATAGGCCAGGTCCAACTCCATGATATCGTCGCGCTGGTAGTGGACCTTGCGGTGATCGGGGAAAAAAGATACCGTGCACGTCAACTCTTCGTTGTCGATTTCTTCGATGGTCCCGATATCGCCGTTGAAAACACCCAGATCATAGTTGTTTCTGCGGTGGATCACCCGATCGCCGGCCCTGAAGATTCTTTCGCCCACTTTGAGCTGCGGTTTGCCCTCTGTTGGGGGATTGGCTGCGGCCTGGATCATCGCGTTCAGGTTCAAGGTGCCCAGGCTGCCCCGGGTCATGGGCGAGAGCACCTGGATTTCACAGGTGCGGCCAAGATATTTTGGCATCCAATCCAGGTAAAGCTTTTGAACGACCTGGCAAGCCGTCAGGCCGTAATGCAGCGATGACCAGGGGTGAACCTTTTTGATCACGGCCGCCAGTTCATCGACCCGGCAGTCCGCTTGATAGACGGTTTCAAGATCGACATGCTGGAACTTTTTAGGGATGGTCAGCTCTGTCTCGTAGGGCACCACCGGTTCACTGACACGAAACTCGTATGGATCGGCCTCTTCAGCTGCATACGACTCTTTTGCGGGCTCATTGTTAAGATCGTAAAACCTTTTGACCCGGGAGACAAAACTGAGCTGCTCCTGTGTGGCTTCATCCGAATCCAGGAACAGGCAATCATTTCCATTTTGCCATATCTGCGGCTTTTTAAACGGTGAGTCGATGCGGGGGATATCTCCGCGATTGATCTGGTGGGCGTATTTGATAATCAGCGACTGCTCTGCCTGCCGGAAAATTTTGGTCAGGCAAAAGCAGGCCACCCGTTGGGATGCGATCATGTCTTTGAGCACATTGCCGGCCCCCACCGACGGCAGCTGGTCGGCATCGCCGATGAACAATACCTGGCTGTGTTGGGGCACCGCCTTGAGCAATGAGGCGCTGAGATTGATGTCCAGCATGGAGCATTCATCCACGATCAGAAAATCAACATCGAGGGGTGTGTCTTCATCTTTTTTGAATCGGCCCTGCTGCCATTCCAGAAGCCGGTGGATGGTTTTTGCTTCCCGGCCGATGACATCGGTCATGCGCTGGGCCGCCCGGCCGGTGGGGGCCGCGAGCAGCACCTTGCGCCCCATGGCCTCCAGCAGCTTGACCAGTACCAGGATGGTTGTGGTTTTACCGACCCCGGGCCCGCCGGTCAGAATGGAAAATTGTTCCGCCGCGGCGCCCTTTACGGCCGCGGTTTGTTCCTTGCTGAGCAGGATATCTTTGGCCCCGCAGTATCTGCTGATCCAGCGCTCGATGCGATGCGGGTCAACGGCAGGTCCGTGGTTCATGCCGGCGACCCTGCCGGCCACGTAGCGCTCGTCATAGTAGAGCGATTTGGCGTAATAGCACGCCTCGGTCAGGCCTTCGGAGGTGACCAGCATGCGCACCATGAGATGGCCGTCATCTTCCATCTGCCTGAGCCGTTCCGGCAGCTGATCGGCCAGGTCCAGGTCCAGCAACTCTTTGACTTGAGCACCGATCTGCGATTGGGTCAGGTAACAATGGCCCAACTGCCTGCTGGCGGCCAGCACATGTTTGATGCCGGCCATGATCCGCTGGGGGCTGTCTTTGCCGAGCCCGATGCTCAAGGCCACCTTGTCGGCCGAAAAAAAACCGATGCCGTAAAAATCGTTGGCCAGCCGGTAGGGATCTTCGGTGACGATGGCAATGGCGTTGTCGCCGTATTCCTTGTAGATACGTACGGCAAACAAGGTGCTGATGCCATGGGATTGTAAAAACATCATGACTTCGCGAATGGCACGATGTTCGGTCCAGGCGCTGGAGATCATGGCCAGTTTTTTTTGGGCAATGCCCGGCACCTCGGTCAGCTTGGCGATATGGGTTTCAAACACGTCCAGGGTTTTTTTGCCGAAATGTCGGACGATCTTACGGGCGGTTTTGGGCCCCACACCTTTGATGAGCCCGGATCCGAGATATTTTTCCAAGGCCGCGCTGGTGGCCGGTTTTTTCTCTACGGCCTCGCCGGCCTGAAATTGGCGGCCGTGCTTGGGATGCATCTTCCAGGCGCCGCGAAATTCCATGGTAGCACCGGCAAACACCTTGGTTTGGTGGACGATCACGGTTTCCTGCTGGTGGGGATTGTTAAATGGCGTCACCCGCAGCACCGACCAGCCGTTATCCGGATTGTGGTAGGTAACCCGGTCCACAATGCCGCGGATGGTTTCAGTGATCACGCCGGTTTGATTAAATGCTGTCTTCCGCATAGATTCAAAAGGGCTTAGCTGAAGCCCTGCTGGTAAAACGTTTTCCGGCCTAAATCCGCCGTTGCCAAGACCCATATCAAGGTCGGAAGCAAATTGAAACACCCGTGCCGGAAAGATGCAGTGATCGCATCGCAAGATGGCGATAAATGAACTGATGTGCACCAGGTCAGCAGTCCAATTAACAATCCTTCCGACAGAATGCATCCCTAATCGGTATGTAACCCTCCACGATACCGGGCAATTTGTCCGGACGAACAGTTAGAGACCATACAACTGACCGGAGGTGTCCGATTTGAATGCACACAACTTTCAGCAATTTTCAGAACCAGCCCTTAATGATACGGCGCCTGCCGGCAACGTGGGTCGGCTTTCGAACAGGGCCCGGCTTCAATCCATCGTTTCGATTCTGGCCATGGCGGTCCTTCGCAGAAGGGCCAGGAGAACTTTGGGCAACGATGCGTTGACCGCTGCCGGGAAATCTTCGCCCAAGAGCGGAGAAGGACTTGATTTGTCGGGCGAACAGAGCGTTCATGCGTGACAACTCGTCCGATAAACCTCGTCAAGGAGTTGATCATGAGCGCATTTGAAGACAAAGGGGCAGACAGCCAGGCACGGCAGCGCACCCGCAATTCCGTTTTGCGGCAGTTGGCCATGCTGAAATCCATGAGCTTGGAGCAGCTTCGGGAAAAATGGCTGGACCTTTACGGCGCCGAGCCGCCCAAGTACAAGAAACAGTTCCTCATCAAACGCCTGGCTTATCGCATCCAGGAGCTTTTTTACGGTGGGTTGTCTGAGCAAGCCAAGGCCCATCTGCGGCGGGTCGCTTCGAACGATCCCGTGGCGACCGTCAACCGGCGCATCCCGGAAGAGCGCAAGAGCAACGAGGAGATTTTGCCCGGCACCCGGCTGGTGCGGGTATGGAAGGACCGGCGATATGAAGTCGTCGCCCAATCGAAGGGTTTTGAATACGACGGCCGGATTTTCAGATCGCTGAGCGCGGTGGCCCGCGAGATCACGGGCACCCGCTGGAACGGAAAGGTCTTTTTCGGATTGAAGAAGGTCTATGGAAGGAAAAAGAAAGTAAATGAAAATGCAGGATAACTTATCCAAGGCCTCTGGCGAAAAGAAGATCCTCCATTGCGCCATTTACACGCGCAAAAGCCATGAGGAGGGCTTGGAGCAGGAATTCAACTCGCTGGATGCCCAGCGCGAATCGGCCGAGGCCTATATCGAAAGCCAGAAATTGCTGGGCTGGAAGGCGTTGCCGGATCGTTACGACGACGGTGGATATTCCGGCGGAACCATGGAGCGACCGGCCCTGCAGCGGCTGATGGCCGATATCGATGCCGGCAAGGTGGATGTTATCGTGGTTTACAAGATCGACCGGCTCTCCCGGGCACTGCTTGATTTCACCAAGATGATCGACATGTTCAACGACAGGGGAGTGTGTTTTGTGTCGGTCACCCAACAGATCAGCACCACGGATTCCACCGGGCGCATGATGCTCAATGTCCTGATGACCTTTGCCCAGTACGAGCGGGAGGTCATTGCCGAGCGCATCCGGGACAAGGTGGCGGCTGCCAAGCGGCGCGGGAAGTACTGCGGCGGCGTGCCTATCCTGGGCTACGATGTAGACCGGGAAAACAAAAAACTTGTGGTCAACCACGAGGAAGCACAGGTCGTTCAATACATTTTCCGGCGGTTTATCCAGCTTGGATCAGCCAAAAAGATGGGCCGGGAATTGAACGCACAGGGATACCGGACCAAAACCTGGACTACGAAAAAAGGCAAAGTTCGCAAGAGGGTCAAATGGAACACCGGGCACATTTACCGACTGTTGAACAATCGGGTTTATATTGGAGAGATCGTCCACAAGGAGAAAAATTATCCCGGTGAGCATGAAGGAATCGTCGACCAGAAAACCTGGGACAAGGTTCAGGCAATCCTGGCCGACAACAAGCAGGTCAAGGTTTCCATGGCCAGGACCAAGATTGTCGCGCCGCTCAAGGGCGTCATCCGATGCGGGCATTGTGGTTGTTCCATGGGGCCGACCTACACCCGCAAGAATGACCGCCAGTACACCTACTACATCTGCCAAAAAGACGCTAAGCGCTCTGTAAGCCGCTGCCCGCTCAAACGTGTGCCGGCGGGCGATATTGAGCAGGCGGTGGTCGAACAGTTGAGCGCCGTATTCCGGACCCCGACCCTGGTGGCCAAGACCTATTTTGCCGCCCGGGAAATCGAAAGCGTGGAAAAGGACCGGTTGATTCGGCAAAAAAACCAACTGGAAGAGGAACTGGCCCAAGCCCGCCGGCAGGCGCTCGAATTGATGAAACCCGAAAACGATCAGCCGAACAAGGATAAGATGCTTGCCACAGTCAACAGCCGGGTAGTGGGTCTGTCCAAACAACTGACCCATGTTGCCTCGCGATGCAAAGCTTATCAATGTTCGAAAATTACCGAGCAAGATGTCTCCGAGGCGTTCCAGAACGTGGAGACCTTTTGGCAGGACCTGTTTCCCGTGGAGCGCAACCGTCTGATTCGCTTGCTGGTGGACAAAGTCGAAATTCGCGAGACGGGAATCGACATGGAACTAAGGACCAACGGGCTGACCACGTTGATTGCGGAGTTGGCCGGCCTGGCCTGCGAGGTGAACGAACGGAGGGCAAATTGATGAAAAAAAAGCCGACCATAACCGTTGCCGACAATGGCAACTTGCAGATTCATATCCCGATGCTCATCCGGCGCATGCGGGGCCGAAAAATGATCTTCGCACCGCATGCCTTGGACGGGGATACCCCGGGAGCTGCGGTTCCGGTCCAGGCCGCCGTCATCCAAGCCCTGGCACGGGCATTTTCCTGGGCGGAAATTCTTGAGACGGGACAGGTTAGGTCGATCAGCGAACTGGCCCGCAATCTCGAGGTGGACAGCTCCTATGTGCCCCGCATTCTAAAGCTAACGACACTGGCCCCGGATATCGTCGAGGCCATCATCAACGGCGAGGAGCCCGACTGGCTTTCGCTGGCTAGGCTGATCCAGTCTTTTCCTGCGGAGTGGAACGCGCAGCGCGCTCTCTTCGGGTTCGAGGATATCGGCTGATTCTTATCTATAGTGACCTGCTGACATATTCTCCGGTCAAAAATTTACAAACAAGGTATTGATACCTGTAACCAATTGAAACATTTTTGATTACGTATTAATAGAGCATAATGCCATTGCAGAGGAGAGTAAGCCTGTTTCATCACTGAAATCATTATCAAATCCCAGGAATTCGGATTCATCTCGGTCAAAAAAGAAAGTTTTTTCTCCGAAAGCTGGTTTCAATTCATTAATCCAGCAAGCTTTTTCATCATACTCAGAAAAAAACGGCTTTTTTACCCAGTCAGCAGATCTGGCTTGGATAAAAGACATAGCGATATACTTCTCGCCCTTAATTATGGGTATTCCGTCGATTTTAATC
Organism: Desulfobacteraceae bacterium; assembly: GCA_050124755.1. Classification (GTDB taxonomy): domain Bacteria; phylum Desulfobacterota; class Desulfobacteria; order Desulfobacterales; family Desulfosarcinaceae; genus JARRKU01. The sequence continues at coordinate 15,246 of JASFER010000032.1, forward strand.
TTTCCTTGAAGCGCTGACATGCTCGGCCCTCTAACTGTTCTTGCAAGACCACTCACGCGACTTAACGCTTTTCTGTAAATGCTGTAAGCTTTTACTAAAGGGATGGAAAAGAATCTGTGTGAGCCGGTATTTCTGGGGACAAACATATAATATGGAATGATTCCCAGGTTAACCTGGTCTGTCCACATTTTTTCCCAGATGGCGGGAGACGAATTTACATGATTTAAAACCGGTGATTGGGACCTGATAACGGCACCGGTCTGCCTGATCCGTTTCACCGCCTCACGAAAGGCTACGGTGGACATCTCTTTGTAATGATTAATGTGAGCCATTATGGAAAGATGAATACCGGCATCAGTAATCATACGAAAAAGTTCAAGAATTTTTCCAGAGTCCTTGTCTGTCAGATACCTGTAGGGCCAGAAAGAGAGCGATTTGGTCCCTATCCTGATGGTTCTAAGATTTGAATTACCTGAATTAAGCACCGCGTCGATATAGATTTTCAGCCTGCTTGCATTCATGACCATGGGATCACCACCGGAGAAGAGAACATCTGTGACCTCTGGATGCTGTCTAAGGTATTCTGCTAACACTTCAGCCTGTTTCAATGCCATTTTATAATCATTCATTCCTGTAAACTGTGGCCATCTGAAGCAGAAGGTACAATAAGCATGGCATGTTTGGCCCTGTGCAGGAAACACCAACATCGTCTCTCTGTATTTATGCTGGATTCCATTAACCTTTTTTCCATCCAGTTCAGGGATATTACATTCGAGCTGACCTGCAGGGTGTGGATTAAGTCCAAGCCGGATTCCATCAACAGCCTGGCCGATGAATGAATTGTCGACGCTGGATTTTACAAGATCGGAGATCAGATCAAAATATTTCCGAACCACGAGTTTTTTCTGCGGAAAATTAATGTTGAACACCGGATCGTTTTCAAAATCATCCCAATCTATTAGTTCATTGACCACATAATTATTTGTTTTAAAGGGTAAAACCCTGCCGACTATTCCAATGTTGGATGTGACTGTCTCGGGCAATTTTTCTAATTGCGGAATTTTAAGATAGTTTTTGAGTGTATACGGCTTGTATTTCATAGATTTATTTTGCTTTATATCAATTGACTAATCATCAACATCTCTTCTAATGGAGTCCCATATTATAAATACGCCATCTCGCCATCCATTCATAAAAGAATCATTATACAGCCATTTGAACTTCTGTGCTTCTTCCGGGCAGACCTTTTCAATCGATGTAAAATAAATGTGGCTCTTCGACCCAAAACAGTTGTCATCACGTTTGGCATCTTGATGATGCAAAACACCTATTATTTCTTCATAGGATGAATTTTTGATCCAGTTTTTGGCAACAGCTTTACCGGCATTATAAGCCTGTTCCCTTCCTTCTGCTTCACTTTCGTTCCGCTCTTTCTTTTCTTTTTCAATTGCGATTTTTTCTGATTTAAGCCTTTCAACAAGCTGTCTCATGTCAAATCCTCTCTATCCATGAAATGCTAACAACTTGAACTATTTTTTCTCCATTTCAACACGTTTCTCAACCCTTCATGTGCGACTTTTTTGCCTTGTAGGTCCCAGAATATGCTAAAGTTAAGAGCATTTATTAAATCGATATTTCTATCCTTTGCCTTTGCGAAAGGTCCGGCGTTAAGAATTTCTTTAAAGATAGATTTAAATTCCATTAACCGATTTTTACTGAGCAACTTTTGCAGCGTTTTGTGAGGTTTTTCCACAGAACTGATCTCACTAAGACGTTTCTGAATATAAATCAGCGTTCTGGAAGAAATCTTGAACCCTACAATTTTTTTCAGACTATCCTGAATTTCAAATGAAGTTAATTTCTGGGATGCCTCATCCTTTTTCATATTATTAGCAGAAACATCATCATCTTGGACAATCTGAGCTATATCTTTAATTTTTGATACTTTTTTCAGACGATGCGATTCGGCCATGCTACATAAATGTTCAGCCTGAAGTGCGGCTACTTGGAGGTAGGCGCTCAAACTGTAAAAACCTGTATTAATCTCCTCTGGGAGATGTACACTGCTTCTACTACTTACGTACCTGTATTTATGATCAATCTCACTCCATGCCTCCTCAAGAATCGTTCTCAATTGCAGCTCGAATTGGATATCCTTCAATTCCTTCGGCGCATCTGCATTTTTGCCTAATTTTATTTGATAATGAATAGATGAGTAACCAGTATATCTCAAATCTATGACCTCTGGTAACGCGTCCCCAGGATTAGCCGGAAGAATGAAAGATCTTTTATGCTCGGGACCATTTAAAAAGGTTAAGATATTGTCTTCGGATAAAAGTTTAAGATATGCTTCAACATTTTCAACATCGGAAAGGCGCAGACATATCATCCTGACACCTAACAGATCATTGATTCTTTCCTGATAATTTTGTTCCAAAATAGGTGGTAAATCATCAGTCTTTTGATTTAGCTTAATAATTTTTTCGATAAGCCTGGATTCATCTTTAATACGATAAATAATTGTATGCAGGCTTTCTTTCGGCATCAAAGGATCGTTTTTCATCAATTGAACGATATACTCTGCCAGTCTTTTATATTTATCCTTTATATTTAAAAATGATATTAGAATTGCTTCTTTTTGATTTTTATTCATATTACTATTGTGATGCGTTCTTTTTTTATTTTGTTATGTTAATTTTCAGTTTTATCGGCTTTTTTATCTATCTTTCGTTGTCTCTTTAGTTCTTTCTTTTTCTTCCTATCTATTTCTTTTTTCCGTTTAGCGTATTTATACGGTGATCTTGACATATTGCCGCCTCCTCAAGTAAATTTCCGATACTTATTACAAGTAAAGGATTTGTGGACGGGCTTGTTTGAATTTCAAGGTCTGATAATAGGGAATTGTGAAGGTGCAACGTTAACCAAGCAAAGGGCATCCCCCCAATAATAGAAGGGATACCCTTTATACTCAGAACATAATTCTAAGCCACCGTGACATTCACAGCGCAAGGGCCTTTTGGGCCTTGCTCGATATCAAAGGTAACTCGGGCGCCTTCATCAAGGGATTTGAATCCGGTTGCATTGATTGCTGAATGATGAACAAACACATCCGCTCCGTTCTCCTGCTCAATGAATCCGAACCCTTTTTGGTTGCTAAACCACTTAACGGTTCCATTAGTCATAATAACATCCTCCTTTCTTAAAAATTTCAATGTCGCAAACTGGAGGGTGCCACTTTGATAAATGGATTGTTCCTTCAGGAAGTAACCGTCCTATAGAATAAACAGGACTTAATTGATCGAACCGATAATAATCCTTATCTATGAAGAAAGCAAACTAATTATTTGTTTTTTTTGGATAATATGTTTTTATATCATCATTTAAAACTGCAATAACGAACAGTTAGCTTTGAAAGGAATATAATTCGAAAGCGTTCCAAAAGAGCAAGGCCATCTGTTCATGCGATATAAACGTATATGGTGATATAATGACTTATACCACCCGAAATCACAAATAAGTGCCAAATTCCATGAAAATAAGACACTTTTTTATCTAAGCCATAGAAGAACAAACCGGACGTATAAAATAGCCCTCCCAGTAGAAGCCAGAAAACGCCTGCGGTCGGCAGAGAACGCAACAAGGGGTCTAATGCAATAACGATTAACCAGCCCATAACCACGTAGATCACCATCGAGACAATACTGCGACCTTTTGGGATCAGCATCTCCAAAACAATGCCCAGCCCAGCCAGACCCCATACAAGACCGAAAACTGACCAGCCCCATGCGCCTTTAAGTGTGACAAGGGTAAAAGGGGTATAGGTTCCTGCAATTAGGATATAAATTGCCAGATGGTCAAGTCTACGGAAAATAGCCTTAGTGGTATGCCGCAAACTGTGGTAGAGCGTTGAAAAAAGATACAGCAATATAAGGCTGGTACCGTAGATACTGAAACTCACAATCTTCCATGGATCGCTCTGTTGCGCAGCGTTTACAATCAGACATGCGGCGCCGGCAAAAGCTGCTACTGAGCCGAGCAGGTGACTGATACTATTAAATCGTTCTCCTTTATACACGCGTGCTTATCCTATGACATGCATTGAATCGATCCTTGCCAATAGCATCAAGCCGGTTCAACTAGACCATTCAAACCGAACACTGTGGATCTCCTACGGTTTCTAAAGTATTCAAAGGCAATGGCCATCATAACCTGTAGATTTTATCAATCCAATCTTTGAACCACCTTGGCTTCTGAAATAAGACCATAATCATGGCCATCGCTGTGATCGGGATCGGGATAACCGCATCAAAAATAGCAAGCAAAGCAAGGTATATCAGGATTTGTGTTTGTGTAGACACAATTGGTCCTTTCTTTGCCGAAAAATCCATTGGCCCGGATAAATTTACTCTCGTTAATAGTACCCTCTTCCACGTCTATCTCCAACCCCATTGAAAATATTCATTCTAATCTCTAAACGCTTTTAAACTTGCGCACGCCATACAAAATGGCAAATGCACCCATGGACGCAAATATCAGACTCCCTATGAGGCTGCTTCCGGTAAGGATACCTGTTTTTTCAAAAAGAGCGCCACCGATCAACGCTCCAATCACACCGAAAATGAGATCTGCGATCACGCCGAAACCTTTGCCGGTCAAAAATTTTTCCGCAAAGCAACCGGCAGCCGTGCCAACTAAAATCAGTCCAAATAATTCCATGTCGATATCTCCTTAGATTAAACAATCACGATTACCATGAGGTGTGCAGAGAAAACCCGGCAGCGCCATGTCGCTTACAGTGTCTTGCTTTGTATGGATGTTGTCTTTTTTTTACCAAAGCCCCTGCGCATCAACCAGCCCAGGATTATTCCAGTCGATAGAACCAGGCACATCAAAAAGGCTTGAGACATCGACACCGTCTAGAACAGAAACGTCAACTCTACGGCCGCAGCGTTCTGAATTATACCCAAAACCGCCGCTCCAGCCATGACGATTACAAATATAAGTTTAAAGTTCATCGTTATTATCCTCTTACTTTCAGGCATTGTGCCCTTAATGAATATTTTTTACCGAACAATGTATTCTCAACCTGTTGCGTCATGCCAGTGTCGTCGTCCCTTTTGAACCCGGCACGGATCAGTTTTGCACTTCGTCAGGATTCGCTTTCTTAATGTATTGATAAAAATCGCTATCAGTGGTGAGGATCAGTACGGAATTCTTATTTGTTTTTTCTTTGTAACTTTCAAGGGTACGCAAGAAAGCATAAAATTCTGGATTTCGATTGTATGCTTCACCGTATACGCGGGTGGCATCGGCGTCAGCATTGCCTTGGATCTCCTGCACCCGACGGTATGCCGTGGAGCGAATCTGGCGCAGCTCTTTTTCCATGGTACCGAGGATTTCCGCACTGCGCCCCTCTCCTTCTGAGCGGAACTGTGCGGCGATGCGTTTGCGTTCGGAGATCATGCGTTCATACACCTTCTCGCGAACGCTTTTCACATAGTCCAGACGTTTGATACGCACATCCACCAGTTCGATACCATACTGTGGGATGATTTTTTGCGCCTCTGTTAGTATCGTTCGGGTGATTTCCGCTCTCCCTCGAGCAATTTCTCTTTTAAGTTCTTCTTCCCGTTCTTTTGGAATATCCTTCAATTCCTCGTCCTCAGGGGCTTCCCATGATGCGGAGCGCACAAGCTCTACAAGTTCGCTGCTCGACACCTGATCGCGTACCACGGAGTCAAGGATATCGTTTAAACGGGACTGAGCACCTGATTCACTGGCCACGTTCTCAAGGAATTTTTTCGCGTCCGCAATCCTCCAGCGCGCCGTGGTATCCACCCAAATGAATTCACGTCCTTTGGTGGGAATCTGGTTGGGATCGCCGTCCCAGACGAGCAGTCGCTTTTCAAATCGCCGGACCTCTTGCACAAAGGGCAGTTTAAGGTGCAGCCCCGACTCGGTCACCGATTCCCCTACAGGGCGGCCGAACTGCACGACAATCGCTTGCTGACCCTCTTCCAGGGTGTAAAGTGCACCATAGAGCACGACAACACCAACGACGAGAATACCGATGGCTACTAATTTTATGGGAAATTTCATGGCTGTCTCCCTTCCGCTGGTAGTTGGGCATCGGACTTCAAGGGCAGCCAGGGCACCATGGCTTGCTGATCCCTGTCTACGATGTAGAGTCCTTTCATCTCCGCCAGAAGGTCCGTCATCGCCTCCAAATACAGGCGCCGGCGCGTGACCTGCGGCGCCCCTTCATACTGGCTCAATATGGCTTCAAAACGGGTCGCCTCGCCTTTGGCCCGGTTCACGCGCTCAAGGGCATAGCCTTCAGCCTCACTTATGCTCTGCGTGGCCACTCCACGCGCCTTGGGAATTTCCCGGTTGGCTTGCTCCTGGGCTTTGTTGATCGTTCTCTCTTTGTCCTGGCGCGATTCGTTGACTTCATTAAAGGCCGGTTTCACGGTATCCGGCGGGGTCACATCCTGCAGCTCCACGGTCACCAGGCGCACGCCGGTCTCATAAGCAGACAGGATTTTCTGGATCTCGGTCTTTGCTTCACTGGCAACGGCCACCCGGCCGGTGGTCAACACATCGCTGCCGAGGCGGTTGCCCACCGCCCGGCGCATAATCGCCTCGGTGGTATCGCGGATCGTTTTGCGGGTGCTGCGTACTTTGAACAGGTAGCGGATCGGGTCTTCGATGCGATACTGGATGATCCACTGGACGTCGATGACATTTAGATCGCCCGTCAACATCAACGACTCGTCCTTATAGGCACCGCTGGGATCATAGCGTGTCTTCTCGCCGGGAACGGTGGCCACCGTCCGGAAGCCGAACTCCTCTTTGAGTACGCGGGCCGTGGGCAGCAACCGGACCGTTTCGACACCGAACGGCAGCTTGAAGTGTAATCCGGGCCCGGCAGAGCGCATTACTTTTCCAAACCGCTGCACGATTCCCGTCTCTTCCGGCTGGACAGTGAACCAGGCCGTCCAGAAGACGATCACCACAACGATGGCGGCAAGGATAATAAACGGACCAACTTTGTATTTTTTGAACTGTTGACGCATTTTATCAAGTATCTCATCCAAGGGCGGCGGTGTCCCCTTTGGAGGTTGATTCCATTCGGGCATAGCATGCCTCCTTTTCAATCGCACCACTGACGGCGTCTACGGAAAACGGACGGTCCTTTCATTGCAGTGCCGGTGAATTATTTTCGTTTGAGGTGCTTCTCCTTTTCAATCATCTACATGGTACGGTATGCTCTGGCCTGGCTACTCTTCTGTTTTTCCCTAGCTTTCGTAGCGCTTGCCAAAAGAACGGATAGCCGGATCTTCACGATGGTACCCTTGCCCAATTGCGACTCGACAGAAATCCATCCGTCGTGGTTTTTCACTATTCCGTACACCGCTGCCATTCCGAGGCCACGTCCTGGAAAATGGGTCGTAAAGAAAGGCTCAAAAACCCGGCCGCGCGTTTCTTCTTCCATTCCCTTACCGTTGTCCTCCACCGTCAAACAGGCGTAGGTGCCGGGTGCCAAGCCGGAATAGAATTTTACGCTCTCATCGGTCATCACCTCCTTGCGGCAGATGATGCGGATGAACCCCTGTGTCTCGATGGCCTCCAACGCATTGGTCAAGATGGCATGCAGGGCCATTTGCATCTGGTCCTTGTTCGCTTCTATTGGCGGCAGGTCTGGTGGTATCTCGGTTTCGATAGTGATGGACGGTTTAAAGGCAGGCTTAAGCAAGAGCAGGCTGTCCCTGACCAGATCACTCAGCAAGATGGTTTCGATGCTATACTTTCCACCCCTGGCATAGGCCAAAAGATCCAAGGTCAGACGGGACATTCGATCCGCTGCTCTTGTCATTAACTGAAGACACTCGTTCATCTCTTGATTCATTCCATTTGCCTCAAGCAGGTTTAAACCGCCTGTGATGACGCTGAGCGCATTGTTGAATTGATGGGCCATACCGCCGCCGGCCAATGCGGCCACATCGGCCATTTTTTGGGCCTGTTTAAGTTGGGAAGCTAATCTGTTGCGGTTCACTTCATATTCTTTACGTTCCGAAATATCGCGGATATTGCACTGAATTGTCCGCTTCTGGCCAACCTGATAGATGTTGCTGATAAATTCGACCTCAACGCTTCGCCCATCCTTGGTTTCCAATGGTAAATGCTCATAGCGGATATAGCCGCTTCTCATCAAATCCTGAAATGCTGATTTGCTTGCCCGGATATCTTTGAAAGGACCGAAGCTCCATAGGGCTTTTCCGATAAAGTCATTGCGCGAATAGCCTAACATGTCCATCAGAAATGGATTGACATCGGTTATGTGTCCAGTTCCGGCATCGATGATCAATATGCCGTCCTGAGCGGTTTCAAACAGCCGGCGGTAGCGCTCCTCGGATATGATCAATGCGTGAAAAGCCGGATTTGCAATTTGTTTGATTTCTTTTTTATTCATAAGGTCCTTGCGGGGTCCCATATCTTTATCCTTTCATTTGATAAGGCTCCTTTCACCACATCGACCTGGAAGAGATTAGCTTCCTTTATCCCTGGCCGCATGAATGGCCTCCATCCCTTCCGATTGGGATACCGTGTGGATTTGAATCTCCAACGGCTCGGATAAAAGGGCTTTTATCCCGAGCAATGCGCCGAATCTGTGAGTTGCGATATGCTGATCCAGGTCTTCACGGGTCTCCCACTGCTCCAACAGGCTGAAACGGTTTCGGTCTTCGATGTCGCAAAAAACGTTATAGCTTAAGCACCCTGCCTCCTTAGATGTAGGTTCGATCATAGATAGAAGGGTTTGCATGACCTCCAGCTGCTTTTCCGGAAGAGGGTTCATGGTAATGCTAACGACGATCATCACGGCCACCTCTCTGAAATGCCGACCTTTTCTGATTATTCCACGATTTCGAGCACCGCTCGTTTTTTCTCCTTAGCCGAAACGGCGCTTAATATGGTCCGAAGTGCACCGGCGGTCCGGCCCTGTCTACCGATGACTTTGCCAATATCTGCCTTGGCGACTTTGAGTTCCAGTATTGATGTATTCGTACCACCAATTTCTGTCACGAGTACAAGCTCAGGTTGATCCACCAGAGCTTTTGCAATGATTTGAACTATCTCCTTCATGATCCGACTCCTGTTGAAGGTGTATGACAGATGTATATGAGACACTTATATCGAGTGAGCGGCAACAAAAATAACGGGTATGATGTACGTTTCAAAACAAAAGCACATTCATACACGTATTTTACTAACTCAAAATTCGTGCCGGTATTTGCAGACTTTGTGTTATATCGATCAACAGACTGATTTTTAATAGGAACCTGTTTGAGTGTATACTGGCCAGGCAGTGGCGGGGTCGTGCACAAACAGGGTCATATATGACCATCGGTCATATATGACCCAATTCTTTGGTTTCTTATGAGAAATACTTAAGGTTTTTGAATACCCAGCTTTCGCATGCGGGCACGCAATGTGCTGCGCTCTAGGCCAAGGATCTCGGCCGCACTGTTTTTGCCGCTCACTTTCCAGTGCGTCTGCTCAAGCACCCGTACAATATAGTCCCGTTCTACATCCGCAAGGGGCCGATCCGCCTTTGTTAGATCCTTGGCTGGCTTTTTCAGATTATCAATCAGGCGCAGTTTGGGTCCCGAAGAGTTGATCACCGCCCGCTCTAATACATTTTCAAGCTCGCGGATATTGCCAGGCCAGTGGTAGTTCTGCAAGGCATCCATCACGGTCGTTGGGATACTCTCGATAGATTTGCCCAACCTTTTGGCAATGATGTCAACAAAATATTCCACCAACAAAGGAATATCTTCACTGCGCTTCCGCAATGGGGGCACGGTAATCGGAAAAATGTTCAGCCGGTACCAGAGATCTTCTCGGAAGCGCCCTTTGCGGACCTCTTCTTCCAGATGGCGGTTGGTAGCTGCAATCACCCGCACATCGACTTTGATTGTTTTGGAACTTCCCAACCGTTCAAACTCACCATCCTGGAGCACCCTGAGCAATTTGGGCTGCAATTCCAACGGCAGTTCACCGATCTCATCCAAAAAAAGCGTAGCGCCGTGGGCAACTTCGAATCGCCCCAACTGTCTGGCATGGGCACCCGTGAAAGCACCTTTCTCATGGCCGAATAGCTCGCTTTCGATAAGATGGGAAGGCAGGGTGGCGCAGTTAATTTTTATGATTGCGCGCTCATGACGCAGGCTCAGGTTGTGAATGGCCCTGGCGACCAGTTCTTTGCCGGTTCCGGTTTCGCCTAAAAGCAGAACAGTTGTATCGGTAGCGGCAATTTGTTCTATCTTATACAGCACATAAGAAAGCTCTTCACTTTGCCCGATGATATTCTCATGGTTGTATCGAAACTTAATCTCATCTTGCAGATAAGCCCTTTCAGCTTCAAGTTTATCTTTGAGCTGCTGTATTTCGGAAAGGGCTTGCTGAAGATTTAGTTCGGTTTGTTTGCGTTCGGTGATGTCTTGAATCCATCCGGACATATGGACAGCATTTCCGGAAGCGTCCCAGATCGCTTGGCCGCGTGCTAAAAACCAAAGGTAATTGCCCGATTTTGTACGCAGGCGGTATTCGGTATTAAATGGAGTGCGCTTTTGAAGATGGCGTTGGATTGCCATCCACACGGCGTCGGCGTCCCCTGGATGAAGTCGGTTGCGCAAAGAGGCCATTGTTCCCGGAAAATCCTCTGATGAAACCCCAAGGACTTGCCGGAAACGGTTTGAGTATGAAACAGTGTCCGATTGGATATCCCAGTCCCAAAGGCCGTCTGTAGAGCTTTCAAGCGCCAGGCGATATCGCTCCTCGCTCATTGTAAATGCTTTGCGGACCCGTTTGTGTCGTACTCGCTGGATTCGCAAACCCAATATAAATACGGTCACGATGACACAGAAAAGAGCAGTGGTGATGATTAATGTTTGCACAGGCCCCACGCGGCTCCTTCTAGTTTGCGGCTATGGTCCAAAGTTAATGAATCGATAAAAATCGATGTCTGCGTGCCAAGAGTCGGAGGTAAAGAACCTAAACTACACAGGATTAGGCCAAGGCATCGTTGCTCATTATATACAGCATAATTGATAGCGTACGAACAGCGCAAGATTGTTTCTATTCTAAACCGCCAAACCAAAGGCAACAAACCCAGCGCCAAACTAATCCGCTATTCCAGGCTTTTAGTCTTTTTGAATTTGATCGGCAACAATATTAATGTAAGGCCAAATTTTCCCAACTTGTACCAAACCACCGTTACTGGTATGATCTTTTTGATTCCCTTAGGTATCAAATGATTGCAACGCCTGATATTCCTTGGAAAAGCGCATCAACCTAAAAAGTGGAAAGAAAATATGTCGGACGTCAAAATTGAAAAATTGGCTGTACTAATCGATGCGGACAATGCCCAACCATCTATTGTTGATGGACTACTTTCTGAAATCGCAAAGTATGGAACAGCTAATGTGAAAAGAATTTATGGTGATTGGACGTTGCCGGGTCTTAAAGGGTGGAAAGAAGTCCTTTTACAATACTCAATACAGCCGATACAGCAATTTGGATATACATCAGGAAAAAACGCGACAGACAGCGCCCTAATTATTGATGCAATGGATTTGCTTTACACGCGTAAATTTGATGGTTTCTGCATTGTATCAAGCGATAGCGATTTCACCAAATTAGCATCCCGAATCAGGGAGGCTGGGCTTTTCGTATATGGATTCGGTGAGAAAAAGACCCCTAAAGCATTTGTATCGGCTTGCGATAAATTTATTTTTACTGAAGTGCTGCGATCTAAAGATGATACAGTTGAGAAGATAAAACGCAAAACAACCACCGGACTTAAAAGAGATACCACGCTTGTTAATCTATTGAGAAATGCTGTTGAAGCGTCTTCAGACGATTCAGGGTGGGCACATCTTGCAAACGTTGGCAGTTACATCGCAAAACAAGCATCTGATTTTGATCCACGAAATTACGGTTACAAAAAATTGGGAGAGCTTGCATCAGCTACTAAACTGTTCCAGATCGAAGAAAGAACAGTTGGTGATGGACCGTCAAAGGCGATTTTCCTGAAGGACATAAGGAAAAAATAAAGAAATTTGATTGTAGTCGCATCGTGTCGCTACCTATCTACCTCATCAAGAGGAAAAATCGGCCTTGGTACGTTGCGATAGGGCAGCCGGTTGTAGCGCGGTGTGCAAAGTGCCCCACTGTCGCAAACCATCACTTGTCCTGCAAGGGGCTCGAATGCTGCGCGGAAATGTTGCATCGATTTTAGCGCGACAACATGCTTGCTCTGTGGATCGATCCCAAATGCTTTAAATTGCTGCAAATCAAGTATTTGACGGGGAATGGTGACTACAAGGATTTCAATGCCACCGACACGTAGAACGGCAGTAGGACCAAAACTGCCGCCAAGCCCATCGATCATTGGACCATCTCCGGTGAAACATCCGTCGCTGATAGATAGAATCTCACCCTCAACTGAAATTGGCACGCCACCGAAGCTTGGGTCGGTTTTTCCACCAAGAGCGATGTGTACCTTTTCGCCTATATCGGCGGCATGTAACTCCTGAACTGCCTCGCCATCCACCATGGGACCAAAACAGGCATCGGTCACACCCGCCTCCAACAGAGCGCGCAAGAGTTCAGTTGAATCGCCGTATCCGCCGGCACCAGGATTATCCGCATAATCTGCAATTACCAGCGGCCCCTGCCTATTTTCGTATCTAGCTGCAGCTGCTGCAGCCGCTTCAACGCTGAGGTAATCGTTCAGCACCTCAAAGCGTTTGTTCCAGATGTCATCAGCCATGGCTTCAGCGAAATCGACATGAGATTCAAAGTCCCCCTGACCGGTGACCAGCACCGATGGGCCAACCCTTGCGACATCTGCGCTGGCAAAACCAGCGTTGATGCTTACGGCAAATACATCTGCATTCTTCTCATACTCCCGCGCGGCTGCAATACGTTCGACCATCGGGCCAATATCGGTTCGCCCACCATTAACTTCTTCCAGCATTGGCCGTCTTGCGAGGATCGTGCTCGGCTGGATATCGCCGGCCATGGTCTGTTGTAGAATTTCGCCGGCATGCCTGCCGGTGTCTCGCATATCAACATGCGGGTAGGTCTTGAACGACACTATGATGTCGGCAAAGGTACACATCTTGTTGCTGACATTTGCATGAGAATCCAGCGTGATTGCAATTGGCATCTTCTCGCCTACCACGCTGCGAATTCGCCAAAGCAACTCCCCTTCTGCATCTTCGCAGAAATCAAGGTCCATGGCGCCATGCAACCCGAGGAGAAGTCCGTCGAAGGGGCGCTGCTTGATTGCGGCGATGATTGGATCACAGAGCCAATTAAAGGTTTGCAGCTTTACATTGCCGCTTGGCCCCGCCGACGCGCTGAGCACATGATGGATATGCCAACCATGTGCGCGGCCGGCGTCGAGGAAGCCGGCAAGTTCCGTATTCACCTGCCCACGCTCGGCGATCGCGTCTGCACCCATCAGCACATACCGATTTCTAAAGGCCTGTTCATCCGTTTCCTGAAGACTGAAAGAATTGGTTTCATGAGACATCTCGGCAGTTAAAACCTCGTACGGCATCAAACAGATCCTTAATTGAGAGAAAAATAATTGGATTGCCAAAAGAACACACCCTTCTATCACATATGAAGGATAAATCCTTTAAAAACGTTTGATTGATTTTTCAATAACTTATTCCCGATCTCATACAAGCAGTGGCATTCAGATGGGTTTGTTCTTGCTTTTTCTGAATTTTAAGATACAATATGCGAACCTTTAAAATTTGTATGTTTAAAATTTGTATATCTAATTGAAATATCATCGGCATGCTGGAGTTCAATTTGCAAAGCGTGACACTCACACGAGATATGTTCCTCGAAGACAATCAAGGCCGAAGGTTTTGCGATGTTGCCAATGATCCAGATCAGCCTTTCGATGCAGTCCTTGAATTTTTTAACGATCGTAGCAGGCAACGTCGGATGGAGGAATCAGAAATTCACCACGATCGACCCCCTTTGTCCGGGGTCGTCCGGGAGCTTGAATCTCATCCATCCATCGATCGGTCTCTGGCAGACACCGATACCCAGAAGAGCAAGCGATTACGACAAGCTGTGGGCGTGATCGTACGAATGATCATGCAGGCCAAAGGTTGGCGCAAAACCGGCCGTAAAGGATCCCTGGGCGTGAGGACCACCAAGAAAGGAAAGGCCCTCAATCACAACACAGGCGGCCTTGCGTTCTGGTTCATTCGCGCCGAACGGTACGAACTGGCAGAGGGGATGCCATTTCGAACGGTGCGTGAGAGATGCCATAACCTGAAACGCTTAGGGCCCTGACCATTCCCTTACCATTTTCAACCCAGCAGATACCTGAATGGTAACTGTTGGTCGCCCATTTGTCCCCGTTGAAGTTGTCTTTAGAGACCAAGATCAAGCTAAAGAGCCCCCTGCGCAGAAGCTTGGCCCAAGCGGGATGATGTTGATGCGAATTTTCGTATCAAAATTAACCGTCCCTTAGAGAAGTTACGTATGTTCGTATAACTTCTTTAATTATTGGTATTGACTATAAAGGAGTATAGATAATGGCGATCGTGAAGAAAACAGCCTTGGTTTATTGCGAAAATCAATTTGGTTTAGTGGATGGAAAAACAGCTTCGGGACTGGTTCGGCACTCTGAAACCTATACCGTTGTGGGGGTTATCGATAGCTCCCTAGCCGGAAAGGATACCGGAACAGAATTAGGGGAACAAGCAAATGGCATCCCAATATTTGCCAATTTAAAGGATGCGCTGAGCAAACTGCCAGAAGTACCGGATTGTTATATCTATGGGAAAGCTCCCCTAGAAGCATATATCTCCATGAAAGAAAGGGATCTCATCTTAGAAGCGATGGACCACGGAATGGATATCATTAACGGCCTCCACCAGTTTTTTTCTGAAGATCAAGAGTTTGTCCAGATGGCGGCCCGCAGCCAAGTGCGAATTATAGATATCAGAAAACCACCGAAATTAAGAGATTTGCAGATCTTTACCGGTCAAAGATCGAAGATAACATGTCCGGTTGTGGCCGTATTGGGCACCGATTGTGCCTGTGGGAAAAGGACGACTGCGGTGGAACTCAACAACTCCTTGAATCGTGTTGGCATAAAATCCATAATGGTTGCCACCGGCCAAAGTGGCTTGATGCAGGGGGCGATGTATGGCGTAGCGATAGATGCCATGACATCCCAATTTGTGATCGGTGAAATAGAAAATGCCGTGATTCAGGCCTTTGAGAACGAAAGTCCCGATATCATTCTGGTTGAGGGGCAGAGTGCCGTCAGTCATCCCGCCTTTATGGGCTCTCTCGGCATCTTGAAAGGCTGCAGACCCGATGGTGTCATTTTGCAGCACCCCCCCGCCAGGACCTTCCGATGCGATTTCCCCAATTTGAAGATGCCCGATGTTGATAGCGAAATAAAGTTGATCGAGACGATATCGCATACGAAGGTTATGGCGATCGCATTGAGCCATGAAAACTTAACAGAAGATGAGGTCTTACGGTTCATTGCGAATTATGAACGACGCTTTAAGTTGCCGACCACAGATGTTCTGAGCTACGGATGTAAAAAACTCATTGAGACATTACTCCAACAGTTCCCTTATCTTGGACAACAAACCAAACAACAGAATGGCGACAAAATCCAAGCGCTGGTTGCTTAGGAATGTACCTAATTGGAATTTATACATGCGATTGTTTATGCCCAGGATAGAAATCTCATTACGCAAAATACGGGAAAATGCCCGAATACTTTCGGACCTTTTTGGGGAAAAAGGTATTTCCCTGATGGGTGTTTCCAAAGCGGTGTTAGGAGACCCTTCGATTGTCAAGGCAATGCTTCAAGGAGGCGTAAAATTTATTGCCGATTCCAGAATTGAAAACATTGAAAAGATGAAAATAGCGGGAATACCTAATCCGATCGTTCTTCTGCGCACACCGTTAAGTCAGGCCGAGGCCGTGATTAAAAGTGCGGACATTAGTTTGAATACGGAAATGGAAACGCTTAAGCAACTCTCTTTTTTCGCAAAAGCACATGATAAAATCCATCAGGTCATTCTTATGGTCGAGTTGGGTGATTTGCGCGAGGGGATACTTCCTTGTGATCTCTCAGAATTCATTCGAAACGTGCTTTGCCTATCCCACATTAAAATAGTTGGCATTGGCTGCAATTTGGCTTGCTACGGTGGTGTGAAGCCCGACGATAAAAACATGAACGAACTATCTGTTCTGTTTGATATCATAGAAAATGAATTTCATATGAATCTGGCCATCATTTCGGGCGGAAATTCGGCCAATTATGAGTGGTATAAATCAACCAATAATGTTGGCCATATCAACAATCTTCGTATGGGGGAATCAATCCTTTTGGGACTCGAAACGGTGAACCGAAATGTAATTCCAGGATTGCACACGGATGCCTTCAAGCTTATTGCCGAAGTGATCGAATCCAAAAACAAACCATCCCTTCCTACCGGGAAAATATATCAAGATGCATTTGGAAATGTTCGCACGTTCGAAGACAATGGAATTCGACAGAGAGCCATTATTGCACTGGGAAGGCAGGATATTCTGATATCCGGAATGACGTCTGATGATAAAATGGAAATACTTGGATCAAGTAGTGACCACATCATTCTCGACAGTCAAGACAACCAATTAAAGGTAGGCGATGAAGTGAATTTTAGTCTGGACTATGGTGGACTTCTCTCAGCGATGACCTCTCCTTTTATTAGAAAACGGTTTATTGATCGCGATGACCATTTGGGAATGGAACATTAAGCCGTCATGGGTTCTTGTTTGAAATCCAATAGGATCAGTACCCGCAGATTTAGCTGATTATTTTAAAATCTCTTGTTGGAGAAACCCAAGATTGACGTTTTTTGATAACAGCTTCGAGGCAAGCGATATCGGTGACCAATAGTTGCCGATCCAATTACCATATGGTTTTCACAATAAATCGAAAAGAGGATGCCGATGAATGATACACATTCCTATTCTGGGCTTAACATTCCAGATCAGGACATAGGTAGATTAACAAGATCAATCCGGGCGTTGTTTTCTGCAATTTTAACTCGTGCACTTAAAGATATTTTTAAGCCTTCCTATAGCGATCATGAAATATACAAAACCCAAGCTCTGTATTGGATGACAGTCAACGATCATAGTTCTATCACTAGTTTTATAAGCATCTGTAGCTACTTAGATATCGATGCGAGCAAAATTCGCCACAAAGTCAATAGTGAATTGAGTAGAATAGATTGTAACATGCCTCACCAAACCAATATCAATTTAGGCATAACCAATTACTGTCTAAGCGCCCAAGGGACCGCTCCGTAGAATCGATCGTTAGTCATTCGCGCTGGTCTTGAGTGCTTCACAGCCCTTCATATGCCACTGTTACACGGCCAGAATGACATGTGCCTAATGGCTATCGCATGAATACGAGCTATAGCGAACCTTGGAGTACCTTGCCATACCTACGTCGAGCCGACTTTACAGGTATGTAACGAATGATACAACAGACCACCACACGTATCGTACAGTTAGCACATCAAATCCAATTCAGGCACAAAGCCTCATAACAACCTGAACCTATTCAAAAACAGGCCGACGATCTGCCGACTTCTCTTTTATTCGGAGCGAGAAATCCTGGTTAATTCTATTTCTTTTTTGTGCGACGCACAAAAAGTTAGAAACGCAAGTCCGGTTGCAACACCGAGTGCAGACTTAACACAACCACCCAAAATGGCGATTTGGCGTAAGCCCTTGATACACAAGGATATAGCTTTCCGGACGCGAATCGGACCAGGTCCGAACAATTCGGAGAATCAGAGGCCAAACAGAGAATTTTGGGGGAAAATATGGTAAAAATCGGACGCGTAGAGAATGGCTGCAAAAGATGTCAAAAGCGCCAAACCCTTTGAATATAAGGCAAAAAAGAAAACCCGTCCCTCCGGTGAATGCGCCCGGAGAGACGGGTTATCAACTGTATAATGGTGGAGGCGGCGGGAGTCGAACCCGCGTCCGAAAACATTCCACTCTGGCGTCTACATGCTTGTCCTGACGATTAAATTTCGCTGATCCGAGGCTCCATCAGGCATGAGGCTGGGAACGCTATC
>JASFER010000033.1:0-33321 GCA_050124755.1 Desulfobacteraceae bacterium
GGCCCCCATCGGATCATATTTGAATATTCGCATCGATCTGAAGATCTTCCTGATGACCATGGCCGTTGTCCTGGCGGCAGCAGGCGGGCGCATGTTGATATCGACGGCTGCCGAGTCCAAAACAGACGCAGGCGGTGCTCCCGGGAAAATCATCGGCGGCATCTGTATCGGCGCCTGTATCGGTCTTATGGGCGGCCTGTTGGGCATCGGCGGCGGCGTGTTCATCGTCCCCCTTTTAATCTATGTCCTCAAAACGCCGACAAAGATTGCCGCGGCGTCCTCCACCTTCATCGTTTGTTTTTCTTCCCTGACCGGTTTTCTTGGATACGCCTCCATGGCAAAAATCAACTGGTGGTTTTTGTTGCCGGCTGCCGCCGCCTCATTTGCCGGAGGAATTTGCGGTGCGCGGATCATGAGCACCCGCATGAAGGGGAAAACCATTCGACGCATCTTTGCGATCCTTCTTTTTGGTTTATGTGCCAAGCTGCTTCATCAGGCACTGACGATCTAGTTTCCATCCAGAAATCGATTAGGTTTACAACTGTTTATGTGGTGATTAAAATCAATCCATTATGGCCAACGCTGAAGGGACAACAAGCGGCGATTGCCGGGGCCGCGTACATCGAGGAGTATGAATGGGCATAAAAAACCTCTTTACATACTGGACAAACCAGGCCTTTTTCCCAACAGTGGCGCTTAAGGAAAAGTATGCGGCATTTAAATCACTGCTTGAGCAAGACAAGCGGGCTCACGAGCTGATGGCCGAACTGGAGCAGGTCTATCATGAGCAGGTTATGGTCGATTTCAGTGCCGTGGAAAAAAAATATCATGCCCTTTCAGAATGTGTATCCACGATCGTCTCCAACCTAGATCGAATGCATCCTTCCCGCTATGACGAACTGAACATTTTTTTTCGAAAGATTGACGGGTATGCGCGTCACCTGCTTTTTCAGGCCCTTGATACCGGAAAACCGCCCTTCTGCTTGCAGATTCCGGAAATTTCTGAATCAATGGTGTCCATGGTTGGGGAAAAAACGCTGAATCTGGCTATGATCTCCAAGCGTTCCGATATTCCCACGCCAAGGGGTTTTGTCGTCACCACCAACGCATTTTACCGGTTCATCCATCATAACCGGTTGAAACCAGCCATGGACGATATCCTCTCCACCATTGATATCCATAATATCGACACGCTGGACCGCAAATCGGACGAACTGAAAAAACTGATCTATCGGTCTGAAGTGCCCCCGGATGTGGCATCACAAATCTTTGAGGCATTTGCAGCGGTGTTTGAAGCAGAAAAAGCCTTCCACAGGGCGGCCGTTCGAAGCAGTGCCGTCGGTGAAGACAGCCGGGCGTCGTTTGCCGGCCAATACAAAACCATACTAAATGTGGGCAAAGAGGATTTGTTGGATGCCTATAAAGCGGTGCTTGCCAGCAAATATTCTCCCGAAGCGTTGGTTTACCGGATCAATTACGGTTTAACCGATATGGAAACGCCCATGGCTGTAATGGTAGTGGAAATGATTGCCGCGGTGGCCAGCGGCGTGATGTACACCCAGGCATTAGACGATGTCACATCCGACATTATGGAGGTCCACGCCGTTTTTGGGCTCGGAGAACCATTGGTTCAGGGAGAGATCACTCCCGACATTTTCAAGGTTCACAAAAGAGAAAAGCCTGAAATTGCCGGCAAAAAATCAGCCCTCAAAAAGCAGCGAATGGTGGTGAACCAACAGGGGGATACCCGGGTTGAAAGGCTCCGGGATGACCTGCAAACCGCGTTTTGCATCGATGATGCCGCAGTTTTGACCTTGGCGGCCTGGGGCATGGTTCTTGAAAATTTTGGCGAAGAACCGCGGGATGTTGAATGGTGCATGGACGAGAAGGGGCGGTTGTACCTGCTTCAGTCCAGGCCTCTAAAAACCGGCGACCAAAGCGCGCCGGACCTGGAATGCCGATTCGACGAAATTGACAACCGGATTCTGCTGACCGGGGGAGACCGGGCCGCTTCCGGCGTGGCTTCAGGTCCTGTCTTTGTCGCCGGCAATGCATCGGATCTGACAGACCTTCCTGACAATGCCGTTCTGGTGACGAGAACCGCTTCGGCCAGCTATGTCAAGGTCATGGATAAAGTCATTGCACTCATATCGGAAACCGGTAGTATTGCCGGTCATTTTGCGTCGGTTGCCCGGGAGTTTGGAATTCCAACCATGGTCAATGCCCGCGCCGCCACCCGGCAATTAAGAACGGGTGACACGGTAACGGTATATGCGGACGAGGGCATTGTGTACGATGGTACCGTCCATGCGCTTCTTAAAAATCCATGCGTGCGAAAAAGGCCTATCGCCGACAGTCCCTTTACCCGGAAGTTGAACTATATCATGGGATTCGTTTCTCCCTTGAAGCTTATCGACCCCCACGCTGCGGAGTTTACCCCCGGTGGTTGCCGATCTCTTCACGACATCATCCGGTTTGCCCATGAGGCCGCCACAAGGGAGATGTTCTCAATCGGAGACAGGGCTTTCGGCAAAAGTCGGGGAACAAAAAAGCTGGTCACCAAGATCCCCATGCTGATCTATTTAATGGATGTGGGAGGAGGATTGGCCGACGATGCGGTGACAGAGAGGACGGTTGAGTCGGAACAGATTCATTGTGAACCGTTTCGTGCGGTGTGGAAAGGTCTGAACCATCCCGGCATCCGGTGGGGCGAGTTCACGCACTTTAACTGGGCCGAATATGACAAAATCGTTATGAGCGGCGGAATTATCAGCGCTGAATCGGCCCAACTCGCCAGTTATGCGGTCCTGTCCAAAGTCTATTTGAACCTGAACCTGAAATTCGGCTATCATTTCGTCATCCTGGACACCCTGTGCAGCGGCAACGCCGAAGAAAACCATATCCTATTCCGGTTCAACGGCGGCGGTGGAGACGACCATGGCAGATCGCTTCGGGCGGATTTCTTGCAGGCTGTCCTACAGCGCCTTCAATTTGAGGTCAGCCGCACCAGCGACCTTGTCGATGCCCGTTTCTCAGATGCTGCGAAAACCACTATCATGGAAAAATTGGATCTCCTGGGTCGGCTGCTGGGGGCCACGCGTCTGATGGACATGTACTTGAGTGAAGCGGCTCAGGTAGGACCTTTTGTGGAGGCCTTTTTTAATGGCCAATATCACTTTGCATCGATTGATGAATGACTGCCGCTTTCCGGATAACCGCATTTGGACTATGTTGAACCGCAAAATATTTAAAAATATAAAAGGAACAGGAGATCAATGTCCGACTATCAACTCAAATGGGTCACCGATGATGTGGCTGCGGGACACGCCCCGATGTCCTATGACCAGCTGGAAGCCATTCAAAAAGAGGGTGTCGGCGCCATTGTGAACTTGTGTGGTGAGTACTGCGACCTGCATGAGATAGAGGAGAAAAGCGGGTTTCAAGTGTTTTATCTCCCCATCCCCGATGAATGCGCTCCGGCCGTTGATGAAATGGAAAAAGCTTTTGTGTGGATGGAAGCGGCCATTGGCAGAAACCAAAAAGTGTTGGTGCACTGCCGCTTCGGCATTGGCCGGACAGGCACGTTTCTCATGGCCTATTTGATTCGAAAAGGGCTGGAAATGAAAGCCGCTGAGAAAACATTGAAAAAGACGGGCGCCATTCCTGCACGGCATTGTCAGTGGAAAATGCTTAAAAAATATAAAAAGAGGATCAAAACAACCAATCAACAAAATCAATGACCACACCTTGCTTTCAGACCATCAACCAGGTTAATCTATTTAAAAGGGAGATGCTTATGCGAAATCGCAATACCAATGCGGCAGGAGATGATTGGACACGCAAGCAAATCGATCTGGTATGGCAAAAAGCCAAGGTGGTAGAGGGGTTTGATCCTGATGAGATCCGACAGGATGAATGTGACACCTGGATACGATACTCTCAATACGGTGAAATGGACAGAAACGGCAACGGGTGGGAAATTGACCATATTAAGC
Organism: Desulfobacteraceae bacterium; assembly: GCA_050124755.1. GTDB lineage: Bacteria > Desulfobacterota > Desulfobacteria > Desulfobacterales > Desulfosarcinaceae > JARRKU01. The sequence continues at coordinate 3,996 of JASFER010000033.1, forward strand.
CCGTTTCAATGAACGGGACGGACGACCTATCCAATTTACAGCCTTTACAGTGGGAGAACAACAGGTTCAAGGGCGACAACTGGCCTACTTGGAAATGTGCAAAGGTCGCAAGATGATTCATAAAGAAAAAAGCCCCTTTCCCAACAGGAAAGGGGCTTCTTGGAGGAAACCCCACGATTGGATCGCAGGACGAGTAGTTCTCGTAGGAGCGAATTACGATCACTACATCCGGGAGCAAATTGACGGGCTGTGTGCAAACCACGATGATTCAGGTCTGCATCTCTGCGTCCCCGGCTGCGGCCGTTTGCCCTCACCATCGTCATGATCGCCTGGGTCATATAATCATGACAGGGAGAGCAACCGCCCGCCAGCTCCGCAACACTTTCGTCACCTTTGAAAGACATCACCCAACCCAAATCGTCAGACGATGCCATGGTTCGCTATCCCTGATCCACAACCGTCAATAGGATTAAAACGGCAAATTTAAAATCATGGCAACAAGCAGTTTAAAACCTCTTCACGAATCCAATCTCCGAATCGGGCGAGTAGTGCTATCCTCTTTTAAAAAAATTCTATGCCTGTGGTCGAGCTACCCATCCTGCCGTTTTTGGTTTCGATCAGAGGTTCTAAACCACTTCCGATGTTATTTCACACGGTGGGATACACACCGGCTGATTGCTTGTATTGGTTGAATTGGGTAAAGCAGGGACGGCCCCCCGGACGTCCCTGCCTCCCTTTACCCCCGTCCGTGCAACAGTATCATTCTCTGCCCCCCAGCAGATGATTCTGTTGCACAGGGATGAAAAAAAAGGCTGGTCCGGATAGCCAACACCATAGGCCGCATGAGGGCCGTTGGCTCTCATAAAGTGGAATTGCGATATCCGGCCAGCCAAAATTAGCACACTCCCAACTGCTTCTGCCAAATCTCATCCAAGCTTCGGTCCACTTGAACAGATTGATACTCCCGACATCCTCCCGGCAAAAGCCAATCTAAGCAGGCGTTGTCACGGTCAATAAACGGCGCCGCCCTCGATTGTTAAACGCAAGTGTCATGCCAAAAAATGAATGATGATTTAGTATGGTGAAATTAAATCAGAAAATATATATCGGATAGATAGTGCCCTATTTGCACATTTTGGGGAAAAAACGCCCCAAAAATATGTTAAATCCACCCAAGCCTTTTGATATCTTTGTTCTTTTTTATTGCTGGGGATAGATTTGCTATAAACGGGGAATTAATTGCACGTTTTCATGGAAGAGAGCAGGCCATAGCGCTTCATTTTGTTGAACAGCGTTTTGCGGTCAATACTCAATGCCTTGGCCACCTTTCGCCGGTGCCATTGATTCTGATTCAGCGTGGTCAGGATCAGCAGTTTTTCATATTTTGCCAACATCTCACTCAAATTCAAGGGTCCCACACCGGGGGCATCCGGATAGGACATCTGATCCGGCGGTGCTTCAGGCTTTGACGATGCACCGGTGAGATCGATGCGCTTTTGGTTGCAATAGCGCACAATGACATTCTGGAGTTCGCGCACATTGCCAGGCCAGTCGTAGTGATAGAGCTTTTCCATCAATTTGGCTGTCAATGGCGGCACGCTGCGTTTTCCGGCATAAAGCCGCATAAAGTGCTTGATGAGCAAGGGCAGGTCACCCTTGCGATCTCGCAGGGGCGGCAGGTGAATGGGCAAAATGTGAATCCGGTAAAAAAAATCTTCACGCATCAAACCGTTTTTCACCAATAGCTGCAAATCGCGATTGGTGGCGGCGATGATGCGCACATTGGTGGTTTTATTCTGGTTGCTGCCCACCGGAATATATCCGCCGCCCTCAATCACCCGCAACAACTTCACTTGCATATGAACACTGATTTCACCCACTTCGTCCAGGAACAGGGTGCCGCCGTCGGCATATTCCAGGTAACCGGGCCTGTCTGTCAAGGCACCGGAAAAGGCGCCCTTCTTATACCCGAAGAATTCACTCTCGATGAGATTTTCCGGAATAGCGCCGCAGTGGACCGGAACGAAGCGCTTGTTGCGCCGCTCGCTCATGTCGTGAATGGCGTGGGCCACCAGCTCTTTGCCGGTTCCGGGTTCTCCGAAAATAACGACGGTGGCGTCGGTGGCGCCGGCATTGAGAATATGTTCATAAACCTGCTGCATGGCCTGGCTCTGGCCCACGATATTGCCGAATTTTTTGCGCTCCTTGATCTGGGTCCTTAAAAAGATATTTTCCTGCAGCAGATGAATTTCGCTTTCGCGAAGCGCTTGCTCGGCATTCTTGCGATCATCGATGTCGGTGATCATGGCCAGCAGCGACACCGAACCATTCACATGACGAATGGGTGCATTCATGCTGTAGTACCAGTGCAGGTCCCTGGGGTTTTTAACTTCAAAGCGAACGGTCTGCCCCGCGGTAACCTGATCGATGACGCAAAAGGGGCATGGGGAATTCCGGCCGTGAATGGCCTGATAGCATTTCCGGCCCACCGCTTTTGGACCGATGCTTTTGAGCAGCTGTTCATTGGCATAAGTGAGCTCGTAGTCACTGGCGCTGACGTAAATCTGGCCTTCGAAGGCATCCAATATGGCGGCCATCTGCGCCTTTTGTTCCCGTATCTGCAGCTCGGCCCGTTTGACATGGGTAATATCCATCATCGACCCGATACACTCGCCCGTACCGGGAATGACGTCCAATTTAAGCAGGACGTCTCGAACCTCTCCGGAACGGTCTCTGATACCGCAGGCCAGCTCTTCAGGGCCTTCGCCGCCCCCTCTGCGATCATTCTTGTAACGCAATAGTCTCTGCTTGTCCGGTTCGTGGACCAGATTGGACAGTTTAAGCTTGCCCTCGGTTTCACGTTTGGACAAACCTGTCAGGCGTTCAAACCCGGAGTTGATGAGGGAGATGGTTTTATCCGGAGCCATGACAAAGGTTGCGGTGCCGGTGTTTTCGAATACCGTTCGATATCGCTCCTGGCTGTCGCGCAGGGACCGCCGGATGTTCTGAAAATCTTCAAAGCGTCGATCCGGTGATGGGGCAACGGCTTCTGAAGAATTCCCGATGTCATTTTGGTTGTTTCTATCGTCGGAAACCATGTCTGAGTCAAGCACTCCCCCCAATGGGCAATTTATTGCTCATACAACTGTTGCGCTCAAACCACAAGGGAATTTTTCATTAAAGCATGCGGAAACAGCGTTGTGCTTACTTTCCGTGCAGCGTTTGCATATATGCGTCGATTTTTTCCTTGGGGTAGATGCCGTCCTCGGTGATCAGAAAATCCACCAGTTTCAGATCCATGATATCGTGGGAGTAGGTGGTCAGTTCATAGGCTTGTGCATCTTTCGCCTGGGTGATGGTCTCACTGTGAATGCGCTGCTCTTCGGCCTGGCCGTGGGCGAATTTGAGCGTGTTGGCAAAAAGGTAGACCGGAATCTTGTGGAAGTGGCACAAACTGGTGATGTTGGCTGTTCCCACCGGCGCCACCACCTGCCCGTCGGCGGTAATGGAAAGGGCCGCACAGAACATCTTGTTGGCCTTACCGATAAAGTGATTCAGCGCATATTCCGGTACGGCGCGATGGTGCACATTGCTCATGCGCAGCTGATTGACAATGCGCTTGGCGCCGGCCAAATCCTGCTGCAATAAGATAACGTCGATATTTTTATTCATCACCTGATGGGCCAGCGTAAGGATACTGATGACATTCAGGTTGACGGTGTGCACCACGATGGTATCTTCTTTTTCGACACACGTCATGCCCAATTCGATGATCTTGCCGCTCTTCTCCTGGAGCATTTCATGTTTTTCTCGAAGAATGCCGATGGCCTGTTTTTTAGCCTTGGTCATATCAACCCCAAGATGAGGTTCCACTTGGCGTTCAAACTCCTCGATCAAATGGATCAGCGGAATAATCTTGGGTTGGGTGTTCTTAATGGCCTCGGTAAGTTCCTTCAGCTGATCCCCCAGCTCCTCGGCAGGGCACTGTAGCTCCTCTACAGCGGCCATGAAAGCGCGTAAAGCGAGAAGGGTGGCCCGGGAAGAGCCGACCACACCCTCATGCTCCCTAACCAGGCGATCCAGGATTTCTTTGTCTTGTTCCTTCATAGTACGACCCACAAATAGATCATGAGATAGGCGGACGCCACCGTCAGCGTCAGCAGGGTTATCACCGCGCTTGTACGCATAAAATCGAGAAACGAAATATCAACTTTGTACCGTTTGGCCATGCCGATGGAGACAATATTGGCCGATGCGCCGATCATGGTTAAATTGCCGCCCAGGCATGCGCCCAAGGCCAAAGCCCACCAAAGAACATTATGGGGAATATGGGTCGCTTCCAACATCAATTGTACAATGGGTATCATGGTGATGGTAAACGGAATATTGTCCAGAAAGCCGGAGACAATGCCCGACACCCAGAGCACCATCAGAACGGCCACATAGGGGTTATTACCCACCTGCATGAAGATATTGTTGGCAATCCAGGCAATGACGCCTTTTTCCTCCAAAATGCCGACCAGGATGAACAGCCCTGAAAAAAACAGCAGGGTACTCCATTCTATCTCTTCCAGCATCTCCTCCACATCCACCCTCGTAATGGCAAAAAGGAACATAGCCACCAGCATGGCCACCACGCCGGGAGACAGTTTGGTGATGGTCTGGGTGACGAACAGGGCGATGGCCAATAGCAAACAGCCCAGACTTTTCATCAGAAAAACCTGATCGATTTTAACATCCAAATGGTTTCGCCGAATTTTCTCCAAAAGCAATTGAACCGAAAAGAGTTTGGCCAGGTTGGTGTGAATGGGTTTAAATGCTTTTCGATTGGTGATCCACAAATAGAACAAGGCAATCCCAAAGCAGAAAACCACAGGAGGGGCCAGGTTCGCCATAAACTGGTTGAACGTCAATCCCACCTTGGAGCCGATAATGATATTGGGTGGGTCGCCGATCAAGGTGGCGGTTCCGCCGATGTTGGAAATAATGGCCTGGCTGATCACATAAATTCTGGGGTCCAGCCCCATTCCGGCGGTGAGCTCAATGATAATGGGGATGACGATCAGGACCGTGGTGACATTATCCAGAAAAGCGCTTAGAACAGCGGTCACCACCGAAAACAGCAATAAAATTTTCACAGGATTGCCCTTGGTCAATTCGGCAATCCGGACTGAAATGAGGGCGAAAAAACCCGATTTGCGCAAAATGGCCACAATGGTCATCATGCCCAACAGCAGCATGATGGTCTCAAAGTCGATAAGCTCAATGGCCGTGTGTTCGGTCACCACGTGGAGCGTCAGCAGCACCATGACGCCCAGCATGGCGGCGACGGCTTTGTTGAGCAACTCGAAAGTGATCGCAGCATAGACAACCACAAATACGATTATGGGGAGCAGGGCATCGTGCATATTAAAACCACCTTAATCCCTTTCAGGGATTTGGAAAGACCGGCGTCCGGATCGAAAACAAAGGAAGCGCTTATAGACGAAAATCCTTCCGACGTCAACGATTACCTTTTAAAAATAACTTAGCGCCTATGGGGTTGGTCCCCGGTTCGATTCACCGGGAATTCTGGCGGCACGGCACCTGCTCTTGACGCCTTTTTCGGACTGCGGTATCTAAGGCAGCTGATGATGTGATTGTCGTCAGTGACGCCGGGCCGCCCTCTGAGACACCTTCCGATCCGAATTCATGGAGACCGCGCGCCGGACCCGATGGCACGGCAGGCATTCATGCGCCGGCCCCCGCGATACCCGAATCGATTGTGAGTAGCGTACAACATGAAAATTCTACTGGTTGCACCTGTCAGTCAAAAAAGAATTCTAGGCGAAGACTTTTACTTCAAACTGCCGGTTCTCTCAATGCCAACCCTGGCCGCCTATACCCCGGCCGACATTGAAATTGAAATGGTGGATGAACGCATCAAACCGCTTGATTATGACGAGGATGCGGATCTGGTGGCCATTACCGCCATGACGGCATTGGCTCCCAGAGCTTATGAAATCGCCGATATTTTCAGAAGCAAAGGCAAAACAGTAGTGATGGGCGGTATGCACCCGTCGGCGCTGCCTCAAGAGGCCTTGCGGCACTGTGACGCGGTGGCGGTGGGTGAGGGCGAGGTGATCTGGCCTCAAATCATAGAGGATTTTAAAAACGGCCGATTAAAAAGGACCTACAAAGCCGAAACACTTTTCGATGTCAGCACCACCCGTCCACCGAGATGGGACATCGTGGACAAAAGGGCTTACAGCCCGGTGGATTTTATCGAGTCCACCCGCGGTTGCCCGTTCAACTGCAGTTTTTGCGCCGTCACCAACTTTTTTGGCGGCAAATACCGCACCAAACCTCTGGACTTGATCGAAAACCTGGTCTCCCAGGTCAAGCCGGTGGACAAACGCTTTGCTTTAAAAAACCTGATTTTCTTTATCGATGACAATATTGTGGGCAGTCGGCGGCACTGCAAAGAGCTGCTGACCATGCTCAAAGCGTATAACATTCAATGGGTGGGCCAGGCCTCCATCACCGTCGCCAAAGATGATGAAATCCTGAAAATGATGGCACAAACCCGTTGCCTGGGTTTGCTCATCGGCATGGAAAGCATCTCTTCCGAAAGCCTGGCGGATTGCGGAAAACGGGTCAACAAGCCTGCCGAGTATTTAAATGCCGTTGACAAGCTGCACAGTTACGGCATCGGTGTGAAGGCTACTTTCATTGTCGGTTTCGACAGTGACGACAAATCCGTTTTCCCGGAGCTGGCCCGGTTCATTCAAAAATCCAATTTGGACAGCGTTTACCTGAGCATTATGACACCCTATCCGGGAACGCGTTTTTATAAGGAGATGGAGGAGCAGGGCCGCATATTACATAAGGATTGGGAAAAATACGATACTGCGCATGTGGTTTTTCAACCGGCGCAGATGACACCTGAAGAGCTACAGCAGGGTTTTATCTGGCTTTACAAGAGGATGTTGTCCTACCGCTCCATCACTATGAGACTGCTCCGGGCCCGAACGCAGCCGCAATTCTTTATACCCGACAACCTGGCTTTCAGGTTCTGCATGAAAAAAATGATCAACGCTTTAAAGCAGGAGATGGCCGCCTGATGATGTTGGGGATATGAGAGGAAATCATGCCTGCACCCGCCACCACCACGGAGCACCGCCCCTCTCTTGCTCGCACTGGTATGCACATTTGGCGTATTCCTTTGTTACGCAACATTTTCATTGTCTGTCTGACGGTGACACTGCTGCTGCCGCTCTATAACTGGATCTATCTGTCTCCCTCCTATCGCCGAATGGTGACCACGTTCAGTGAAAACAATGGGCGGCAGGTAGCCGGCCATTTGATGCGCAGCATGGGCATCGGCAAGACGCCGATCACGGAAATGCGCATCGATTCAGACAGCAAGATGTTGGTGCAGGTTTCAGTGGAAGATTTCAACATTGAAAAATTAAGACTGTTTGACGCCGGCGGCACTATCATCTTTTCCAGTGACAGGGATGAAATCGGTTGGATCAACACCAAGGCCTATTTTACGGATCAAGTGGCCAAGGGGAAGCTGTATTCCCAATTGATCGCCAAAGGAACGCCCACCCAGGAGGGACTGAAAACCACCCGGGATGTGGTGGAAGTTTACATTCCGGTAATGGATCGGCAGACCTTTCTGGGAGCCGTTGAAGTCTATTACGATATCACCGAAACCAACAGCCGCCTTGAGGCCCTTTTACGCCGCAGCAATCTGACCATAGGCGTGATCGCCATCTTCATGCTGGGGGTGGTTGTGGCCATTTTATTCCAAGCCAGCGCAGCCATGATGACCCACAGCAAGATGGATCGCGCCATTCATGAGGCGCGGGACTTGTTGGAACAAAGGGTTCAAGAACGCACCCAAGACCTGATTAACGCCAACAAAGATCTTCAAATGGAGATCATGGAAAGAGCCATTGCCGAAAACAATCTGCGCGAGAGTGAAAAGCGTTTTCGCACCCTTGTTGAAACCATCCCATACGGCATTCAAGAGATCGATCCTGAAGGCACCATCACCTTTGCCAACCCGGCCCATGCCCAAATTTACGGTTACGAAGCCAAAGAACTGATCGGAACCTCCATTCTGGATTTGGCTGCAGGCGCCCATGAAAAGGATCAGCTGAAAGCGCATCTGACTTATCTGTTTGAAAATCAACCTCGGCCCAATCCATGGTTCAGTACGGACAGCACCAAAGAGGGCCGCACCATCAACACGCAGGTGGACTGGAACTACAAACGGGACGATCAGGGACACGCATTGGGACTGATCGCTGTCATTTCGGATATCACTCACCGCAAAAAGGCCGAAAAGGCTTTACTGGACAATATCAACTTCATGAACACGCTGATCGACACCATCCCCAATCCGGTGTTTTATAAGGATAATGAAGGGTTTTTCCTGGGCTGCAATGTGGCTTATGCCCAAACCCTGGGGCTGATAAAAGAGCAGATCCTGGGACAGCGCCTCAATGAACTCAAATCCACTTTCGGCAGCGACATGGCGGAGCACTACCATCGGCAGGATTTGCTCCTGATCAAGAATCCGGGCATCCAGGCCCACGAGGAACGCGTCCACTGCGCCGATGGGCAAATCCGGGACTTTGCATTGTTCAAAGCCACCTTTAGCGATGCCGAGGACAATGTGGCCGGCATGGTGGGCATCATGCTGGATATCACCGAACACAAACAGGCGGAAAAAGCGCTAAAGGAGAGCAAAGCGCTCTTTGATGCCTTCATGCAGCATCTGCCGGGGCTGGCATTTATGAAGGACCCGGAGGGGCGCTATATATATGTTAATGATGCCTTCACCCAGCTTACCGGCACCGCCGCCGGCAAAACCATTGGACATCGGGCAGCCGCAGTGTGGGACGATCAAACCGCCAAAACCATCGAGATCAATGACATATCCGTTTTAAAAACGCTGGTGGCCGCCAACAACATGGAGGATGTACGATTGCCTGACGGCCGGGAGCGGCACTTGCTCACCGCCCGGTTTCCCATTTTCCGGGACGATGCCCTTTTTGCGCTTGGCGGCATCTCCATCGATATCACCGAACGCACCCTTGCCGAGCGCCAGCGCCGGCAGTTGGAGCTGCAACTGCAACAAACCCAAAAAATGGAAGCCCTGGGCACTTTGGCCGGCGGCATCGCACACGACTTTAACAACATTCTGGCGGCCATCATCGGCTATACGGAAATTGCCGCTGCCGAGACCCCTAAAGAATCGGCCACGGCCGATTACCTCCAGCGTGTCCTGGAATCCGGTGAACGGGCCCGCAGCCTGGTTAAACAGATCCTGGCGTTCAGCCGTCAAGGCGATATGGAACCCAAACCGGTGCAGGTAAAACTGATCGTCAAGGAAGTGCTTAAGATGTTGCGCGCCTCCCTGCCGGCCACCATCGATATCGTCCAAGAGATCCATTCCGATGGCGCCGTGATGGCCGACCCCACCCAGCTGCACCAGGTGATGATGAATCTGGGCACCAACGCGGGTTACGCCATGGGTCAAGGCGGCGGAAAGCTCACCGTAGAGCTGAATGAGGTCACGCTGGACAGCGCTGCGGCGGACCGTCACCGGCAGATCCAGCCCGGCATGTATCTGCAACTTTTGGTCACGGATACCGGAGAAGGCATTGCCCCTGAGCACCTGGACAAGATCTTCGACCCTTTCTTCACCACCAAACCCAAGGGCGAAGGCACAGGGATGGGCCTTGCCGTGGTTCACGGCATCGTCACCGGTCTGGGTGGAGCCATATCCGCTGACTCCACACCGGGCCGCGGCACACAGGTTGAGGTTTTGCTCCCTGCCCTGCCCCGGGAAACCAGGGTGGATGAAACCGAGAAAAAGGTGCTGCCGGTGGGCAAGGAGCGCATCTTTTTCGTGGATGACGAACCCTTCCAAACCGACATGTTCAAACACCTGCTGGGACTGCTGGGCTATGAGGTGGAAACATGCAACAACAGCAAGGAAGCCCTGGCTCTCTTCGAGAAGGACCCCCGGGCCTTCGACCTGGTGATCACCGACATGATCATGCCGGAAATGACCGGCGACAAATTGGCCCAAAAAATGCTCGCGATACGCCCGGATCTACCCGTTATTCTGGCAACGGGATACAGCGAAGGACTCACCGAAGCAAAAGCCAAAAAGATGGGGCTCAAGGCATTTGTACTGAAACCGCTGGTTATGGAAGCATTGGCCCACTTGATTCGAAAAGTGTTGGAGATGAAGGACAGGTCGTGACCGTGTTCAAAAGATTGTGTACTTGCGCCACAAGTGTGCCGGCTCCGGCCATGAAAACCGGATTATGGATTATTAAGATTACCGTTCCGATCTCCTTTGGCGTGCTGTTGCTCAAACTGACCGGCCTTTTGCCCGTCATCGCCGGCGTGTTTGCGCCCGTGTTCGCCCTGTTCGGCATGCCGGGGGAGTCGGCCCTGGTATTCGTCACCGCCGGATTGGTGAACATCTATGCCTGTATCGGCGTCATGGAAACACTGGGGTTGGGTGGTCACACCATCACCATTTTGGCCCTGATGTGCCTCATATCCCACAGCCTGCCGGTGGAAACCGCCGTTCAAAAAAAGACCGGTTCATCCTTCTGGGCCATTGTCATGGTTCGATTGACGGCCAGTTTGGCCGGCGCCTTTTTCCTGAGCCTGTTTTTACAGCCCGATACCCAAACCCGAGTCGTTTCTGCAGCCGGCACCCCGATGGTTGCAGGCGGTTTTGCCGCCGAATTCAAGGTCTGGTTGGTCGCCATCACCATTCTGTGCGCCAAAATCCTCGTTCTGATCACATTGCTCATGATGCTGCAACGTATCCTGGAGGAATTCGGCGTTATTCGATGGCTCTCGCGCATGCTCAAGTATCCACTGCTGGTGCTGGGGGTACCCAGGGAGGCCGGCTTCCTGTGGATCGTGGCCAACACCCTCGGTCTGGCTTACGGTGCCGGCATCATTATCGACCACGTGGAGCGCGGCCGGCTTTCAGAAAAGCATGCAGACATATTGAACTACCACATCGCCGTGTCCCACTCTCTGCTGGAAGACACCTTGCTCTTTGTGGCCGTGGGGGCCTCCGCCGGATGGATTATCTTTCCGAGGATCGTGCTGGCCGGTGTGGTGGTCTGGATCAAACGGATTATTGAAATGGGGTTGCGCTTTCATTGATTAATCAATAGAACGAGCCCACCCGCTTTTGAAAAACGCCAAATATCCATTCGGTACCAGCTTGAATTTGAATAGGAGGCCTTAATCATGACCGACATCCGCACCATCAGCCCCGCCACCCAATTTTGTATGGTGATCGGTGATCCCGTCGCCCACAGCCTCTCCCCGGCCATTCACAATGCAGCCTATGCCGAACTGGGACTGGACTTTGTCTATGTGGCCTGCCGGGTGAAAGATGTCCAAGGCGCTGTGGCGGGCATACGGGCGCTGGAAAATTTCCGCGGTATGAGCGTGACCATCCCCCACAAAGTGGAAGTGATGCAATACATGGATGATATCGCCGATGTCGATCGTTCCATCGGCGCCATCAATACGGTGGTCCATGATCCCGGCAAGTTGGTAGGGCTCAACACCGACGGCCCCGGCGCGTTAAAAGCCCTGGTGGACGCCGGTGTGGACTTGGATGGCAGGCATGTGCTGATGTTGGGCTCAGGAGGGGCGGCCCGGGCCATTGCTTTTACTCTGGCCTGGGACAACCGGCTGGCCGAGCTAAAGGTGCTGGATATCGATGCAGCCATGTTGAAGGAACTGGCGGCCGATTTGACCGCCGGTACCCAGGCCGACATTGGGTTTGAATTGATGAGCGATCAAACCCTTGCCGCGGCAATGGAGACGGCGGATATCATTATTCACTGCACCCCCATCGGCATGCACCCCAAGGAGGACGCGTCCCTGGTGCCGCCCGAACTGTTTCGTCCCGGGCAGGTGGTTTTTGATATCGTATACACCCCCTTGGAGACCAAGCTGTTGTCCGAGGCCAAAGCCAAAGGCCTGCAGACCATTTCCGGTGTCGAGATGTTCGTCAATCAGGCCGTGCTGCAATTTGAACGCTTCACCGGTGCCCAAGCCCCTATCGAAGTCATGCACCGCGTGGTCATGGAGCACTTGAAAAGATGAATATTGTTTTGATTGGATATCGCGGTACGGGGAAAAGCGTGGTGGGTCAAATACTGGCCAAGCGGCTGAACATGGATTACGTCGGTATGGACGCCAACGTCGTTCAACGCGCCGGCATGCCCATACCGCAGATTGTGGAAAAATTCGGTTGGCCGGGATTCCGTGACATCGAAACCGAAGAGGCCCTGGACCTGGCCGGCAGGGACAATATGGTAATCGATTCCGGCGGCGGTGTGATCGAACGGCCGGAAAATATCCGGGCCCTGGCAAAAAACGGCACCCTGTTCTGGCTCAAGGCATCGGTGGATACCATTGTCAAGCGCATTGCCGGAGACGACCAAAGACCGGCACTGACAGAGGGCAAAAGCTTCACCGAGGAGGTGGCGGAAGTTCTTGAAGCGCGGCGGTCTAAATACCAAAGTGCCGCTCAATATGAAATCGACACCGACATGTTGACACCTGAACAGGTGGCGGAGAAAATCATATCACTATACAGCTTGACTTCTGATTACATACTGTCGCCGTAAACAACCTGCATCGCTTCCCTAAGTCTCTTTATTGCAATTTGCCCAGGCGCGGATGCCGCTTTGCCGGAGGCAAAGGTGACGTCCGATCCGAACAATCCGCCGGCAATTCGCGAAATTTCGCCCTGCCCGGCCATTGCCATAGTAATCATGGGAATTTGAAGGCCCTGGGTTCTGGCCTTATAGGTGGCATTCAACAGGGTCAGGACATCACCGTAATCGTCCGGCATGACAGCCACTTTGGCCACATCGGCACCCATTTCCTGGGCCTTTAACAGCTTGTCACGGATAAAGGCTTCATCAGGCGTATGCTCGAAATTGTGGTATGACAATATCAGACGGGTACCACTCCCATTGCATGCCGCCTTGACTTCCGTGATAAACGTCGATGCATTACACATCTCCACATCAACCATCTCCACAAGGCCCGTTTGGGCGGCGGCCTTAATCAATTTCAGACGGTGTGTTTGGTCGATTGCGCAAAATCCGCCTTCCGCGCTGATGCGGCAGGTGAAAATTAACGGCACGGTGCCGATTCGCCGTCGCAAATCCTTTAGCGCCTCAAGGCTATGGGAAATGATGCCCACATCGGCGTATCCATCAATCCGCCACTCCAGAAGATCGGGATTCATCGAAGTCAGTTCTTCGGCCTGGCGCAACAAAGCCGGCAGATCCCCGGCCACCAAAGGAAGGCAGATCAAGACCTTGGGGCCGCCGATTTGCACCTCACCGATCGTGATTTTCTGTATGCTTTCCAGCCTCACAGGACCTCCGTGGAATGACATGGGTTATAACGTATTCTAATTTTTCGAGAAAGACATCATACACTAGTCACCCCCGCATTGGAAATTCATGACCCGTTGCATGCGGCCCGGAAGCTTGCGGCCCAGCCTGGTTTCTAAAAAATCAACCACATGGCAAAGGGCTTTCTGGTCAATGCCGGTGGGGATTCCCGATGCTTCGAAGAGGTTGACGGCATCTTCGGTGGGGACATTTCCGGCCGCCCCTTTGACAAAGGGGCAACCCCCCAAGCCGCCGGCGCAAACATCGAAAGAACGCACGCCGGCCTCGTAACCGGCCCACATATTCGCCAAACCTAAACCCCGTGTGTCATGAAGGTGGAGCGATATGCGAACATGAGGAAAAACCTGGTCAAAGCGATGAATCAGGCGTTGAACGGCATGGGGGGTGGCCATGCCGGTGGTATCCGCCAGGTTGATCTCCTCAACACCGGTTCGAACCATTTCTTCGGCGGCGGCTAAAACAACGTCTTCCCCAATGGGACCTTCAAAAACACACCCGAATGCGCATTGCAAACCGGCGCGCACCTGGAGGTCCGATGCCAGAGCACGGCCAATCAATGCGACCATGTCGACCAGGGCCGCTTGCGCCGGCATCCGGGCATTTTTACGGCTGTGGGTATCACTGACCGATACCGACATGTTGACATGAGCAACGCCGCATCCTAGAGCACGCTCCAACCCTTTCTCATTGAGCACCAAAGCCGACACAACGGTTTGGGTCTGCTTCCCGATGGTTCGAACCAGAGCGTCCGTATCCGCCATTTGGGGAACGATTGCGGGATGAACAAAGGAGCCCACCTGAATTTGCGCAACGCCGGCCCTTTTGAGTTTTTCAAACAGGCTCACTTTTTCGTCCAGGCTGAAAATCCGGGACTCCGCCTGGAGGCCGTCCCGCAGGGCGCCGTCTTCCAGCAGCACTTGACGGGATGTGTCGTTAGGATTCATGAGCGCACCCTACTGTATCCATGGAAAAAGATCAAATTAGTGAATCATCAAATGTCCCCAATGCAATCGGTGTTTGATGACCGCATTTTTGAGGCCGTTTAGGGCCAAACGTTGCTGGATAACGGCACGATACACGCCGGCATTGGCGATATCGCCGACGAAAAGGGCACCCACCAGCCGGTCACCCTCAGGAGAAAACACCAGCTTGCGATAGGCCGCCGAGGAGGCTTTGACATGCACCTCACAGTTGGTTCCTGCAGTATGCACAATCCCCATGGAGACAAAGGGCATGCGCGCCACCTGGGTGGCGTTGAGAATGCCGAAGGTACCGCCATAGACCTTGGAGCGACCCGTCATATTGATGCCGGCGCAGCGGCCCATCTCTGCGGCATTGGTCCACAAACCGGTAATCACGGGTTCCCCGGCGATGGGATCGAAAGTGACGGCCACATCACCGGCGGCAAAGACATTGGGCACGCTGCAAGCGGTATGGGTATCGGTGACGACACCGACATCAACACGGATGCCGCTGTTTTTCAGGCAGGCGGTGTTGGGTTCCACGCCAATACCGATGCACACCAACTGGCAGGCCAGCTCCCGGCCGTTGTCCAGAACCACGCCGCAGACGCCCTGTGCCTTTGTTTGAACGGCCTTTATGGTGGATCCGGTGATAACCGCCACACCGTCATCTTCCAACGCACGGCGGATTCGTCCACCGGCATCGGATTCCATCAGCCAGGGCAGGATTTCTTCTTCTTTTTCCACCAAGGTAACCGCCAATCCTCTTTGCTGCAAGGCCATGGCAGCTTTCATTCCCAGCAGGCCGCCCCCAGTACGACGGCTGACTTTGACTGCCCGGCCCGTTCGGCCATGCGCCTGGCGTCGGCCAAAGTGCGCAACGGCATCACGCCATCGGCGCCAATGCCTTCGGTTTGCCCGGGCATGATCGGTCGGCTGCCGGTGGCGATCAGCAGCCGGTCATAGGGCACCACCGTGCTATCGGCCGTGTATACTTGCTGTGCAGCGGCATCAATGCGCACCACGCGTGTGTTGAGGCGCACATCAATATCTTGAGACTGATAGGGCCCCTGACCCATCAGCTGCAGCTGAGCGGCGGTTTTCTTCTCACTGACGAGAAAAGGGATCATGGGCCGAAAATAGGGGGCATCGGCCTCTTCGCTCAACACACATACAGATCCCCGGGGGTCAAAACCCTTGATGGCCTCCGCCGCAGCCATGCCGGCCGCACTCCCCCCCACAATCACGTATTCTTTAAAAGCCATCGGTGTCAGTCCCTTTCTCCGGATAGCAGTTCCCTGGAAGCATGTTTGCGCACCTGTCCGGAATATCGGGACGCGCTCTGATAAACCAGGGCCCGGGTGGGACAGGCGTTGACACATGCCGGTGTCTCCCTGTCCGGACAGCGATCACAGCGATAGGCTTTTTGCTCTTGCAGATGTCTTCCGATGACGCCGTAAGGGCAGACCATCACACAGGTCCAGCATCCGATACACCGGTCGGTGTCCGTGGCCACGACCCCATCGCCCGTCCGGCTGATGGCGCCGGCGATACAGGCATGCATACATGGCGCGTCCTCACAATGGCGACAGAGAATGGGGACGGAGTGGTCCGGCACCACCCACTCCACATAGAGGCGCGATTTAGGCGTTGGGGATTCAGATAGAGCCGCATATAGTGATTTGCTGGCGGAGTGCTCCACGGCACAGGCCATCTCACAGCTATGGCATCCCATGCATTGATCCAGCCGAACAAAAATCTCTTTGGGTTCAGACATGGTTTACTCCTTATGTCTATCGAACAAGGAATCGCCGAATGTCGTCATGTTCGCAATGGACACGACTTTGTACAGGGTTGACTCCATGAACGATCGTTAGCGATTAATCCAATCCCAGGCCTTTGCGACGCTGGTCGATGGCGTCCAGCAGTTTGTCCGCAGCACTTTCCGGATCCAGATCCACGATAAAGTATCCGCCGGTCAGGTCTTTGACCTTTTCGGTGAGGACCTGGGCCACCAATTGACTGCCCAGCACCGGCAGCATCACCCCCACATGGGTGGGCAAACCGGCGGCCACGGCGTAGGTGCCGATGGACACGGCTTTTTCAGACACCGCTTCCGCGGCTGAAGCCACCACCGGCAATTGGTGGGTGTCCACGCCAAGGTATTGGGCCAGGGCCACCGTCAGGGCCACCGCCCGGGAGTTATCCACACAAGAGCCCATGTGAATCACCGGCGGCAAGGGGCCTCCGAGATCGTTGGCCTCGCCGATGGCGGTGAGCACCGCCTTGATGCCGTCGCCGCACAGCCGATCCACGTTGGCCGGGTCCATGAAGCCATGCCGCATCAGTGCGCCGGCACCGCATCCGGTGGCCACCACCAGCACATTCGCCTTGAGCAGCTTTAATGCCATCCGGACGAAATTTTGGTCCTGGGGCACCTTGACGTTGTTGCAGCCGGCAAAGAGGCACACCCCGCGAATGTTGCCGGCCTTGATATTGTCCACCACCGGTTTTAAAGGCTCCCGGGCATCCAGCTTGGAGAGCGCCGCCACAATGGCTTCGACGGAAAATCCAGCCATTACCGGTGTTTTAATGTCGGGAATATCCACCGCTTTACCCTGGCGCCGCTTGAAATTGGCGATGGCCTTGTCGATAATCTCAAAGGCTTTGGGGCCGGCGGCCGCTTCGCTGAAATCCACATGGGTGGCACCGCTGATTTTGGCGATATCCATGGTGGTGATGACTTCGGTGCCGACACATTCGGCGGCATTCACCACCGCCGGCATGATGCATTGGTAATCCACGACCATGGCGTCCAGGGCGCCGGTCATAATGGCCATCTCCTGACTCACCGAATGGGTGCAGGCCGGTATGCCATGGCGCATCATGACTTCATTTCCCGTACAGCAGATGCCCACCAGATTGATGCCGGCCGCCCCGGCTTTTTTGGCAGCGTCCTGTTTGCCTTCGGTCGCGCTGACCAGCACTTCCGACAGCACGGGGTTGTGGCCGTGCAAAGCGATGTTGACGGCATCAGCCTTGAGAGTGCCCATGTTGGCGGTGGTCACGGTGGGTTTGGGGACGCCGAAAAGGATGTCGGACAGGTCGGTGCCCATATAGCAGCCTGCCAGGTCGGCCACGCCGCAGCGCAAGCCGCCCAATAACAGGTTCACGGCATCGGCATCCACGCCGTACAGAGTGCGATGCATAATTTCGGAAATCTCATGATCGATGCCTTTGGGCACCAAGTCCAAATCCGTCAGAACCTTGGCACGTTCCGGATTCACCACCGTGGCCGCCCAAAGCACCGGCGTATCTTTCTCGTGAAAATCGGCCAATGCCGCCTCGGCCAGCTCCAGAGCAATCTGCTGATCATCTTTGCCGGCGGTTTCAATGCCCACCCGCTGGGCAACGGCTTTGAGCTTATCGGCCGATTTGATACTATAGGCTTCGGCTTGGCCCAGGGCCATCTTTTTCATGGTGTGGGCCAGATGCTTGGCATGTCCCGAGTGAGCAGCCGTCCCGGCGGCGATGGCACGGTCCAGCCCTCTGGCCACCATCACATCCGCCGAAGCACCGCAAATCACTTCTTGGGGACCATTGCCGAAAGGATCGATAACGACGGTTTCATGAAGGGGCAGTGGTGTTGAGGCCTTCGGCAATCCATTGCCAGGCCGCCTCAATCTCATCCATTTCATAAAAGTCGGACGGGATGCGACTGAACAGCCCAAAAATGCCGATCCATGTCCGCTTCCAGGAGCGGTCGGCCACCACGGCCAAACGGTCAATGCTCTCGGCATGACGCTTAACCATGCGAAGATCTTCGAAAAGGGCTTCGGCGCTATTAAAAGAGGGATAGTGCATGGCCACGACAAATACACGCAGCCGGCCCCATTTTGAAATGCGCTCCCGGAATAAGGCATCGAGCTCTTGATGCTCTTCTTCGGTCATTTCACCGTTGATTTTTATGGCCAGGACATTGCCTTGGATTTTCTGGATGTACTCAAACATGGCCGGCCTTCATCACATTTAAAAAAGATTACTGGATGCAATAAAGATACGACCTTTTATCCCTTTTCGCAAATCTGCAAATAATAACACTCAACTGAAGATAAAAATCTTGACTTTAAGTAATTACTGAACAAAAATTTCTCTATATATTAACTGCTTAAGCAAAGAAAAGGCCAACCTTCAGTGACACGCATCCAGCGAACCCTGATCTCCATTGCGCTCTTCATCGTTCTCGTTGGAGGCGGCAGCTTGGGGTATATGATCATTGAAGATTGGCCTCCTCTGGATGCGTTCTACATGACCATCATTACCATCGCCACCGTGGGCTATAGTGAAGTCCATGAGATCAGTGCCGCAGGGCGCTTATTTACGGTGGTCCTCATTTTTCTGGGGGTGGGCTATTTCCTCTATGTGGCCACCGGAATTCTTCAATTTCTGGTTGAAGGCCGCATTCGATTGGTGTTGGGGAGGCGTAAATTGGATACACAGATCAATAAACTCAAGGACCATTTCATCATTTGCGGTTACGGCCGCATCGGCCGGGTATTGGCCAGATTTCTCATAGAAAAACATGTGGACGTGGTGGTCGTTGAACGCAGTGAAAGCCGCATCCCGAAGATGGATAATGACGGTGTCCTGTATCTGGTGGGAGAAGCCACGGAGGAAATCATCCTGGAACGGGCCGGTATTCATCGCGCCAGAGGAATCGTGACCGCAGTGGCCACCGATGCCGACAATGTTTTTCTGGTTCTGATCGCCAAGCAGTTGAATCCCGATCTTTTTATTGTGGCCCGCGCAAGTCAAAATGCCACCAAAAAGACCTTGCAGGCTGCCGGCGCCGATAAAGTGATCTCTCCGTACGACCTGGGCGCCAGGCGCATGGCCCATGCGATTTTAAGACCCTCTGTCATCAAATTTCTGGAGATGGCCTTTGCAGACGAGAAAGTGGATATTCAGATGGAGGAGATCAAAATCAGGCCAAACTCCATATTAGTCGGCAAAACCATGCTGGCGTCCAACATCCGTCAACAATTCGACCTGATCATCATCGTTATTCGCAAACCGGATGAGCAAATGGTTTTCAACCCCAAGGCCGATACCATTATCGAAGCGGGGGATATCATGGTGGTGGTGGGCCGCGCGAAAAGCATCAAAGATTTTGAACGCATTTGCTGAGCTTCGACCTATTCAAATGTCTTTTCGGGATCGCTATCGGGATCGATCATCTTGGTATTATTGTTCTTTTCGATTTCGATAGCGATTAAAATAACTTAAGTTAGTGAAAACCAGTTGTGTTAATGACATTAATTGAGAAAACGACAGGCCTGATCGTTGATCCGGATAAGATCCGGCGGGAGGCGCTGATCGGTTGAAATGGCAGGAAGCGGCATCGAAAATTCACGGGAAAGGGCTATTAAGTTCCTATTTTTATGGCCTTTTACGCGGGAAAGCAGTTTAGGGTGCAGTTTGATGGTGACCTCACCCGTGTGGAGAACAGAATCTTGCAACGCGCCCCGCATCGCATCCAGCCACAAGGCCGAATAGACCAATTCGCCGAATGCGGGATGATAGGGCCCTGCCACCAAATCGGTCCCGGCATTGAGACCCTCCGTGGCCTGGAGACCAAGGCGGATCACCTTGATCGCCCTCCCACAAAAAAACGTGTAGAGCGATTTGACCTGCTCCACGGCTTCATCCAAACCAAGAGGTAAATAACGGCCCTGCTCATACCAGCGGGCCAACGCACTGCCTTTTAGCACCAGGGTTGGATAAATACGCACGAAATCGGGTTGCATATGGGCAATGCGTTCTCCTGTGGCCATGGACCTTTCAAAGGAGTCGCCGGGGAGCCCCACCATCATTTGCAGGCCTGTCCGGTAAGGTGTGGTCTTGAGCAGTTTAACGGCATCATCGATGTCCTGAACCGAATGCCCTCGACGTGAGATGGCCAAGACCTCGTCGTGCATGGATTGGACGCCGATCTCAATGGTGGTGACAGGAAACGCGGCCAACAATTCCAATCGCTCTCGATCGACGGTATCCGGTCGAGTGGAAAAGCGAATCCCCTGGGCTTGACCCTGATAAATGTACCTGGCGGCCAACGCCAGGAAATTAGAAATCTGATTGGTGGACAGGCCCAGAAAATTACCGCCGTAAAATGAAATTTCCGTAAATCGAGCGGGATCTTTTCGATAACTCAAAAACCGGGTAACGGTTTCATTAAGGTCCTCGACGGTGACCGGTTCTGCGCTCCGGCTGGTGGTGCGGGTCTGGTCGCAAAAAACACAGCGGTGGGGGCATCCGGCGTGGGGGATGAAAATGGGGATGACGAAAGGTTTTTTTTTCAAGGATCTTCCTGCTCCAGCAATTCCAATCCTTCACGGGCCGCCTCTTGCTCCGCTGTTTTTTTGCTTTTCCCGGTACCTTGGGTGCATAAGTTGCCCACGGTCATGGCTACCGTGAAGGTCTTATCATGATCAGGTCCGCTCTCATTAACCACTTCGTACCGGGGAATCTCCTTAATGGCGCTCTGGACCGACTCTTGTAGACGGCTTTTGTAATCTTGTCCGGTGGTTAAAGTTGGTGCAGACTGGACCAGGGCACTGAAATGATGCTCAATGAGATCGGCGGCCGCATCAAATCCCCCGTCCAGGTATACCGCTGCGATGAGGGCTTCCAATGCATTGGCCAGGAGCGAATTTTTTTCCCGGCCGTTGCTTTGCATCTCACCCTTTCCCAAAAGAAGATGACTGCCGATATCAAGGGCACGGGCGATTTCGGCCAATTGGGTCTCATTAACCATATTGGCGCGTATGCGGGAGAGCTCGCCCTCGTGCATCTGGGGATATCCTGTCATCAGCAGATGGCCGACCACCAGATTGAGCACGGCATCTCCCAGAAACTCCAGGCGTTCGTTGTCGCGCATCTCCGAGTCCTGCTGTTCATTCACATAAGAACTGTGGCGCAGGGCCTCTTCCAGCAAATCGGTGTCCGCGAACCGGTAATGTATGGTTTGTTGAAGCTTGTCTTTATCCATTTTTATGTCAATACCTTTACTATCTAGCGCTAACGTCAGGGTAATCAGACAATATCCTTTCGTAAAGCGCATAGGGAACAAATAAATCACCCTCTCCGTATCCCATTTCGATCTCCGGTATCAACGCACCGTGAAAATCAGAACCGCCTGTGGCCAACAATCCGTATTCTTTAGCTAATTTCGAATATCGGGCCGTGGCCTCCAGAGTATGTTTAGAATAATAGACCTCAATGCCTTTTAAACCCATATCACACAATTGTTCCACCAATAATACAAGGCTATCAGGCCCCCGGCATGGAATGAGGTATGGATGGGCTAATACAGGAATACCACCGGCACCGTGAATGAGCTCAAACGCATATTCACAGGTCATGCGTTCCTTGCTGACGCAGGCCGGTCTGCCATTTCCCAAAAAACGGTCAAAGGCATCGTTGATATGCTCGGCATACCCGGCATTGACCATGGCTGCGGCCACATGGGGGCGGCCGGGTGTTCCGTCACCGGATTCACCCATGACCTGTTCTAAAGTTAAAGCGACACCCAACGCATTGAGCCGTTCCACGATGCGATGAACCCGAATATTTCTGATCTTTTGGAATTTTTCCAAGGCCTCTATAAGTTTACGGTCCTTGGGATCGACACCATAGCCGAGGATATGCAGACTGTCGCTGATGTTGCTCGCGGACGGAGCATGCACGCTGATCTCCACGCCGGTCAGAAAGGCGAGCGAGGCCGGAATGTCACCATTAAACGCCTGGCGGGAACCGTCCAGGGTATCATGATCGGTAATGGCGATGGCCTGCAGCCCGGCGCGGGCGGCCATCTCCAAAATTTCTTGGGGGGTATAGGTGCCGTCGGAGGCGGTGGAATGGATATGCAGGTCAATCCCACCGCTTTGTTTAGAGTCCAAGTGCTTTCTCGAAAGCTTCCTCTTTGGTCTTACAATCAATGCATTGGGTTGTTACCGGCCGCGCTTTCAGGCGTTCAACCGATATGTCCTCACCGCACGATTCACAAATACCAAAGGTATTGTTTTCGATACGATCCAAGGCTTTTTTGATCTTTTTGATCAGTTTATGCTCACGATCCCGTATGCGGAGCATAAAATTGCGATCAGATTCCAAAGTCGCACGATCGGTTGGGTCGGGGAAGTTCTCTTTTTGCTCGGTCATTCCCGAAACAGTGTTGTCGGCCTGGTTGAGCAGCTCCTGGAGGCGATTGTTCAGAAGCTCTTCAAAAAACTTGAGATCTTTCTTTTTCATACGCCACTCTCTTTGAGCATAGGTAATAGGTTTTACAAAAACATGTCTGATAGCACGATAAATACAGTATTGTAAAGTACAATTATCATTCATGGTTGAAGGTCTGTCAACAGCATTGAACCCTGCACCGGTCGCGCTGAATTGAAACGAGGCCCGGATCGAAAATTCTATTGATGGTTTGGGATCATTGATCGTAAAATCAAATGAAAAGGCGCAAAGTGACACTACCGGATTAAAACAACCAAATCATTTGAAAAACAGGATGTTGCGATGTCAAACACAAAAAAAGGGTATGAGACCGATTACCGTATGGTGACCATCAAAACCAGTGATGGATCAACAGTGCAGGGAAAAGTCAATATTTCGCCCAACCTGCGCGTTTCTGAGCTTTTCAACCTGACCCAAGGTCCTTTTGTCGTGTTGGTGGACGCCAAATATGGAGATGTTCAAGGCAAGACGCTGTTCATTAATAAAGCGCACATCGTATGGGTGGAACCGGAAGCCGAGCCGCAATAGCGAGTAACTCCTATAGTTTCATCCTTCTGCCTGAATGAATTGCTCCAATGATTTCAAGTCAAATACATTATATGTCGTCGCTGGTGTACCCTTGGGCAGAATTTTTCTCAACAACCCGGTCAGCACCCGGCCAGGGCCGATCTCGACGAAAGCCGACACCTCGTCTGCAACCAGTTTCATAATGGAATCGTACCAGCGCACCGGACTGCACAGCTGCCGGGCCATAAGGGCCCTTATTTGATCGGGATCGGATTCCGTGTCGGCGGTGACATTATGTAGCACCGGGCATTGGGGTGCGTGAAACGCTATGCCGTCTAAAAACGCTTGAAAGTCGGCTTCTGCGCCTGAAATCAAAGGACTGTGCCAGGCCCCGCTGACTTTTAAGGCAATGGCCTTGGCCCCTTGGGCGGATGCCAATTCACCGGCCAAGGACACGGCGTCCGGTTGGCCGGTGATCACAATCTGCTCTGCGCTGTTGTGGTTGGCCACGGCCACAATGCCCGATTGGGAGGCTTCTTCAACAATTTTTCCAACCTGCTCGATGTTGAGACCGACGATGGCACTCATGGCCCCCTGGTTTTGGGTGGCCTCCCGGTGCATCAATTCGCCGCGTTTGAACACCAGCTTTAGACAATCCGCCACCGAAACGACGCCGGCGGCGCTGAGGGCGCTGTATTCTCCCAGGCTGTGTCCGGCACACACGGCCGGTTGGATGCCTTTTTGCTGAATGACCGCTAAAAAGGCCAGGTTCACGGCGGTAACGGCGGGCTGAAGATTGATGGTTTCGGTCAATTCCTCCATGGGACCTTCAAAACACAGTTTTGATATGGGCAATCCGGTAACCTGGTCGGCGGCTTCGAAAATTTCCTTGGCCCCGTCGAAGTCCCGGACCAAATCCTGCCCCATGCCCACTTTTTGAGATCCCTGTCCGGGAAACAGAAAAGCGATCTTTTTCAATTTTAATCTCCTCTATACGGCGATGGATATGTACATTCGAGGCCTATTCATCCAATCCAAACAGTTTGCGTGCGATGTCCAGGGATATGGCGCGATCGCGCTGACAGCCGTTGCTTTTAAGATAATGGGTGGGATCATGCAAGATTTTATTCACCAGGGCATGGGTCATCCGTTCAATGGCTTGACGATCAGCTCCGGACAAATGCGCCATCTGCTGCAGCGTTTTCCCCACCTCTTCTTTGGCTACGCCACTGATCTTGGCCCTCAGGGCCTTGATGGTGGGAACCACCCCCAGACTTTCATACCACTGCCGAAAATGAATGACGGCTTCATCCACGATGCGGTCGGCTTTGACGGCCTCGCGTTGGCGATCTTCGATATTTTCATCGACCACACCTTTTAAGTCATCAATATCATATACATATACATTATTCAGGGCATTGATTTGGGGATCGATGTCCCGGGGCACGGCGATATCGATAAAAAAGATAGGGCGGTTGCGGCGGCTGCGCATTACCCCTTTGACATCTTTTTTTTGGAGGATATATCCTTGAGCGCCGGTGCTGCTGATAATGATGTCCACCATGCCCAAATGGTCGGAAATCTCTTCGAAACGGATGGGGGCTCCATTGTATTTGTCGGCCAACTCCACCCCGCGCTCGAAGGTGCGGTTGGCCACGAAAATATCAGCGCATTTTTGCCGGATCAGGTGCTCCACCGCCAATTCGGCCATTTCACCCGCACCGATGAGCAACACCTTTTTCCCGGCCAGGTCGCCGAAAATCTTACGCCCGAGCTCTATGGCGGCGTAGCTGATGGATACGGCGTTGTCACCGATGCCGGTCTCGGACCGAATCCGCTTGGCCACAGAAAAAGTGCGATGCAGCAGCCGGTTGAGGATCACCCCCGATGTTTTCTCCTCTGTGGCCGTGCGGTAGGCATTCTTAACCTGTCCCAGGATTTGGGGCTCGCCCACCATCATGGAATCCAGGCTGGCAGCCACACGGAAAATATGCCGTACCGCCTCCTCGCCCTGGTGGACATAGAGGGCCGACTCGAAATCGGTCAGCGGAATCTGTTTGAACTCGGCCAGATAGTGCTTGGCTTGATCGATGGCCCGATCGGTCTCCTTGGCGGCGGCCAGCAGCTCCACCCGGTTGCAGGTGGAAAATAGCATGACTTCGTCCAAACTATCGAGGTCTCTCAATTCGGCCAGTGCGGACCGGGACTCGTCATCGTTAAAGGCCAGACACTCCCGAATGTCCACAGACGCGGTTTTGTGATTGAGGCCGATGAGAAATAATCTATCCATATTGATCTAGTAACCTTACCAACGCGTAAACTGGCCGTGATGCCCTTTCAACAGAAAATTGACGCCCAAAAAGGTAAACAGCAGCACCCCAAATCCAACAATGGCCATAATGGCGGCGCGGCGTCCCCGCCAACCCACGGTCAAACGCTCATGCAGCAGGGCCGCATAAAAAATCCAGGTGACGGCCGACCAGACCTCTTTGGGATCCCAACTCCAGAACCGGCCCCAGACGTTTTTGGCATAGACCATTCCCGTCACCAGACCGATGGTCAGCATGGTAAAACCCACCACCACGCATGCGTAACCGGTTTGGTCCAGCAACTCCAAAGAGGGCAGCCGCTTAAAAAAAAATCCGCGGCTCTTGCGCTTGATGCCGTGCTCCTGGATCAAATAGAGGACCCCCACGCCGCAGGCCAGTGCAAAACCGGCATCTCCCATGAAAATGGAGATGATATGCACCACCAGCCAGAAGCCCCTAAGCAGGTTCAGGGGCTGCAGCGGCTCTTTTGGAAATTGGCTGGCGGCAAACAAAACAAACGCCGCCAATGGCGCCACATAGATCCCCAGCACCTTGACCCTCAGCTTCAGGTGCAGCAGCAGAAAGGCGCCCACCAATGCCCAGGCCACCAATGAAAGGGTTTGGTGCAAATTATTCACCGGCATGTGGCCGGTGGCGGCAAACGCCCCGATGATCACAACACTTTGGCACACCAACCCGGACACGAGCAGGCCGCATCCGATTTGCTGCAGAACGTTGCGCTGAATAAAAAGGTAGGCAAAATAGCCCGCGGAACTAAACATATAGCAAAGGATGGCCAGAACAAAAAGGATTTGCATGGGGTCTTCCTTATGGCTTTTCCATCAATTTTTCGTATACATATTCCGGTCCCAACACCTTTTTGAGGACAGCGTTGATCCCTCGTTGGTCCCGCCCTTTTATCATCTCGAGCAGCCCGCATCGGATCAGTTGCTCAAACAAGGGCTTGTGCTGCTCGGGTGCGTGTTCGGCGGCCAGCAGCCGTGTGCGGATGGCTCCCATCAGTTCCAGCATCTGCCCATACTCCGGACCAAACTGATCGGTCAACTGCCGGCGCAAGTGCTTGGCGAAAGCCGGACTTTTTCCGGCCGTCGAGATGGCGATGGTCAAATCACCCTGATTGATGATGGACGGCAGCACAAAGTTGCACAGGGCGGGTTGATCCGCGATGTTGCACAACCGCTGGGCCGCTTCGGCATCCCGGTGAATCTGCCGGTTCAACACCTGATCGTCGGTGGCGCCGATGATCAAAAAGGCTTTGTCCAAATCGGCACTGCGGTAGGCGCGCAGTTCCAAATCAATGCGGCCCCCGTCGGCCAGTTCAGTCAATGCGGAAGTTACCTCCGGGCTGATCACCGTCACCCGGGCGCCGCAATTAAGCAGGGTCCTGACCTTACGCGTGCCCACCTGGCCGCCCCCCACCACCAGGCAACGGCGTCCTTTAATGTCTAAATAAGCGGGATAGTATCTCATATAAGAGTTGGTTTCTGGTTTGTTGTTTCTGGTTTCTCGTTTACTTAAAACGAAAACGACATCAAATCCTCCGCCGCATAAATCTTCCCTTTATACGCGCTGCCGGCTTGTTTGACAACATCCACCTCATCGCAGGGGGGATAAAAATGGGTCAACACCAGCCTTTTGGCCCTCGCATCCGTGGCTATTTTCCCGGCCATGGAGGGCGTCAGGTGGCCGGGTCCTTTGGCCTGATCCGGCATGGCCGATTCGCAGATAAAAATGTCCGCGTCACGGGCCAAGTCGGCCAGGGAGTCACATTCGTCGGTATCTCCGGAGTAAACAATGACGCGGCCGTTGCGGTCTTCAAGACGATAGGCCAGGCTTTCCGGCCGATGATTGACGGGCCGCGCCGTCAGTTTAAAATCAGCAAATGTGCGGGTCTCGCCTTCCAGAACATCCAGTTCCTGAATGATCATCTGCCCCTTGGGCAGGACGATCCACTCGCCATATACGCCCTGCAAGCCTTTGTAAAAGGCCTTCAAACCCTGGCCTCCCAGAACGGTGAGCGCTTTCTTGCGGTAAGGGCCGTCCGGGTATTTAGTGGCAAACACTAATGAAACGAACTCCGAGGTATGGTCTGGATGAAAGTGGCTGAATGCAATATGGGTGACGTCAAAAATGGTCACCCCGTATTCCAGCATCCGGTGAATGGTGCCAGGGCCCAGGTCCAACAGAATTTTGGCGGCGCCCGTTTCAATCAGCGCGGCGCAGGCGCTGCGATCCAGGCGCGGAACACAGGTGCCCGAACCCAATATGGTGATCTTTGTGGTCGTCATTTTGGTTTACCCACCTTTCTGGTGATTTGTCTCATGATCCACTGGGCCATCTTCTTGCGGTCGGAGGAATCCACCCGATCTTCAATTGCCTCCAGGGAGACTTCGGCCCGGGCAGCGCTTTTGTGACCGCCGGCCGATCCCCAGCCCCCGAAGCTCTCCTTGGCCAGGGTTCCGGCATTTTTGCGAATGCCGTCGTTGCGAAAGATGACCACCAATTTGCGTTGATGCAACCCTGACACGATGCTCCAGTTGACCGTGTTCACTTTCAGAAAAAAATCAGCTACCTGAACACATACATCGGGGTGGGTCACCCGGCCTAAATGGACAAAGGCTCTCCCATTGCTCAATCGGCACTCTTCGATGGCGCGTTTGAAATATTTTAAAAAGCCCACATGCATCTCCGCCTGCTCGATGCGGCTGGCCATGGCCTTGTTGGCCCGCCGAAAAACATACTGGAAGGCATTGAGATCCTCAATCACGGTTTTGCGTTCGAAGTTGCTGGTGTCGGTTTTAATGGCCAGGTAGAGGCTGGTGGCCAGTTTGACGGAAATTTTTATTTTGGCGGCCCGCAAATACTCGGTAAGAATGCTGGCCGTGGCGCCGTAATGGGGGCGAATATCCACAAAGGGGGCGTCTCCCATGTAACTGACGGGATGGTGGTCGATGATCACATGGGGCGACAGCCCAACCAGATCTTCATGGTGGCCGGGCTGGGCGTCCACCATCACCACGCGGTTGAAACCAGCGGGATCGATCTCCTTAAATGGGACCAATTGCACACCCACCAGCCGTATCATGGTCAAGTTGTCGGGGCGCTTGATCACGTTCACATTGGAAATGGTCACGTTGGCCGTCTTGCGCCATAGCAGCCGCTTGACGGCCATGGCGCCGGCAATGGCATCGGGATCGGCATTGATGGGAATCAGCACATGATCCTCACCCGAAAATTGCTGATAAAACCTTCTCAGCCGTCCTTTGTTGGAAATGCCCATGCCGGGTATGCCCGATCCCTTTCCGGTGGTTTAATAGACGCATCGGTGTGGCTACCATTTCTACACAGAGTACCGTGGATTGACAAGCCTATTAAAAGATTGCTGAATATTCAGTCAAAAGTATCCATGCTAACGTGCACCAGACCGGTTTGCCGCATGGCCTCACGCTGAGAATGGTGCGAGCAAATAAAGTTTCCACTAGGGTCTTCCTATCTCCACTACCACTAGGGTCGGACACCAATAGACCAATTGGGTCGGACCTAATGTCATTAACTTAAGGCTTTGATGCTTTCAAATGTATTACCGTGATCGAAATCGCTATCGGGATCGGGATCGAACATGTTCGTACACAACTTTCGGGTTTCACCGATTGCCATCATAAGACCCTGTGCGGATAGCCAAATGAGTCATCGGGGCTTATGCCCACCCAAGTCGATGCTTAAAACCGGCCGGCGCGGAGGCCGGCCC
>JASFER010000034.1:0-32871 GCA_050124755.1 Desulfobacteraceae bacterium
CATTGAGTTCCTCTCTGAATTCCTATGCATCGATACAGGTTGCCGGCTTAATTTTATTATATAATTTAATATTAATATGTTAGGTGTTTACTCATACCTCTTTGGTGAGAAAAGTACAACTAGTCAATCGCCTGAATTTGTATCCTTTTTAAAAAAGGTCCGTTGAGGTCAATGGGTCATTTTGCGACCTTCGGATTTACCTTAACCCATGGTCCCATTGGGTGGTTAAAAAATTTATGAATTATTATAACACCATATGGTTTAGCCTGGCTACCCCGGTAAAAAGTGCACTTCAATAGCACAATCCTTGGTATAGAACAAGTCTCTCACGTGTCGAAGTTTATAAAAGCCTTGACAATTAGATTGATTTTATTTACTAGATGCCTCGTTCTTCAGTCAGGTGGATTAAAGCTAAAAAATATAATAAATACATAATGTTAGGAGATTACTCATGGCGGTACCAAAACATAAGACATCCAAGTCAAAGCGCGATAAACGCCGTACCCATAAAAAGCTTGATGGATTGAACCTTTCAACTTGTCCGGAATGTGGAGAAGCCGTCGAGCCCCACAATGCCTGTCCGAGCTGCGGCTCCTATAAGGGACGCACCGTTTTGGATACGGACGAGGAGTAGCATCCCGGTCTCCCGGACGGTTGCCTGTTATAATGTCCGCGGGGTGAGTTGGCAGGCAATCGATTGACCGGTTCCTTTTATTAAAATCCCCATTAACATGATTCAGCCGCCCCCCAATGTGGCGTGCACGCATATCAACCGGATAAAGGACGCATGCTCATGAATGAGATTGATTACAAAGGCCTGGACGATGAATCCCGCCAGATGGTCGTGGAGACGGTTCGCCAGCTTTCCAAAAAGCTGTTGACCAAAGAAAGGATATCCGAGTGGGACAAGCATGAAATTTTTCCTGAAGAGGCTGTTCGAGAGATGTTGGGTCCGGAAATCGGGCTGCAACTGCTCTTTATTCCGGAAGCCTACGGCGGGATGGAGGGCGGTGCCCGGGATTGCTGCGCCGTCACCCGTGAAATGGCCAAGATCTGCCTGGGCGTAGGGACGGCCTTTTTTGCCATCCAGTTGGGTACGGACCCCATACTGGTAGGCGCCACAGAGGAGCAGAAAGAAAAATGGTTGGGGCGCATCGCCGAGGGCGACACCCTGGTGGCGTATGCCGTTACCGAACCCGAAGCGGGCAGCAACCTGGCCGCTTTGAAAACCAAAGCGGAACCGGTCACCGATGAAAGCGGCAATGTCACCGCTTATAAAATTACCGGCTCCAAACAATTTATCTCCACCGGCGGATACGCCGACCTTGTCACGGTGCTGGCCAATACACCCGAAGGCCCGTCCTTTTTTGTGGTGGAAAAGGGCATGGAGGGTTTCACCCAGCATAAGGGAGAGGAAAAACACGGAATCCGGGCATCCAACACGTCACCGTTGACGCTGGACGGGGTGCTTGTTCCGATAGAGAATTTAATCGGCGGTGTGCCGGGTAAAGGTCTCAAGCAGGCCAATCAGGTGTTCGGCTATACCCGGCTGATGGTGGCCTCCATGGGGCTGGGTGCCGGTGAAGCCGCACTTGAAATTGCCGTCCCCTATGCCAAGGAGCGCATTCAGTTCGGCACGACGCTCTCCGAAAAACAGGGATACACCCATAAACTCATTGTTCCCAATGCCGTTCGCCTTGCGGCGGCTGCGGCTTATATTGACGAAGTGGCCCACTTGCTGGACGGCACGGCCCATGACCTTCAGGTGGAAGGGGCCATTGCCAAGTATTTTGCCACCGAAAGCGCCGATAAAACCGCCAACGATTGCATCCAGGCCTTGGGGGGATATGGCTATATCAGCGAATTCGGCGTGGAGAAGATCAAGCGGGACGTCAAGATCACCTGCATTTATGAAGGCACCAGCGAAATCCAGCAAAACATTATCGCTACTTTCCGCTGGAAGACGACACGCAAAACCAAGGGCGAATTCTACGCTAACATCGCGGAGGAGATGGCGGCATTGGATGGGCAAGCCAATGATGTGGGATGCCGCTACTATGGCTTGGCCGCAAAAGCACTGAACAAGGCCATCGATTTTGCCCACAACAATCGTTTGACCCGCCAGCAGGCGGTCATGTTCGCGCTGGCGGATATGATGACCCATGTGGAAGTGGGCGCCGCCCTGGCCCGCAAAGCCGTCCTACTGGAGAAAGCCGGTGATGGAGAAGCGGATAAGATCAAGGCCATGGCCAGAGTGTTCGCCGGCGAGGTGGCCCAAGTGGTGGGTGAAAATGCTCTGAAGGTGATATCCAGTACCGGAGCGGCC
Source organism: Desulfobacteraceae bacterium (assembly GCA_050124755.1). Classification (GTDB taxonomy): domain Bacteria; phylum Desulfobacterota; class Desulfobacteria; order Desulfobacterales; family Desulfosarcinaceae; genus JARRKU01. The sequence continues at coordinate 2,327 of JASFER010000034.1, forward strand.
GATTCAAGCGCCATCGACCAATTCCTTGACGACATCGGTTATCAGGAGATGTTGGGCAGCCGGCTCAATTGGGCTGTGGATATGGATCGTGTGGCAGACATCATTTTTGAAAGATAGGAAGAGCAAATGGCTGAAAATAACGATCGTGTGGTTGTCGTAACGGGTGGTTCGCGGGGCATTGGGCGCGCCATTTGTGTGGCCTTAGCCCAGCCGGGCACCCGAATCTATTTCAACTATTTTTCCCCCGGCGACCCCGAAGCGGAAGAGGCTGCCGCCAAAGAGACCATAGACTTGGTGGGCAAAGCCGGGGCTTCGGCCGCTGGGATTTGGGCCAATGTCGCCGTTGCTTCAGAGGTGAACGATTTTTTTGACAAGGTCATGGAAGCGGCCGGCCGGATTGATGTGCTGGTCAACAATGCCGGTATTACGCGCGACAGTTTGCTGGTGCGCATGAAGGAAGAGGAGTGGGACGCAGTGATGAGCGTCAATCTCAAGGGCCCCTTCCTATGCAGCCAGATTGCCGCTCGAATCATGATGAAACAACGGTCGGGCCGTATCATCAATATTGCATCGGTGGTCGGCGTGATCGGCAATCCCGGACAGGCCAACTATGTGACCACCAAGGCCGGTATCATTGGTTTGACCAAAACCACAGCCAAAGAATTGGCCGCCCGGGGGATAACCGTCAATGCCGTTGCTCCCGGATTCATTGAAACGGATATGACGGCGGTGCTCCCGGAAAAGGTGAGGGAGGCCATGCTGGCCACCATTCCCCTTAAACGTCCGGGGCAGCCTGAAGATGTGGCCAACGCGGTCGCTTTTCTGGCCTCGGAAAAAGCTTCATACCTGACGGGGCAGGTGCTTCACGTCAGTGGTGGAATGTATATGTGATTGGTTTCTTCAAGCCACACACTCCTGCGAGTGGTTGTGGACTCATTTGGAAAGGAGAATTTAGATGTCAGTTGAAGACAAGGTAAAAAAGATTATTGCTGAAAAACTGAGTGTTGATTTGGAAGAAGTGGTGCCGGAGGCTTCATTTGTGGATGATTTGGGCGCCGATTCCCTGGATCTGGTTGAGTTGATTATGTCCATGGAAGAAGAATTCGATATCGATATTTCCGATGAAGATGCAGAAAAGCTGGTTTGCGTAAAGGATGCCATCGATTACATCAACGCCAACTAACCTTGAAAATGTCATCATCGTTCTGACAGAATTGAGCTGCCCAGCCGGCTTTCAAGTGAAAAGCGGGTGCTGCAATGGGGATTTTGTTCGGGAGATGCCTGATGTCTCTGAAGCGGCGGAACAACGCCGGTGAAGTTCGTCTCTTATGATCGGTTGTCGACGTCAGGCAGTTTGCTCCGTGTAAGGAGGATTTTTCTTGGAAAGACGGGTAGTCATTACAGGCTTGGGGCTGATCACGCCTTTGGGTATTGGTGTGGATGAGTCATGGGCGGGGATAATTGCCGGTAAATCGGGAGTGGGAGAGATAACGCGGTTTAATGCTTCCGTCTATGGAACTCAGATTGCCGCGGAAGTCAAAGGCTTCAAGGCGGAAGATTTTATGGCGAAAAAAGAAGCCAAGCGCATGGAGACCTTCATTGCCTATGCCATCGCCGCCACGCGCATGGCCGTTGAGGACTCCGGATTGACCATCGATGACGCCAATTCCAATCGTGTCGGGGTGTTAACCGGTTGCGGTCTGGGCGGCTTGAACATGTTGGAAATCACGGCCCATACGGTGGATACCAAGGGGCCCAAACGGGTCAGCCCTTTCTTTATTCCCATGCTGATCGGGAATATGGCTCCGGGAATGATTTCCATCATCTTTGGCGCCAAGGGCCCCAATTCATCGGTGGCCACAGCCTGCGCAGCCGGCTCTCATGCCGTGGGTGATGCCTACGAGATCATCAAATACGGTCGTGCGGATGCCATGATCACCGGCGGTGTGGAATCGGTGGTGACCCGCACCTGCATTGCCGGTTTCGGCGCCATGAAAGCGCTCTCCACCCGCAACGACGATCCCGCCAAAGCATCCCGACCCTTCGAACGGGATCGTGATGGATTCGTGGTGGGAGAGGGCAGCGGCATTATGATCATCGAGTCCCTGGAACACGCCCAGGCGCGCGGTGCCAAGATCTATGCGGAGATCGTGGGCTACGGCATGAGCGGTGATGGTTACCACATCACCTCCCCGCCACCCGATGGCGAGGGCGCCGCGCGATGTATGCTGTCGGCCCTCGAAAATGCCGGAATTCAGCCGGACCGGATTGATTACATCAACGCCCACGGCACCTCTACGCCGCTCAATGACCTTTACGAAACCCGGGCCCTCAAGATGGCATTCGGCGATGCCGCTCAAAAAGTGGCCATCAGTTCCACCAAGTCCATGACCGGGCATTTGTTGGGCGGCGCCGGAGGTATTGAAACGATTTTCTCGGCTCTGGCCATCCGGGACAGTATTTTACCGCCCACCATCAATTTCGAAAATCCGGGTGAAGAGTGTGATCTGGACTATGTGCCCAACAAGGCCCGCAAGGCGGATGTAACCTATGCCATGAGTAATTCATTCGGTTTCGGCGGCACCAATGCATCGCTGATTTTGAAAAAATTTACCTCATAAACATGGGGTTCATCACCGCTCATATCGGCGGGCTTCAAATGATCCAACAGCCATTGGCACAATATATACGTGCCAATGGCTTTTTTAATACCGTATAATGGGGACACGGCCCTGCAGCGCTGTGGTTTTTTCTTGCGGTACGGTGCTGATGAAGATATGAAAAATGTAACGATTAGAGGCGTTACCAACACCAAACGGAAAAAGGGGATAAGATGGACCCATCGAGCATCATCATGGGCTGTGATCATGGCGCCTATCAACTGAAAGAGATTCTCAAGAACCGGTTGACCCAAGACGGCATCCAGGTTGAGGACATGGGGGTTTTCGGACCTGAATCGGTGGATTATCCCGAAATCGGCATGCAGGTGGCCTCCCAGGTTTCCCGCGGAAAGTATGCGCGCGGCATTTTGATGTGCGGTACGGGTTTGGGCATGTCCATGGTGGCCAACCGATATCCCCATGTCAGGGCCGCGTTGTGCAACGATCTGTTTTCCGCCAGGATGAGCCGCGAGCACAATGATGCCAATATCTTGGTAATGGGCGGCCGCGTGGTCGGCGATGTACTGGCCCTGGAGATTCTAAGGACCTGGCTGGAAACGCCCTACCAGGGCGACCGGCACCAAAGACGGTTGGATCTTTTCGATAAGATCAGCTGCTGAGGGCTTGGCTTTCGTCCATGGGCCGTTGGGTTGGATTATCGTCAAGGAGGAGTGTTCGTCCGTTCATCACACAACTTTCATACTCAAGTGAGGTAAGCGGTTTGTCAAGAGAAGTCATTGCGAAAGCGGATCCGGAGATTGGACTTGTGGTCGACCGGGAACTGGCGAGGCAAGAGCGCCACCTGGAATTGATTGCCTCGGAAAACATTGCCAGCCGAGCCGTTATGGCGGTGCAGGGCAGTGTTTTAACCAATAAATATGCCGAAGGGTACCCGGACAAGCGTTACTATGGCGGCTGTGAGTTTGTGGATGTTGCCGAAAACCTGGCAATTGAACGTGCCAAAAAGCTGTTTGGTGCCGAATATGTCAACGTACAGCCCCACTCGGGCTCCCAAGCCAATATGGCGGCCTATTTTGCATTGCTCCAACCGGGAGACACGGTACTGGGGATGGATTTGGCCCACGGGGGGCATTTGACCCACGGTGCCAAGGTCAGCTTTTCCGGTCAGCTTTATCATTTTATCCATTATGGCGTTGGTAAGGAAACCGGCACCATCGATTATCAAGCCGTTAAAGAACTGGCCCGCACTCACCGACCCAAGCTGATTGTTGCCGGTGCCAGTGCCTACCCCCGGATCATCGATTTTGATGCCTTCGCTGAGATCGCCGGAGAGATTGGCGCCTATTTCATGGTGGACATGGCCCATATCGCGGGTCTCGTTGCCGTTGGCCTGCATCCTTCGCCTGTGGGCAAGGCCCAGGTGGTTACCTCCACAACCCACAAGACCCTGAGGGGGCCGCGGGGCGGCTTCATTCTGGCCGATGGAGAATGTGGCGATAGATTGCGCAGCGAAGTTTTTCCGGGCATCCAGGGGGGGCCCTTGATGCATGTTATCGCCGCCAAGGCGGTTGCTTTCAAGGAGGCATCGTCACCGGAATTTCGGAATTATCAACAACAGGTTCTGAGCAATGCTCAAGTGCTGGCCCAAGTGCTGCAGTCATCAGGGTTGTCGTTGGTTTCCGGTGGCACGGACAATCATCTGATGCTGGCGGATCTCAGCACCTGGGCAATAACGGGAAAAGAAGCTGAAGCCGCGCTGGGTAAAGCCGGCATAACGGTCAACAAAAACGCCGTTCCTTTTGATCGGCGCGGTCCGCTTATTACCTCCGGTATCCGCATCGGTACGCCCTACGTGACTTCCCGAGGCATGCAAACAGATGAGATGAAGCAAATCGGAGCGATGATCATTGACGTGCTCAAACACCCGGATGATGCGAAAGTGATTAAGCACACCAAAGAACAGGTGGTTGCTTTATGCAACGAATTCCCACTCTATACCTGATTACGCGAAAGGTGCTGTATGCAATCGGATGTACACAATCGGCCCTCATGGGAAACCTACTTTATGGATATCGCCTGCCTGGTGGCCAAGCGCTCGACCTGCACTCGACGGGCCGTGGGAGCTATCATCGTTAAAGACCGCCGAGTTCTGTCCACCGGTTACAACGGTGCCCCCAGTCATATCACCCATTGTGCCGACGTGGGTTGCCTGCGAGCGCAAATGCAGGTTCCCTCGGGCGAACGCCATGAACTCTGCCGAGGTATTCATGCCGAACAAAATGCAATTATTCAGGCAGCTTACCACGGCGTTTCCATCAAAGGGGCAACACTTTTCTGTACCAATCAACCCTGCTCCATTTGCGCCAAGATGATCATTAATGCCGGTATTTCCCGGATTGTTTACCAATCCGGTTATGCAGATCCGTTAGCCCTGGAGATGTTGAATGAAGCCGAGGTGGAACTTATTCATTTGGAAAGCAGTCAATCGGAGGTGTGCACATGAAGTGTCCGTTTTGTGGAGAGCTTGACAACAAGGTGATCGATTCACGGGTAAGCAAAGACGGCAGCGTTATTCGCCGGCGTCGGGAATGTATCGATTGCAGCCGGAGATTTACGACTTATGAGCACATTGAAGAGATTCCCATCATGATCATCAAAAAGGATGGTCGCCGAGAAGTCTTCAGTCGCGAGAAGGTGCGTTCGGGTATGCAGCGCGCATGTCAAAAGTTGGATATCAGCATGAACGTTATTGAGGACTTCATCGATGAGTTGGAACGTGATCTGCGTGAAACCGGAGAGAAGGAACTCCCCTCCCGTGTGGTGGGAGAAAAAGTGATGGCCAAGCTGCATACACTCAGCGATATTGCATACGTCCGGTTTGCATCGGTGTACCGGGAGTTCAAGGATGTGAATGATTTTGTGGCTGAGCTGAAGAGCCTGTTGAGTAATAATAAGCAATAAACAGACGATTAGATGGACCACGAAAAATATATGCGCACGGCTCTGGAACTGGCTGCCAAAGGGGCGGGTTATGTCTCCCCCAATCCCATGGTGGGGGCTGTGATGGTCAAAGACGGCCGCGTCGTGGGACAAGGATATCATCAGGCTCTGGGGGGACCGCACGCCGAGGTCAATGCCATTGATGATGCCGGCGAGCAGGCCCGGGGGGCCACCCTTTATGTCACCCTGGAGCCATGCAATCACTACGGCCGTACGCCGCCTTGTACCCAAAAAATCTTGAACACCGGTATTCGGCGGGTGGTAGTGGCCGTGGCTGATCCCAATCCACATGTGACCGGCGGCGGCAACGCATTCTTAAAGTCCCAGGGCATAGAAGTGATCTGCGGTGTTTGTGAGGAAGCGGCCACCAGGCTGAACGAAAGTTTTATCAAATATATGCGCACCCATCGCCCATTCGTGGTACTGAAAATGGCGGCCACCCTGGATGGTCGCATCGCCACCCGAACCGGCGATGCCCGTTGGGTGACCGGAGCCGAAGCACGGGGATTTGTCCATCAGTTGCGTCATGCCATGGATGCCATCATGGTTGGCGTCGGAACGGTAAAGGCGGATGATCCTGAGTTGACCACCCGCCTGGATGAGGGGCGTGGGGTTGATCCCGCACGGGTCGTGCTGGATACTCATCTGTCCATTTCCTCCGGTGCACGAATGCTGAACCAATTGTCCCCTGCGCAAACCATCATTGTTTGCGGGCCGGACGCTGCAGAGGCAAACAAAATGCGTCTCAAGGATAAAGGCGCCTGTATAATGGAAGTGCCGGTGAAAGATGGGCGCATCGATTTGCAGATTTTATTGGAGCGGCTGGGGCAGAGAGGTCTTACAAGTGTGCTGGTTGAGGGCGGTTCTCTGGTTGCCGGTGAGGCGCTTAAAGCGGGTGTTGTTGATAAAGTCCATTTTTTTTATGCACCAAAAATTTTGGGTGGTGACGACGGCGTGCCCATGTTAGCCGGACAAGGTCCTGATAAAATGGAAGCCTGCATGCCATTGACAGACACCCGTGTCAATCGAATGGGAGATGATATTCTCGTAACCGGATATTTGAAATAGTGTTTAGTGTTTAGTGTTTTGTGTTTTGTGTTTAGTGTTTAGTGTTTGGTTTTTTGTGTTTGGTTTTTTGTGATTAGTGCTTAAGTTAGCTCTTTGGAGCTCAATCCGGTAATGATAAAGTTATGATGTGTTTTACGAAACACCAAACACCAATAAATTTAGGCGAATATGTTTACCGGCATCATTGAAGGTCTGGGTACACTTGAGGCCATCAAACCGGGCGGTCTATCCATGCAGTTTGTGGTGGCCGCCGATTTTGAATTGGATGGCACCAAACTCGGCGACAGCATCGCAGTGAACGGTGCATGTCTCACCGTGGTCCGCCTTCAGGGCCGCCGTTTCCACGCAGACGTGTCACCTGAGACCGTGCGCAAGACCACTTTTGCATCCGCTAAAATCGGCGAGCGCCTAAATCTTGAGCGTGCCTTGCGTTTATCGGATCGGTTGGACGGTCATCTGGTATCGGGCCATGTGGATGGCCTGGGGACTTTGACCAAGCGGGAAAAACTGGCCAATGCAATTATCCTGACGTTTGGTGTGTCTGCCCGGCTCGGCCGCTATATGATCAAAAAGGGATCGGTGGCTGTCGATGGTGTGAGCTTAACCATCAATGATTGCGATGAGGAGCATTTTCAGGTAAGCATTATTCCTCACACCGCCGGGCTCACCACCGTTGGAAAGAAAGCCGTGGGTGCCGCGGTCAACATCGAGACCGATTTGATCGGCAAATATGTGGAGCGTTTTGTTACGGGGCGCCTGAAATCAGGGGAGAAGCCGGGGCATAACGGTATCGATATGAACCTGCTGGTCAGGTCCGGATTCATTTAACATAAGGAGTGTTACTTCAGAAAATGCCACGTATAACCGTAGAAGAGGCCATTGATCAAATTCGCCAGGGGAAAATGGTGATCCTTGTGGATGATGAGGATCGCGAAAATGAAGGTGATTTGACCATGGCCGCAGAAAAAGTCACCCCCGAGGCCATTAATTTCATGGCGAAATATGGCCGGGGTTTGGTATGTCTTTCTTTAACCAGAGATCATTGCGATCGATTGGAACTGCCCTTCATGGTTAAGGATAACACCTCTCCATTTCAAACCGGATTCACGGTTTCCATTGAAGCCAAGCGCGGTGTGACCACTGGTATCTCGGCGGCTGATCGTGCCACTACTATTTCAACTGCAGTGGCGGACGGCGCCAAAGCAGCCGACCTGGTAAGGCCCGGTCACATATTCCCGCTGCGGGCACGTGACGGCGGCGTCATGGTCAGGGTGGGGCAAACCGAAGGGTCTGTGGATCTGGCCCGTCTGGCCGGTTTGAAACCGGCCGGTGTTATTTGCGAGATCATGGATGACGACGGCACCATGGCACGCATGCCTTCGCTGCAAAAATTCAGTGAAGAACACGGCATCGGCATTGTCACCATTGCCGATCTTGTAGAGTACCGCATGCGTACCGAGTCGTTTGTACACCGTGCGGCCGAAACCCTCATTCCCACCGAGCACGGTGGCGAATTTGACATGATTGCATTTGAAAATGATGTGGACGACCTCTTGCATATCGCTCTGGTCAAAGGAAAAATAGATGCGGAAGAACCGATGCTGGTGAGGGTGCACTCGGAATGCATGACCGGTGATATTTTCGGGTCATTGCGATGCGATTGCGGCAATCAGCTGCACCAGGCCATGTCGATGATAGCCGAAGAAGGCCGAGGGGTCATTATATACCTGCGACAAGAGGGGCGGGGCATCGGTTTGGTCAATAAGTTGAAGGCTTACGAACTTCAGCAGACCAAGGGCCTGGATACCGTTGAGGCCAATCTTCAACTCGGGTTTAAAGAAGATTTGCGCGACTATGGCATCGGTGCACAGATGTTGCGGAATATCGGTGTGCGCAAGATGCGGCTGCTGACCAACAATCCCAAGAAAATGGTGGGGCTGGAAGGCTACGGGCTAAGTATCACGGAACAAATTCCCATTGAAGTGGCGGCCAATGAATACAACCGATGTTACTTGGAGTGCAAGAAGCTGAAAATGGGGCATATATTGCAGCTAGATGTTCAGTCTGAATAGACGGCGTGTAGACCAACAAGCATGATTTTGATTTCGGTGATCTGTGACTGATCGTTTCAGGTTTTAGGTTTTAAGTTTTAGGTTGTGGTATTCTGCCGATTTTTATGATGGAATTTTAAGGATGCTGCACACGGCATCCCAATTATAATTTAAAGGAACTAAGTAAATATATAGATAGAATTCATTTGCCTAAAACCTAAAACCTAAAACCTAAAACTTTAATTGGAATCCCTAAGCTAAAGATGGCGCCAAAAACGACAATCTGTACAATTTGATTGATTCATGATTACTTACAAATGAAGATCCCGGAGGTTGCGTGATGCCGAAAGTGGTTGAAGCCAATTTGGTGGCAAAAGGTAAAAAATTCGCCATCGTGGTAAGCCGATTCAATGATTTTATCACGGATAAGCTGGTCGGCGGTGCTGTCGATGCCCTGGTGCGCAGCGGTACCCTTGATAAAGATATCGATGTGGTCAAGGTGCCGGGCGCGTTTGAAATACCGTTGGTGGCACAGCAACTGGCTGTGCGCAAAAAACATGATGCCATCATTTGCCTTGGTGCCGTGATTCGGGGGGCGACCCCCCATTTTGATTATGTCAGCGCGGAAGTCTCAAAAGGTATCGCCGCCGCCGGTATGGAGACCGGTATGCCCATCATTTTTGGTGTGGTCACCACTGACACGCTTGAACAGGCCATTGAGCGGGCCGGCAGCAAATCCGGTAATAAAGGTTGGGATGCAGCGCTTGCGGCGGTTGAAATGGCCAACTTGATGGGGGCGGTGGAAAAGATCTAAAAAATGGGAACCCGTCGTCAAGCCAGAGAGCTGGCCATGCAAGCCTTGTTCTCAATGGATATGAGTTGTGCCTTTTCATCGGAAGCATTGGGTGATTATCGTCGTTGCTTTCCCCCCCATAAACGGGTGATGCCTTTTTTCGTCCGCCTGACGGACGGTGTCCTGAAGTACAAGAAGGATATCGACGATGTCATTGAGCGGTACTCCAGCAACTGGAAGGTGCGCCGCATGGCCTGCGTGGACCGTAATATCCTGCGCTTGGCCGTTTTCGAGTTGCTTTATTGCGAGGACATCCCCACAAAGGTCTCCATCAATGAGGCCATCGATATTGCCAAAAAATTTGGTGCTTCTGAATCCGGGGGCTTCATCAACGGTATATTGGACAGCATAAGAACAGCTCTTGAGAATAAAGAATTGAAAACTATTCCCTTATCGCGATAGCATAGAAAGGATTGATGATGATCGTTCGCGCCCTGCCCGTTGGACCGTTGCAGACCAATTGTTATATTGCCGGATGTGAAAAAACGCGCCAAGCCGCTGTAATTGATCCCGGCGGAGATGTAGACCGAATTCTATCCGCTTTGGATAAGGATGATTTCAATCTATGCGCTATTATTAATACCCACGGCCACTTTGACCATGTGGGCGGAAATAATGCCCTGAAAAAGGCAACCCAGGCAGATTTGATGATTCACGAATTAGATACCCCCCTGTTGGCGCATTTGACCCAAACGGCAGCTGCTTGGGGTTTGAGGGCTGAAGCTTCCCCCGATGCCGACCGGTTCCTGGAAGATGGAGACCGCATCGATGTCGGCAGCATCCAATTCAAAGTGATCCATACACCCGGTCACTCGCCTGGCGGTATCTGCCTGTATGCGAAAGCGGAAAAAACCCTCTTTGTGGGTGACACCCTGTTTGCCGGATCCATCGGTCGCACCGACCTGCCCGGTGGCGATTACGATACCCTTATCCATAGTATTCAATCCAGACTTTTTACCCTACCGGATGAAACCATCGTTTACAATGGTCACATGCAATCCACCACCATTGGCCAAGAAAAAAAGTTTAATCCATTCTGCCGGCTGGCGTAGACCCAATACAATCGGGTCACGGTGTAGTACCATCTGCCATTTCTGGATGGACATGAGTGACATCCCAATTGTAATTAGATGTCAAATTCAGTATAACCTCAGGCCATGACTTGGGAAATTAAGCGCTATAGCACGCGCCGAATTCATCTGGGCGGCATTCCCATTGGTGGCGGGGCACCGATCACGGTGCAGTCCATGACCAATACACCTACTCAGGACGTGGCCGCCACCGTGGCGCAAATTCACCGGCTGGAAAGTGCCGGTTGCGAAATAGTGCGGGTGGCGGTACCCGATAGGGAGGCATCCAGGGCCATAAAAGAGATTAAATCCCAAATCAACATCCCGCTGATTGCCGACATTCACTTTGATCACAGATTGGCCATCGCCTCGGCAAACAACGGGGCAGATGGGTTGCGTATCAATCCCGGCAACATCGGCGGTCGAGACAAGGTACAAAAAGTTGTCAGGGTGGCCAAAGAGCGAGGCCTTCCCATCCGCATCGGCGTCAATGCCGGGTCTTTAGAAAAGGACTTGCTCAAAAGCTATAACGGCGCCACGGCCCGGGCCATGGTGGACAGTGCCATGCGACACGTCGCTTTGCTGGAGGAATGGGATTTCGATCAAATCAAGATTTCCATCAAGGCATCGGATGTCCCCCGTACGGTGGAGGCTTACCGGCTGTTGGCTTCCCACACCGAATATCCCTTGCATCTGGGGGTGACCGAGGCCGGTTCGCTTTACACGGGAACTGTGAAATCGGCATTGGGCATCGGTATGCTGCTTGCGGAGGGTATTGGTGACACTTTGCGTGTATCGCTGACCCGCGATCCGGTGGAAGAGGTCCGGGTGGGTTTTGAGATACTTAAGGCATTGGGCATCCGCCGCCACGGACCGGAAATCATTTCATGCCCGACGTGCGGCCGATGCGGTTATGATCTGTTTGATGCGCTTGAACAGATTGAGCGCGCCTTGCTGACCCGTTCAACACAGGTCAAAGTCGCTATTATGGGTTGTGTGGTCAACGGTCCAGGTGAGGCCAAAGAGGCGGATATCGGTGTGGCCGGCGGAGGCGGCAAATGCATCCTCTTCCGAAAGGGTAAGGTGGTGCGCAAGGTGGCCCAGGAAAAGTTGGTCGAAGCCTTGTTAAAAGAAATTGATGATTGGGAAAGGGAACATCTGCGAACGAATAATGTATATTGAAAGGTAAGTGCAAGATGACAAAAAAAATCAAAACAGCAATTACCCCAACCCGTGAAGAGGACTATCCCGAGTGGTATCAACAGATCGTTAAGGCTTCGGATCTGGCCGAACGGTCGACGGTGCGTGGGTGTATGGTGATCAAACCTTGGGGATATGCCCTGTGGGAGCATATTCAGCGGGAATTGGACACCATGTTTAAGTCCACCGGCGTTCAAAATGCCTATTTCCCCTTGTTTATTCCACTGAGTTTTTTGGAAAAAGAGGCCGAACACGTGGAAGGTTTCGCCAAAGAGTGCGCCGTGGTGACCCACCATCGGTTGGAACAGGGACCGGAAGGCGGCCTCATCCCCGGAGGGAGACTGACCGAGCCTTTGGTGGTGCGTCCCACTTCGGAAACCATTATCGGAGAGTCCTTCTCAAGATGGATTAAGAGCTATCGCGACCTGCCGTTGTTGATCAACCAGTGGGCCAATGTGGTGCGCTGGGAGATGCGTACGCGCATTTTTCTGCGAACCAGTGAGTTTCTTTGGCAGGAAGGCCATACCGCTCATGCCACGGCTGAGGAAGCCCGGGAACGCACCCGCATGATGCTGGAGGTGTACGCGCGATTGGCCGAAACTCATCTGGCCATGCCGGTTATCAAAGGCAGCAAATCAGCCGCCGAAAGGTTTCCCGGTGCCGAGGACACCCAATGCATCGAGGCCATGATGCAGGACCGCAAAGCACTCCAGGCCGGTACCTCCCATTTTTTAGGACAAAATTTTGCCAAAGCATCCGACATTCGTTATCAAACGGCTGATGAAACGGAAGATTATGCCTGGACCAGCAGTTGGGGGGTCTCCACCCGTTTGATCGGCGGTTTGATCATGACCCATAGTGATGACGACGGCCTGGTCCTGCCCCCCAGAGTGGCGCCCACCCATGTGGTCATTTTGCCCATCGCCCATAAGCCCGAAGAACGGCGGAAAGTCATGGATTATTGCAATCAACTGGCCCAGGCCCTGAGGGACCGGTATTATCACCATCGTCCGGTGGCGGTGGAGATAGACCACCGGGATATGGGCGGCGCCCGGGGCTGGGAGTGGATTAAAAAAGGGGTTCCCCTGCGTTTGGAAATCGGTCCGCGGGATATGGCGGCTGATGCGGTGTTCATGGGGCGCAGGGACAAGGGGCATAAGGAGAGGGTGTCCCTGCCCAGGGAACAGTTTGTCGCGGAGGTCGGCACATTATTGGATGAGATTCAATCCAGCCTGTTTGAACGCGCCAAGGCGTTCAGGGAGGTGCACACCCATGTGTTTGATGACCGGGCGGCCTTTTACGCATTTTTTACGCCCAAAAACAGTGAAAAACCTGAAATCCATGGCGGTTTCGCGCTTTCGCACTGGTGCGGGAAAACCGACTGCGAATCAAAGATAAAGGAAGACTTGACGGTGACCATTCGCTGCCTGCCCTATGATCTGGACAAAGAAACCGGCCGGTGTATCTGTTGCGGAGCGCCGAGCCGTCAGCGGGTGGTGTTTGCCAAGGCATATTAATTAGTTTATTCTATCTTTATGATTCGGATTAACGATATCCTTGATAAAATCCAGGACTACAATCCGGATGCGGATTTGGGACTCATTGACCAGGCCTACATCTTTTCTGCAAAGGTCCATGACGGCCAGATGCGCTTGTCCGGTGAACCCTATCTGTCCCATCCATTAGAAGTGGCCGGCATTCTGGCGGAAATGAAATTGGATGCGGTCAGCGTCGCCGCCGGTTTGCTTCACGACGTTGTCGAAGATACCCATGCAACAGAAGAAGAGATCGAAGAGATGTTCGGTCCGGAAGTCCAGCGCATCGTTGCGGGGGTCACGAAACTCAGCACGCTCTCTTTTACCAGCGCTCAGGCCCGCCAGGCGGAAAGCATTCGCAAAATGCTGCTGGCCATGGCCGACGATATCCGGGTCATTTTGACCAAATTGGCCGACCGTGTTCACAACATGCGTACCCTGCAGTATCACAAAAACGCCGAGAAGCAGCGTAAGATTGCCAAGGAAACCATTGATATCTATGCTCCCATAGCGGCCCGTCTGGGAATCTACTGGGTGAAAAATGAACTGGAGAATATCGCATTTGAATATTTAATGCCTGATGAATTCCAACGCATCAAACAACTGGTGGCCAAGGATCGGCAGGAACGCGAAAACTACATTGAGACGGTCAAGGCGTTCATCCAGAAAAAGATGGATGAAAACGACTTATCGTGCGAAGTACTGGGCCGTTATAAGCATTATTACTCCATCTATCAAAAGATGGTGCAGCAAAATCTTTCCTTTGATGAGGTTTACGACATCATCGCTTTCCGGATTATTCTGGATACGATTCCGCATTGTTATGAAGCGCTTGGGCTGCTGCATTCATTGTGGAAACCCATTGCCAAGAAATTTAAGGACTACATCGGAATGCCCAAGCCCAATATGTATCAATCGCTGCATACAACGGTCATTGGTCCCTACGGCGAACGCATCGAAATCCAGATCCGCACAAAAGAGATGGATCGCGTCGCCAAATCGGGAATTGCCGCCCACTGGAGTTATAAGGAGGGGAAAAGCGTTGATACCAAGGCGGTTGAAGCGTTTTCCTGGGTTCAGCAATTGGTTGAGAATCAAGCCAACATAAACGACCCGGATGAGTTCCTGGAAAATGTACGCATAGATCTCTTTCCGGATGAAGTTTATGTTTTTACGCCCCAGGGAGATATCAAGTCTCTGCCAAAAGGAGCCACACCAGTGGACTTTGCCTACATGATTCATTCGGAAGTGGGGCAGCAGTGCGTGGGCGCCAAAGTTGATGGGCGTATGGTACCGCTCAAATACCAGCTGCAGACCGGTGAGCGGGTCGAAGTCGTCACCCAGAAAGGCCACCAACCGAGCAAGGACTGGTTGGGCTTTGTGAAAACCGTTAAAGCCAAGTCCAAGATTCGTCAGTGGATCAAAACCCAGGAAAAAGAGCGCAGTCTTCAGTTGGGTCGTGAAATGTGCGAGAAGGCGTTTCGTAAATACAAGCTCAATTTCAATCAGTTGGCCAAATCGGATGAGATGCAAAAGGTGGTGGAGGGCTTTGGGTTAAAAGCCCTGGAGGACTTGATTATCTCGGTGGGCTACGGAAAAATCACCCCATTGCAGGTGGTCCGCAAGATTGCGCCTAAAACCGAAGATGAGCAGCTCCAATCCGCAATCGCAGGAAAAACGGCCGATGTCGCTCACAAAAAGAAGATCAGCGGCGGCGTTGTGGTTAAAGGCGTGGAGGACATCCTCGTCCGATTTGGCAAATGCTGTCAGCCCGTTCCGGGCGATGCCATTATCGGATTCATTACCCGTGGATTCGGGGTAACGGTACATCGCTCCAATTGTGCCAATGTGATCAAAACCAATCCTGAACGCCTCATCGATGTGCAGTGGGCTGAAAAGACGGCTGAAGCCTTTCCTGTTAAGATTGTGGTGCGGGCGCTGGACCGGATGGGGCTGCTGGCTGATGTGGCTGCCGCCATCAGCAAATGCGGGGCTAATATTCTTGCGGCAAATTCTCAGACCACCAACGATAAAGTGGTGTCCAGCTTTTTTACACTTGCGGTTGAAAATACGCAACAGTTGGAACAAGTGCTATCCGGATTGAAAAATGTGAAGCACGTACAGTCGGTCCGACGGATGGGCTGAAGGTTTTGATCAGTTTCTATGACGCTTTAACCACTCGCCCTGATTTGATGCATGATGTGCAGACGACCATTTTTTGAACGCGCCCATTTTGCATGGCCCTTACGCTTTGCAGGTTTGGGTTGAATCGGCGTTTGTTCACGTTGTGGGCGTGGCTGACATGATTACCCACCATCGGTTTTTTACCACAAATTTCACATACCTTTGCCATTTTTCGACTCCACTTGAATCATGTTGGAACCCAATGGATAACCACTGGTGTTGATCGTTTACTTTAAACTGCCGCAATGCACATCAGCGTGCAGCAAAATGATCTAACTAACTTGTTTTAAACCGGTTGTAAAGGGCTTTTTATCAAATCGCCATACCGTTATTTTTCAGGTTTGGCTTTTTCAATTTCCGCTTGTTTGGCCACCAACGCTTCACATTGGGCAATGTAATTGAGCGCCTGATGGTGAACGCCAACGTCGGGATATTTGGTGACCACCGTTATAAATCGACTCAGCGCCGCTTTATAGTGCTTGGACTTGAAATAGAACTGGCCTACGTAAAACTCATGCGCGGCAAGGTTTTGCAGGCATATGGCAATGTGGGTTCGGGCCTGCTTGGCATATGAGTCTTGGGGGTGCTGTCGATTAAGGCGCCGAAAAACTTCCAGCGCTTTTCGCGCCGGTTCCTGGTCTCGATCGACAGTGTCGATCTGATTATAGTAGCATCGGCCGATCTGGTAGATCACATAGGGTGTCGCCTCATTGCGCGGATGCAATTGTTCAAATTCTTCATAAGCCAATACCGCCTCTGCATATTGTTGGAGGTGGTAATGGGAATCAGCTATTTTGAGCTCAGCCAAAATGGCATATTTGCTAAAAGGGTACCAATCTTTAAGTTGCTCAAAATTCTTGATGGCATCGGTATATCGGCCGTTCTCATAAGCCTCGATGCCATCCTGAATCAATTCGAAGGCTGGTTTTTCCTTTTCGCCTTTTCCGAATCCAAGCCAGGAACAGCCGGAGCACAGCATCATTAAGGTGAGGGCGAGAGATATAAGGCGTAATTTCATGCTGTCCCATCCAAATCATTTACCATCGACACCCTGGCAGGCAAGTCCGCAGGTATGCGGCATTATCGGATGATAAATAGAAATTTAAATGTCTAGATAATTGTTCTTATGGTGTCTTCTAACTTGGATTTGGCTACCATACCGGTAATTTGGTCAACCACCTTGCCATCTTTAAAAAAGATAAGCGTCGGGATGGCTTTAATGCCGAATTTTCCAGGGGTGACGGGATTATCATCTACATTGCACTTGGTGAATTTTACCTGATCGCCATAGGTGCCGGATAGTTCTTCCATGACCGGACCTATGGCCTTACACGGTCCGCACCACGGAGCCCAGAAGTCGACAACTGCCGGTTTGTCAGATTGCACGATTTCAGATTCAAAGCTGCTATCGTCAATATCCATTATTCCTTGTGCCATAATTTTGGTTTCCTTTCTAACAGGGCGATTGAATAGTTCGATCAAAATAATATGTCCCCATGCAGTTGTCAACTATTGCGCACTGGTGTCAGCAATTCTCGGTTCAATTGTTCCCTTTAATTCAACAGCATTGGGGTTTATCCCCGCCTGACGGACTCGGAGTTGGAAAATGTATTGCTCCACTCACAAGCTTGAAGGTAGAGCTCCGGAAGTTTCTCTTCGGGTATGTTCATAACGTTGCAGATTTTGGCCATCTGAGGCCATTGTCCCTTTTCATAGGTTTCGGCAAGGAAAAGGTAGCCTGCCAATCGTCCCTTTCGTTCAATTAAAGCCGTTTTAATGTCATCACTCAAGGGCAGTTCCTTCATGACTTTAGCCATAGGCTGGTCCAAGATGGCATCAATGAGAGAAAACATCCCCATGGTGAAAAGCTCTTCCGGTTTGACGGATTCTTGAACAACACCCGATATTAATTCGCAAAACTTACCTCTGATGCATGCCACGCGAATCAGTTCACCAGGCTTGCCTTTTGCCAGATTGGACATGGCCATCAGGGATACAAATCGACGAATTTCGGCTTCGCCCATATAGATCAGCGCCTGTTGAATGGATGAAATACGTTGGGCCTTTGCGAAGAAAGCGGAATTGATATACCTCAGCAATTTATAGGAGAGGCTTACATCCGGCGCAATCAGGGTTTCAAGCTTATCAATGGCGCAGTCCGGTTGGTTGACTTCCGCCATGATTTGCAGCAATGCCAACTGCGAACCGGGAATCTCTTTGCCGGTGATCAACTCGGGTTTGCAGAAAAAGAAACCCTGGAACAAATTGAATCCCATATCCACGGCTTGTTTGAACTCATCGTAGTTCTCGATTTTTTCCGCCAACATGATCAAGTCGTCACGGTGGGGTATTTTTTTAAGATAGGATTGTATTTCCTCCATTGAGGAGAGACGGAAATCGAACTTGATGATATGTGCCAAATCAATTAAGGGTTGCAGGCCCGGTGTATAGGTAAAATCGTCCAATGCAAAACGATATCCCTGCCGGGCCATCTCTTGACATGATGCGACCAACTCGGCCGTCGGGTTGACGTTTTCAAGGATTTCGATGACTGTGGACTCTTTTGGCAAAAGCTGAGGGAATTTATTGACCAATAGGTTTTCGGTAAAGTTAATAAAGGACCTTTTGCCGCCCACAAGGGAATCCATGCCGATTGAGAAATAGGAATTGGAAAGCACGGTGGAGGTCGCCACGTCACCATCTATGCCCGGATTATATTTTGCGGTTTGATCCCGGAACAACAGTTCATAACCGGAAATCTTCTTTTTGATATCAAAAATAGGTTGTCGGGCGACATAGGTGTCCATTCCATCCTCACCGGCTCATATTGTTGGTTTCAGATCCACACGCGCGCCGCTCAAACAATATCGGCTTGGTTTTTCAGAACTTTAGCCGACTGCTTCATGGGATGGCTTTTAAGCTTTTGACACCGTCGGTTAGGTCTGATAGCCATTTTGGTTGGTAAAAGATCGCATCATCCGGCACTTTGGTCTTATAAATGCATCACACAAGGATGAGAAGGAAATGGGAACAATTAGAATCGGAGCACTGATATCCGGCGGTGGAACCAATCTACAGGCGATTATCGACGCCTGCCAAGAGGGTCGGATTGACGGACAATTGGTATGTGTGGGGTCAGATAGAGTCGGTGCAGGCGGTCTGGACCGGGCCGGCTCATATGGTATCCCCACTTTTGTAACAGATTACGCCGGTATCATTGAGACCTATCGGAATAATCCGCAAAAGCTGCCTCCCCCCGAGGATTTTGACCTCGATGAAATAAGGCTCAAGCAAGGGTTGTTTGGTCCTGACGCCGATCCAAAAAAGGTGGAAGCTTTTTTAACCACCCGGGCAGTGGCAGAGTCCCAACTGCTTGGACACATAGCACCCTATGCGGTTGATTTGCTGGTATTGGCCGGTTTCATGCGTAATTTGACGCCCTATTTCATCGATCGTTTCATCTCCGACCTGGACAAACCCAATATCATGAATATCCATCCGGCTCTGCTGCCAGCATTTCCGGGGGTGGACGGCTATGGGGACACCTTTCGATACGGATGCAAAGTCGGTGGTTGTACGGTACACTTCATCGATTATGGAGAAGACTCCGGGCCCATCATCGGGCAAAGGGCGTTCCCCATTGCCGGGGATGATGATTTGGATGCGGTTCGCGAAAAAGGTTTGAACTTGGAGTGGAAGTTATATCCTGAGTGTGTTCAAATGTTTGCACAAGGGCGCCTTCATGTGGTGACCATGACACACAAGTTGAGCGACAATACGATTGTACAGCGGAAAGTGGTTAAAATAGCACGGAGCGTTTAGTCACTTACAGGTAACGCATCATCATTGGGAAGGCCACAAACGTTCCCACCGTGCTTCCCAGATTGGTAAACACCACGACAAGCAGGATGCGAGTGACTTTGTTGCGCCAAAACCCTTTAATGGAGAGAATATCATTCTGCAGGTGTTCGAAATCTTTAACTTTGGGTTTACGAGACATGGCTTCAACCAGGCCCGACACCCATCCGGCGGCAATCATCGGATTCAGCGAGGTCAACGGTGCGGCCATTACCGACGATAGAATGGTGAGCGGGTGCGCCAAAGCAATGATCGCTCCGATCCCCGCTAAAATGGCATTGGCGCCGATCCACCAGGCCAGCATGCCCGCGCCTACTTTGGAACCGCCGACATAGAAACCATAAATCAAAAGACCTACGATAACTGCCGGAATAAACCACTTCAGAAAATCACCCACAGGGCTTTTCGCCGGCATTTCATCGAGAGGCGCCAAATCAACGGGCTCATTCCAGTATTTCAGAATTCCGGGTACGTGCCCGGCGCCCACCACCGCCACGATTTTGTTTCCGGGAGCGGTGCGGATCTTGGCGGCCAAATACTGATCCCGTTCATCGATGAGGGTGTGTCGCAATGTGGGCATGGATTGCCCCACTTCAGCCAAAACGGCTTCCAGCATATCCTGTTTCTTCATGCGCTCCACATCTTCCGCTTCGATCTCTTCCATGTCGCCGAATGAGAGCACCATTTGAAAAATGAGTTTGAGCCGTGTCCACAGTCCCATTTTGCGCCATGTACGTCCCAGCGTCACGCGCACGTCTCGATCTGCTAAATGGATTTGTGCACCAACCTGCTTGGCTGATTCAATGGCCTGCACCATCTCCTGGCCCGGACGGATATCGAGCTTGGCGGCGATTCGTTTTTGAAAGGCCGCCAGCATCAAGTTCGAAAGCAGCAGAAAAGATTTCTTTTCCTTGATAACCTTAATGATATCCATATTTTGCCAGTTGTCTTTTTGGCTGATGGTTTGATAGCGACTGGGGCACAGCTCCACACAAACGGTGTCGGGTTTCTCACTTTCCACAAATTTTTTAACCAGGTCAACGCTTTGTTGGGAAACGTGGGCTGTTCCTATGAGCACAACTTCCTTGTCGTCGATCAACAGCCGGTGGACGGGATCTTGGTTGTTTTTGGGTTCCATAGATATTATAAGCTACCTTTTACGGAGATTTGATACTTCCATCGCTATATAGGGACAAAAACTTGAGCCAATATATACGCTTTAAGGTGAATGTCAATTATTTAGGAGTCGTGAACCATTATGGAAACAGCAGATTCGTCATCTTATTACTTTAAAAAGGAACCCTATTATCTGAGCACCGACAATGAAGTGCAGATATTTGAGTCCGCCTGGCAGGCCAAATTGCCTGTCATGCTCAAAGGACCCACCGGCTGCGGGAAAACGCGCTTTGTGCAGCATATGGCCTGGCGGCTCAAGCGGCCGTTGATAACTGTGGCATGCCACGAAGATTTGTTTGCCTCCGATCTATTGGGACGATACCTTCTGCAGCACGAGGAAACGGTTTGGTTGGACGGCCCTTTAACGCAGGCCGTGCGCATGGGCGCCATCTGTTATCTGGATGAAATCGTGGAAGCCCGCAAAGATACGACGGTCGTCATCCACCCGCTGACGGATGACCGCCGCATGCTCAGCATCGATAAAAAAGGGGAGGTGCTTAGTGCGCATCCTGATTTCATGTTGGTGATCTCATACAATCCCGGCTATCAGTCCGTTCTCAAGGATTTAAAGCAGAGTACGCGGCAGCGGTTTGTCGGTATGCAGTTTGATTATCCGGCTGCCGAGAATGAATCCCAAATTGTTGCGGCAGAGGGTGGTGTGGCGCCGTCGGTGGCCGATCACCTGGTTGCCCTTGCCGGAAAAATCCGCAATATACGCGAACAGGGATTGACGGAAGGCGCCAGCACGCGCTTGCTGATCTATGCGGCCCACCTGATTCGGAGCGGTATCGATATGCGCACCGCCTGCCGAACCGCCGTATGTTTGCCGCTCACGGATGATGAGCGGCTGCAGGAGACACTGGAAGATTTGATGGCGGATTTGTTTTAAAATGTGTTTGGTGTTTGGTGTTTAGTGTTTGGTGTTTGGTGTTTGGTGTTTGGTGTTTTGGTGTTTTGTGAATCTCCATTCAATCGGTTATGATTCGTCATGCTGAAGGTAATTTTTATATTAAATTAAATCGGTTATCTTATAAGTTCAAGCGATCGGGGACAAACCCCATAAGTGCTTAATTAAGAATAATGATAAGACAATCTCTATGCAGGATATCTCGATTTTCTACCAGGCCGGCGCAGAGGCCGGCCCTACGCGAATCACTCCGGTGCCTGGCGTTTTGAGGGTTGCCGGGTAGGGTCGGGCTCTGTCCCGACCAGGTTCAGAAAAATGATATCAATATGATGAACAAAATACGAAACCTGATACACCAAGCACGAAACACAAAACACCGAACACAGATACACCGATATCCGCAATTCAACCTTCACCATGTGGGCCATCACTGAAATCTGTCATGACGAATAGCAATCTTTCACCTTTGGAAAAACTCCGTATCGCCGATCCCGACACCTGCACCTGGGTCAAAGGGCGGTTGGCTTTGATCACTCCATCGCCCTGCGATGAGGATCTTGCACTGTTGGCCGATACCACCGTTTGGGGATTGTCCCAGGAAGCCGGCATGGGAGAGGCTGTGGCCAAAGGGCTGCTGAGCCTTATGGCGAATGACGCCGGTAGCCATCTCCACGCATACGTCGCACGGGTGCGGCGGGCAGCCGAAACCGGTCCAACCTTGGGCCGCATCATGGCGACCTTTTTGGCACCGGTCTTGATGGCGGGTGATGATTTCTCAGCCCGTTTTCACAATACGCTGGAAATCATGCTGCGCAAGGGGACCTATACCCTCACCACACCCTTGGAGGTTTTGTCGGCGCTTTTGACCATGGGAGATGCAGTCGCCGCATCCGCCTATTTGGATGTGCTGGCCACCGCATTCGATCAGGATATCACCTATAACCAGAGTTTGCACCTGGTGTACCAGCTCCCCAAGGCTGTGGATGGTTTTGCCGCCCGGCGCCGCAGGTCGCAGATCCGGCAATTACATCGAGTAGTGAAGACCGACCTGAAGCTGGTGGATCCCTTTCTGGATGGATTGGAAAAGGGTGCACAGTTTTTGGATCAAAACGCATTAGACCATTTCGTCAGTCAGGCGTTGAAGCGATATGCGCAGGCACCGGATTCGGGGGTGAAATTTATCAGCCTGTCATCCAAACTTGGGCAGGATGCTTGCGCCGCCCTTCGAAGGTCGGTCCCTTTGGCCCAGGTGAGCGGCCGACTCAATCGATATTTGCACGCCCGCATGGGGAACGCGATGGTGATAAAGCCCATTTCAGAGTTACAGGGCAATGATATCAATGTATCGTGGGTGTGCTCCGACGGTCGCTTTATCTATTTACCGGATGAAATCGATCGGTTTGCCGATCAGTCTGATAATGTCGACCTTTACAAGGCATTGGTGCGTCTGGAAGCCGGGTATTATGAATGTTGCACCTATGCATTCGATCTGGAAAGAGCCGCCGATTTGTATCCTGAGGTGGCTGGTCGGATGGGCGACGCCTTAACGGAAGGCCCTCGGAAAACCCTTTGTGATGGTGCACGGTTTATCCATGATTTTTTCCCGAGCGATTTAGCGGCCGATCTCTTCAATCTTTATGAGCAGGCGCGTGTGGCGCTCCATTTGCGGCGGCGCTATCCAGGGTTGGTGCGTCGGGTTGCCCCGCTTCTTTTAGATCAATTCCAAAGGCAGACCGACCCGGATGCGGATCATTTATTGGCGCCGGTATATTTGGAACTGGTGCTGGCGCAGGCATCAGCCCGATCAAGTGCCTCAAAAGAAACAGCAACGCTGCAGCGCCGGCTTGCGGCCATATTTCATGAGCAGTGCGACCAAAGCCATGGTGTTGAATCCACAGCCCGACTGGTTTGTGTGGCTTTTGATCTCATTCAGAAATCCTTGGGTCGCAGGCTGAATGGATATACACCATTGGTGTTCCCCTTTGATCGCCGCCTGCATTGGGATTTGATTGGTCGCGCGATGGCCGTCCAGGAGCGATCGGCACGCCGAATTCAGCTGCGGTTAAAGGAGCGGGGCGTGGATCTCTATCGTTCGGATCTTAGAAATCGTCTCGCGGAGCAAAACGGAAGACTATCCGTCGATGATTTGTCCGAATTGATGCTGATCCGCAGTGATAACACATCTTCCGCCACCGATGCTGTGGATTTGTCGGGTCTTGATTTGGAAGATCTGCTTCAACGATCGGGGATCGATATCGTCCCGGTATCAAAATCCAGGGACGATGCATTTTGCTATCACGAGTGGGCGGATCACCTGCAAGATTATCTTCACGATCATACCCGTGTTTATGAAGTAGAGGTATCCAGTGATCGACATACCGATTTTTATAGTCAAACGCTGGTACAGCACCATGGTTTGGTGGCAAGAATGCGGCGCGCTTTTCAGTTGCTCAAACCCGAAGGGCTGACTTTGCTTCGCCAGTGGCCCGAAGGAGATGCCTTTGACTATCGGGCCCTGTTCGATTTTGCCATGGATCGTCGCGCCGGACTGATTCCCTCTGATCGCCTGTTTATCAAACGGCTCAAACAGGTGCGCGATGTGGCTGTCATGCTGCTGGTGGACATTTCCCGTTCCACTGCCAATACCGTATCCGGCGGGCAATCCACCGTTCTGGACGTGGCCAAGCAGGCATTGGTCCTCTTTTGCGAAGCGTTGCAAGTGGTGGGCGACGATTTTGCCATCGCCGGATTTTCCGGAACAGGGCGCCATTCTGTGGACTTCTACGGAGTCAAAAGTTTTCAGGAGCCCCTCACAGACACTGTGAAATCCCGTCTATCGGGTTTGGCACCGCAGCGCAGCACCCGCATGGGAGCGGCCATTCGTCATGCCGCATCCCTGCTGTCGCAAACCGATGCCAGGGTTCGGCTGTTGATCATTCTAAGTGACGGATTTCCAAACGATCTGGGATATAAGGCAGACTACGCCATTGCCGATACCCGCCGGGCGGTGCAGGAGGCCCGTGCACGCAATTTCCACGTGAAGGCCATCACGGTAAACATCGGCAGCGATCCCCGTTTGGATGATCTTTACGGTCGCGTGCACCATCATGTTATCGGCGATGTCCGTGATATGCCTGATAAGTTGCTGCGCTTATACGGAACGCTGACGCGTTTTTAAATTTTAAGTTGTAGGAGTGCCTATGCTCATTCATGACGACATTTTTTCTTGGGAAGGATTTGGCGGGATGCTCGAATTGGCCTCAGGCCGGTGTCGGTTACGAATTTTCGACCTGTCCAAGGCACAGGACAATAAAGTGATGCATATTAAACCCATTGTGGTTGTGGTTTCCGATTTGCCGGGTCCTGAGACGGATTTTAAAAAGGTGTCGGTCCGCAGTTGCACCAGTCATATCGCAACATGTGTGGCTCGCGATTTTGACATCGATCCGCATCGTATGGTGTTTCTGGAATACCACCCCTCATCAACTTACGGCGATCGCAAACAACACCATATACCCGCCAGATTCGATTTGGTGGATTTTGTTTGGCATGATAACAAAGCCTTGCACCCGAAATGGAAAGCATTGAGTCAACCGTTATTGGATACGGTGGCGGAACTGGTCAGCATGACGGAATGACCATAGGCTGATACTAAAACTTAAGAAACAGCGTATGGACTTCGCCGGTGTCTCTTTCTCTGAGCTGTAAGCGCAATTGCCGCGCAGTCGCTGCCTCGCCTGGAAAAAAGATGATGCCGTGGGCCAGGTTGCCCGGCGTTATGGCTTGATTCTCCAGCGATTTGTCCTTTAAATCCCGGACGATAGCCGAGCGGGCATCGTCGGATGCATAAGCGGATGCGCCACCCAATACAGACCCGGCGGCCGCGCCGATAGCGGCACCTTCCCCGGCGGTACGGGCCACATCCTCGCCGGAGACAACGCCGATGGCGGCCCCGATGATGGTCCCGGCCGCAGCGCCTAAGAAGCCTTTATAGGCCCCCTCTTTGAATATTTGTTGGGTTTGGGCATATTTTGTGGCCCGCTCATAGGCGAATTTATCCGTTAGAATGGGCCATAAATTGCCCTGGTTATCCTCCAAGAAAGTCTGTGCCGGATTAATCTCCATGCTTTTCCGACCCTGGTTGTCAAAAACCAATTGAACCGGCAACATACCGGCTCCACGGACGTCAAATCCAAAGGCTGCTTTTGCTGTTGCCGGATCGACGAACGCTTGGCCTCCCACCTGGATTCCGTTGGCTTGGACCATGTTGTCGTAGGCCGTCGGCGCTTTAAACGGGAGCGGTTTGGCCTTATAGGCCGTTGCGCAGCCCGTCGCCGTTATCATTAAGCCGGCCGCCAGCAATAATAGATATCGTTTGGCCATGAAACTATCTCCTTTTGTTGTGAATTGGCGGGTCAATATAGATTGAGACGTGTGATCCGATACAAAAGTTTACTAAACTGACGATTCCGCCTTTGACAACCATGAATATAGAGATCGATAGAATAGAAGGCAAAGAAAAAATGCGTTCAATGGCCGCTGTTGAGTTCAGCCGCTATCTAGTGGAAATGGACGACCAATCCAGCCGACCAAGGAATTGATTGAATGCCGCTGCGGATTTCTCCAATTGTGTGAAGGCTTCAGCTGCCCGTTCAATTTCACCACTTTTGCCTATTTGCTCTAATTTTAAGGCGGCATGGGCCAGATCCTTAGCCCCTAAATTGGCGGCTGCTCCCTTGAACTGATGGGATTCTTTTCCAAGGGTTTCCAAATCGGCGCTATGCATCGCCTGTCGGATGCGGGCGACAAAACCAGGAATCGTTCGTTGTAATTCTTCCATCATCGTTTTTAAGAAATCGATGTCTCCCATGGCACGGTTCAGGGCTTCGGGAATGTCGATAATCTTCATATCTTCTGTCATATTGCCCCCAAATATGGTTTAATCGTGATTTGATTCTCCACAAAACTCAAGCTGGAGAGTAAAGTCAAGTCCGAAGGTTGTTTGGGAAAAGTTTTAAGTGTTAAGTGGTGGATCGGGTCTCATTTATTTAAAAATTCGATAGAATACCTTAACGTTGCGTAAAAAGATGGCGAAAGGTTTGTAAGGTCTTATTTGATTGCTGTTCGAGTAGAGAATTTGATCTTGCGACCGTTCACATTACAAGGCATGATGAACTCGTAAAAAGTCTAATCTTTACCACGAAGCACGAAGAACACGAAGGAAAAAAAATATATCATATTTTCAGCTTCGTTCTCTTCGTGTCCTTCGTGGTATTTTAGAACATTGCTTTTTGGCGACTTTTTACGAGTTTATCAAAACTTAACACTTAAAACTGATCCGTTGATAACTTTTTATCATGTTTGTGTTCCGATCAGAGGTTCGTTTGAGCTTCTGAGAGAAGCGCATTTAACTAGAGGCTGAATATGATGTTTCGCCCTTGTATTGATTTGCATAACGGCAAGGTCAAGCAAATTGTCGGCGGCACCCTTGCCGACCATGATGAGCAGGGCCTGCAAACCAATTTTGAATCTGAAAAACCTTCCCAGTGGTATGCTGAACTTTATCGTCGGGACCGATTGCCGGGCGGCCACATCATCCAGTTGGGCAGGGGAAATGAAAAAGCCGCAGAAGCGGCGCTCCATGCCTGGCCCATGGGGATGCAGATCGGTGGCGGTGTGACCTTCGATAATGCCGCCCAATGGATCGACGCGGGCGCTGCGGCGGTTATTGTGACCTCCTGGGTTTTTCACGATGGAAGGGTGGACGAGGGGCGGCTGAAACGATTGTCCCGGCTTGTGGGACCGCAGCGGCTGGTGCTGGATCTCAGTTGCCGACGCCGGGCCAAGGCGTATTATATCGTCACCAACCGCTGGCAAACATTCACCGATGAACGGATCTCCCCCCCTCTTCTGGACCACCTGTCCCAATACTGCTGCGAATATTTGGTCCATGCCGTAGATGTGGAAGGCAAATGCCAAGGCATTGAAACGCCCTTGGTAAAGCTGCTGGGAAAGTGGGCCGGACTGCCCGTCACCTATGCCGGCGGAATTCATAACATGGAAGATATCCGCACCATCGAACAATTGGGCGGTGGACATATCGATTTCACCGTGGGCAGCGCCTTGGATATTTTTGGCGGCCGGGGATTGCGCTACGCTGATTTGGTGGCTAAATACAGTCACCATGAATGACGTTCATTTAATATCTGACCTATAGTTTTCGTTTCGAAGTCACTTTTTTGTTGCATGGTGCGGTTTGGTTAGTATACAAACAAAATAAGGCCATAGGACTTACGGTACGGATAAGGGCATGAAGCTAGTTACTGGCTGCCTTCGGTGATCCCTTTAAATCAGTATAATTGGTCGATCGGCGATGGGAGCCGCCCCCCCTTGATGCTCTGAAATAAAAGCAAAGTGATGCAATTTGGAATGGATGATATGTGCAGGTGATCTGCGCTGTTGACGATATCCATTGAAAACATCGTAGGGAGGAGAAGATCATGAGGAAAATCAGATTAGTCATAGGGGTGGTCGCCCTGGTAGCCTTTGGTGCGGTGAGCGCGCATGCGTCCGGTTTTGCCATTGTGGAACAGGGAGTCCGCGGATTGGGTGCGGCTTATGCCGGGGCCGCGGCGTTGGCTGAGGATCCCAGCACCATTTTTTACAACCCGGCCGGTATGGTCCGGTTGAAGGGAAAACGGATCGAGGTCGGTGCGCACTATATTGCGCCCCAAGCGGAATTCAAAGACAAGGGCTCGACCCATTTTTTGGGGGTTAGCTTGGATTTTCATGGAAATGATGGCGGCGACGGCGGTGAAGCCGCACTGGTACCCAACCTCTATTATACCCATCAGTTGTCTGAAAGCCTTGTGGTCGGATTGGGTATCCATGCACCTTACGGCTTGGCCACGGACTATGACCGCAATTGGGTGGGGCGCTATCACGCGGTGGAATCGAAACTGTCCACCATTAACATCAATCCTTCGGTGGCGGTGCGTTTGAATGACAAGTGGTCGGTTGGCGCCGGCTTCAGTTTTGAAAAGGCCGATGCAACCTTAAGCAGCAAAGCCGATTTGGGTCTTATTGGTGTGTTAGCCGGTGGTACCCCGCAGCAGGACGACGGCTTCAGTGAAGTAGAGGGGGATGACTGGGGATATGGTGCCAATATCGGATTTCTGTTCGAACCCACCCAGAGCACCCGTTTGGGGCTGGCCTTCCGATCCAAGGTTGACCATAAGCTGGAAGGAGACGTCAAGTGGGATTATGAAACGGCCTTTGCGGAAGCTTTTGCACAAAATCCTCTCGTTAATGCCGTAAATGGTGATGCCGAAGCGAAGGTAACCCTTCCTGAGACACTGTCTTTGGCCGGATATCATGCATTCAATGATAAATTGGCCGTTATGGCGGATGTCACTTATACAAATTGGGACCGCATGGAGGAATTGAGGATTGTTTACACCTCCGGTCAACAAGATACAGTGGTGACGATGGACTGGGAAAGCACCTGGAGATATGGCCTCGGCGTCATCTGGACGCCCAATGATAAATGTACCGGCCGCATCGGTGTTGCCTTTGATCAGAGTCCCATACCCAGTGCAGAAAAACGCACCCCGCGGATTCCGGATGAAGACCGGTTCTGGGTATCCTTGGGCGGAGCCTACAAATTTACCGAAAAAATGGAATTCAACTTTGCCTATACCCACATTTTTGTAGATGATCCCGAGGTCAACAAAACCGCCACCGGCGAAGATCAAATTCGCGGTGCCCTGGTCGGTGAATGGGATGCCAGTGTGGATATTGTCAGCGTCAATATGACCTACGTGTTTTAAGATTGTCGTTTGCGACAACCGGTCGTCTAAAACCCCTTTCCGCTTGTTGGAAGGGGGTTTTTATATTTGGATACCATTGGCGATGACGGCTCATTTTCAATCACCGCTGTAAACGGTGATCAAGAATAGATTGCATTGTGGAAGTGAAAAGATTATGGTTTCATCGTTTTTTGGGAGTCAAAAACACGTCAGTGTTTTATCGTTGGAGTTATAATCCCGCCTCAGGCGGGACATAGCACCCGGTTTGAAAACAACCAACAAATTATTAATGCAGGGAGGTTTGTATGAATTCCAAGTTCTTGAAGATTTGGGTTTTGGCTGTCTCTGTCATTTTTGCGGTAACGGCTTGCACAACGGTCAACCCCTACACCGAAGAGAAACAGACCAGTAAACTGGCCATCGGTGCCGGCATCGGTGCGGCCAGCGGGGCCGTGATCGGTTTGATCACGGCTGACAGCAAAAACCGTCAGCGCAACGCCCTCATCGGTGCGGGGATCGGCGCTTTGGCCGGCGGCGGTATCGGCTACTACATGGATGTCCAGGAAGCCAAGCTCAGACAGCGCCTGCGCAATTCAGGCGTCAGCGTCACACGCGTCGGCAACCAGATCATGCTCAACATGCCGGGCAACATTACATTTGATACCAACCGGGCGGAGATCAATGCCGGGTTCTATGATGTGCTCAATTCAGTGGTCGTCGTGCTCAAAGAGTATGAAAAAACCACTGTGGACGTCATCGGCCATACCGACAGTGTGGGGTCTGAAGCGTATAATCAGCGTTTGTCTGAAAACCGTGCCCGCAGTGTGGCCGAGTATCTCTCCGGCCAGGGCGTTATGCCGGCCCGGCTGCTTATTGCCGGAATGGGAGAGGCCCAGCCCATCGCCTCAAATTCAACACCAGAGGGAAGATCCCAAAACAGGCGGGTGAACATCCAGATAGCCCCCCTGACGGCGCAATAAGGCCTTTGGGAGTCAGGTCGTTCGATCTTTAAGTCAACGATCACCTGCGCTGCACGTGGTCGTTGGCTTTTTGTCCCAAGGCCCCGATGAAACAGATGCATGATGGTATTTTTTCCGGCAATTGTTCGCATACTAATCATTTTTATTCTCATCCTTCTGCTCATCAAGCGAAAGTGGATGCTTGGAAATGCGTTTATTTGCGGTTCCTTGGGGTTGGGCTTGGTGTTTGCCATG
>JASFER010000035.1:0-32459 GCA_050124755.1 Desulfobacteraceae bacterium
GCTGTTTTTTGTGTGGAACGTGCACTCGAGGCAGATCCAAAGCTCTCAAAGGCGTGGGTGTTTTACTGGGACCTGTTGATTAAGACGGGGACGTGGAAGAAAGCGTCCGATATATCCGCTAAAGTGAACCAGTACACACAACAAGCCATAAAAGCGGGCCGGATGCCCCCTGAAAGCCCGTTTCAAAACATCGTCAGGGTGATGGACCCTGCGCAAAATTACGCGGTCGCAAGGGCATGGAGCAGGCAACTGGAACGTAAAGCCGCTTTCTCGGGGGTAAAATATCAATTTGAAGGTCGGATAGCCCCAAAAAACAGAATTACGGTGGGTTATTTGTCCTTTAATTTCAGGGACCATCCCACATCCCATCTCGTCCAGGGCCTTTTCAGTTTCCATGACAGAAACAGATTCTCAGTCAATTGTTACGCCTATGGTGAAGATGACCGCAGTGATATTCGGAAAACCATCATGGAATCCTGTGACCGGTTTGTTGATATTCAGGATATGGATGATGTTGGCGCATCCAAACAGATATTCAATGATCATGTGGATATCCTGGTTGACCTGCACGGGCATACGGCCTGCAACCGAATGGGTATTTGCGCGCTGCGGCCGGCACCCGTTGCGGCAAGATACCTGGGAATGCCGGGTACAACCGGCGCAGATTTTTTCGATTACCTGATCAGCGATAGAATTGCTACTCCAGAAGACCAGGCGCCATATTACAGTGAAGCATTTGTGTACATGCCGGATTGCTATCAGGTCAATGACCGGGGGCAGAGAAAGCCTGAGTGTGAGAGCGAAAGAAAGGATCATGGCCTGCCTGGAGAAGGCTTTGTATTTGGATGCTTTGGAACCAATTATAAAATAGATCCCGACATAGTAAACACATGGATTCGGGTTCTGAAAAAAGTTCCTGACAGCGTGCTGTGGCTGCTTCAACGCAGCGATATCTTCAGGCAAAATCTTAAGGACATGTTTTTAAAAGAAGACGTTCCCTTAAGCCGTGTTGTTTTTGCAAAACCCTTGCCCACAAAGGCACATCTGGAAAGGCTTACGCATTGTGATCTTGTATTGGATACGCGCATTATCAACGGCGCTGCCACCACCAGCGATGCCATTTGGGCAGGTGTTCCGGTCCTCTCCGTCAAGGGTGCGCATTTCGCCTCGAGAATGTCCGCCAGTATTCTCACGGCCATGGGACTTGAGGAGCTCATCACAGATGATCTGAAAGCATATGAAGAAACAGCTGTTCGTATTGCCTTGGATCGTGATGTGCAAAGCAGCTTAAAAGAAAAGATCGAAAAAAATATCACCATCAAACCGCTTTTTGATACCGCATCTTTTGTCAAACATCTGGAGCGGGCATATGAACAGATGGTGGCCATTGCAAAACTTGGAAAACCGCCGATAAAAATTGATATTCAGTCTTTATGAGTATTTCGGATGGATAGGATAAGGCCTAATCAACGATGCGTCCGATGAGTTCGTGTTCGTATTCAACAAGGCTGTGGGTTAGTTTGATCGCTTTGTAATAATCATCGTTCAGGATATGGTCGCTGATCTGATCGATGAGTCCCGCCGCACTGGGCGCTGCATCAAGAAAATCATGAACCAGTTTCCAGTAGACTTTATGATGGCTCTGCAGATTTTCCCGGTCGATATACATCAACTGGATGGTAAAGTAGATTCTGCGGGCGGGTGAGTCGGCCTCTTTTTCCCCCATAATATCTTTTTCCCTCAAGATGGGGACATTGTTTTCGATGATCAGGTTGCACTTGTCATCCCCGTTGCGCACGACGGCGCTGCCGATGATCATGCGCTCCCCGGGTCTGAGGGTGATCTTCAAGGCCATTTTAACACTCTTTTAAAAAGGAATTCGGAGGGGGGTTAATTCCCCCCTCCGTAGGTCGTAAGGTGATTGTATCAGATAATGTGGGATTAGAACAGTCTCAATACCGCCTGGGCGGCCTGGGAAGACATGGACAATGAAGTGGTGCCCAGTTGCTGACGTGTCTGGAGCATCAGCATGTTGGCGCCTTCCTCATTCATGTCGGCCAGGGTCAAGTTGTCCGCACCCGTGTTCAGGGTATCGATCATGTTCTGGGTAAAGTCCGCCCGGATCTCGATGGTGGACAAGCTGGAAGCCAGTTTCTGGGCTTCGGTGCGCAGGTTGTCGACTGCGGCATCGATTTCGCTAACCGCTCCGGATTCAATGGTGGTGGCGTTGGCAAAGTCTGCCGCTGCAACTGAAACGCCGGCGACGACCCCGACGGTAGTCGCTTGAGCATCGGCGCCGTCAACCGTCAAGGTGTTGGTGCCACTTGGGTCGAATTCAACCGAGAGGCTTTCGCCGTTCAACAGGTTGGTACCGCCATAGTTGGAGTCGGATGCCAAGGTGGCCACCTGGCTGCGGATGGCGTCGAACTGAGAGGCCAGGTCGGTCGTATTTTCTGAAGTCTTGGCCGCCTGGGCCAGAGATTTCATCTGATCCAGAAGGTCATAAATGCTCTCGATACCGGTATTGGCCGCTTCGATGGTTTTAATGGCCTCGTTCATACCGTCTTTTTTGGCAGACAAGTCCCTGGCGCGGTCGGAGTGGTCTTTGGCTTTAAAAAAGTTGACGGGATCGTCAAGGGCGCTGTTGACTTTCTTGCCGGTGGCCAGACGATTCTGGGTCTGGTCCATCAGTCGGGTGGTTTGTTGCAGGGCGAACAGGTTGGAACGCATTCCTTGGGTTAGTGTAATTGCCATGGTGTTTCTCCTTTTCTAGGTTTTTGGGTTTCGGCTATTCTGGCCGAAGGTTATGGTGGAAAAAAGCGTTGGACGTTTAAATCATGTTTAGTTGAGCCTTGTCCTCCTTTCACCTTACTGTTTGCACCGTTACATCCTTTATCGGAGACCCGGGAGGAAACTTTAGATTTTTTTTATTCCAACTGATCAGTCAACGGGTCCGGAGGCTGAGCCGCGCAGTCCGGCGGCGATGTTTTGGTTGATTTTGATGATCATGTCCAGATTTTCCGGAGCGGGGAAGGCGATGGCCTTAAAAATTTTTTTGTCTATATATTGGCTGAGTTGAAGAATATCGATCTTGAGTTTGTTGGGCAAAGGATTTTCCGGGTTTGACACTTCAGCCTGGAAAATGCTCCAGATTTTTTGATTGTATTCCAATGCTTCATCCAACCGTTTTTTGTTGTCGGGCGCATTCCAATTTTTTTGGCATTCTATGAGCTTCAACGCCCCATGGGTCAATACACGTGCTTCTGTTTCACGTCCGGACAAGGTCTCCTTGGCCACTGCCTGATAGGATTTGACTGCGTTGTATTGCATGCTCTGCTCCCTTGTTTATCAGTTTAAAGCATTTTAAAGCATTGTGATTTGAGATGTTCTTGCTATCGCCCAATATTTCCCAAACTTGAGAGTTGTAATTGTGATTACCCGATCCGGTCAAAAGCCTGGTTGACATCAGCCAAAAAGTCCTGGCGTCGCTGTTGATGGGTGCTTTGGGCGATTTTGACCTTGTTGAACGCCTCAAGGATTTGATCGTCACTGGCATTCGGTCCGATTTCAGGAATAGACAGTCCCTCACTGCCGAAATAACGTTTTTGGTCTTTGGGTTTCTTTTCCAAGCCGTCAACTTGACGCGGGATTGTCAATTGATCGATGATCTTCCGCAAGGTACTGAATCGGCGCAAGTTCTCGATTCGTTCGGCACTTTCAGGGGGATAGGGAGGGTATTGCTTTACAATCCTTTCCAGGGATGCGCGCATCTCACCTAACTGGGCGTCAATGGTCTCCATGGTTTTGTCTAACTGATGGATTTGTCGAGAGAGATCCTCAAATCGGGATTTTGCCCGTTGCTGCATACTCATTTTGATGCGGTCTAGGGACGGCCGTTTAACCCCATCGCAAGCGGCCTTGTCCAGCTTAGGATCAATGGCCTGGTTATTTGAAGCGACAGCGGTTCGATCATTAGGTGGATTGATATGCTGGACAGGCATTTGCTGGGGGGGGATGTCAGGTGTTTTCATGATGACCTCTCAAATAACTTTCAGATTAAAAACATAAAATAAATAAAGCATTGTGCTACCTGAAGATTTGGCGATCATTCTTATTAAAATGGCCTATAGCTTGACTGACGGTATTAATATCGGGTCGCGCGATGCTAAACTTAAGAAAACGCAAAAAAATATATGGGGGTTATGACACTGCAAGGTCCTGTGGATCGTATTGGATTAAGCGACTTTGCAAAATGCAAAGATATTTTTTTGCGTTTTGCTCATTATCAATTTATATTTTGATAACAGCATGATACCATGTTGGACGATGGAAAAATGTTCCGGCCTTTATTGTAATACGTATAATATCAGGCGATTGTGGGCACTCATGGACGGTTCATTGCTTTGTATCGAAAAAAATGATTAAAAACAGTAGGTAATAATAATGCTTGCTTGAAGTCTTTTTTATAAAAATGGTTGTTTTGACCATGCAATTTGCATTTTGCAAATTGCATGGTGGCAATCTTTTTTTTAGATATCAGCGTATAATCTCTATCTTTGAGATTTTTGGAGTTGCAATAAGAATGCGCATTATTTCTATCTATCTGGATATATATGCAAATCGAACTTTTCAGGATCATTGAATGCCATCTGGACCGGGATAATAAGGGCTAAGTGGCACACACTTTGCTGGAAGTCGGATTGGGGCTTCCATATTTAAGAAAGAATAAAATTAAGGGGATGCAAGTGGCCATATCAAAGATCCAAGAATCCACCGATGGAACTGGCAGCCAAAAAATAATCACTGGGCAGGATAATGCTCACAAGCATGAATTTCATGGCGTTATTGGAAAAAGTCTTTCCATGACAAAGATTTTTCGATTGATCGAGCGTGTTGCCAACAGCGATTCCACCGTGTTGATTAACGGTGAGACCGGAACCGGAAAGGGACTGGTGGCAAAAGCCATTCATGATAGCTCTTACCGTAATGGCAAACCGTTTGTCGCCATTAACTGCGGTGCCATCCCCGAGAATTTGCTTGAAAGCGAGTTGTTCGGCCATGTCAAAGGCGCTTTTACAGGGGCGACGGGCCCTAAAACCGGAAAGTTTGAGATTGCAGACGGCGGCACCATTTTTTTAGACGAAATTGGTGACATGAGTCATGATCTGCAGGTCAAAGTCCTGAAAGTACTTGAGGAGAGGCAATTTGAACGCGTTGGGGGCTGTAAAACCGTTAACGTTGATGTTCGAATCATCGCCGCTACCCATAGAGATCTCGAAGAAGAGGTTCAGAAAGGTCGCTTTCGTGAAGATCTGTTTTACCGACTCTACGTCATTCCTTTTCAATTACCGGCGCTCAAAGATCGGCAAGTGGACATTCCTTTGTTGATTGAGCATTTTTTAAACAAATTGAATGAAGATAAGGCAACGCAGGTCACCGGCATAGATGAAGCGGCTGCTCAACTGTTGTTGAGTCATACCTGGCCGGGCAATGTCCGGGAGTTGGCTAATTTGATGGAGCGGATCGTCGTTCTAAAAGGGGAGGGTGAAATAACCACCGATGACCTGCCGCCTAAAATGAAGCGTACCGTCAACGCGGAAGCCATAATGGGAACGCCGGAAATCAGTGCGGAAGGCATATGTTTGAGCACCGCCGTTAGTGAGTTTGAAAAAAATCTTATCTATCAATCCCTTGAAAAAACCGATTGGGTTAAGAATAAAGCGGCAAAACTGCTTCAGGTCAAAAGAACAACCTTGGTCGAGAAGATCAAACGTTACGAACTCCATAAATGCGCATAATGCACTGCGCAAAAAGCCCAGGCGAATGAAAAGGGGATGGCAAACCTTGAAAAAGAAGGCGATGAGATGAACGAAACGTCACACTGCTTTCCCATCATCAACACAGATGAAATACCCGAACCAAAAGACAGGGGCGATGCCTGTCATTTATTTCGTCCGATTTACCGGACCCCGTCCCACAAGCGATCTTCCGGCCCGACGAATGCTTGCGATGATCACGACGGCAGCAAAGCATTGGAGGAAATCAGGGAAAAAAACTTCAAAAAGGGATATGAAGCCGGATGCCGGGATGCATGCAATCTGGCGCATCAGGAGTTAGCGCCCACGCTGAATGCGTTTTGGGAGGTGCTTGGGTCGTATTCAACCTGTTTTACAAAAGTAACCGACAACTATTCCAATTACATTCTTTCCCTTGCACTGGCCATCGCCAAAAAGATTCTAAACAATCATTTAGAACTGGACAGCGATCGCCTCGGATCCATTTCCCGCGAGTTTGAATCATTATTAAAGCAGACCTTTCAACTGGGTATTGAATTTAACAGGGAAGATCTGCAGTCGTTGTCCGAACGGCTCGATTGTGATCATCCCGATTGGAAACATTCGGCAGCAATTAACATAATAGGTAAAAATGATATTCGGAAAGGTCGCCTTCAAACGAAAACATCCAACCAAAATGTCGATGGATTAAAATCCAAACTGCTTCAGCACATTGACGACGTATTGTCCAATCTTTAACTTTCGGACCTATGGCCTAAGTTAGTGTTTGGTGTTTTGTGTTTAGTGTTTTGTACCGGTGATAGGTTTTTACAAGTTACCAAACAATGTCATTAACTTAAGCATTTGATGCTTTTCAAATGTCTTTTCGGGATCGCTATCGGGATCGGGATCGAACATGTTGGTAATATCGTTCTTTTCAATTTCGATAGCGATCCCGATAGCGATTTCGATCCCGATTAAAACAACTTAAGTTAATGACATTGAGTTACCAAACACAAAACACCAAATACCAAACACTTAAGAAGTTGCGTCAACAAAGTGACGGAACTTTCATTGTGGGTTTGCATCTTCCGTGTGCCCAAGGCTTCAAGTGCATTTAAAATCTTTTGATTTAACAATACATAGCGGCTGTATCACCCGAAGTGGCACATCAATCCGTTTAAGCGGATGACATGGCATGCAAATTGCGGTTCTCTATTTGGATATCTTAATGTGTCAGGGGAACTATGCATCATCGGCCA
This sequence comes from Desulfobacteraceae bacterium, assembly GCA_050124755.1. GTDB lineage: Bacteria > Desulfobacterota > Desulfobacteria > Desulfobacterales > Desulfosarcinaceae > JARRKU01. The sequence continues at coordinate 7,037 of JASFER010000035.1, forward strand.
GCATTAATCGTCCATCCGGACAATCACTTTTGTGAAAGCATCGAGCGCATCCTTTCGGATTTGAAATGCCGCGTTGAAATTGAGTCTGTGGGCGCGGTGGATTCATCTCGCATTCGTTTGTCGGACTATTGCCTTTTCGTCGTTGATGAAAAAATTGAGTGCACAGACGGCCGACGACTTCAAGAGGTGTTGCTGAAGAACGCTCATGACAGCCCAGTGATTATCATTGCAGATCAAGCCGATGTGCATCGGGCCGTGTCCGCGATAAAAAACGGCGCTTTTGAATATTTTACCCAAAAGAGCGAAATCCCTCTCATAAAAGAAGGACTGACAAGAGCTTGGGACTTATGCGGTCCGAATAAGCATGCGATTTGCACTGAATCAAAAACGTCTAAAGTTACATCCATTATTACCTGCTCAAACAACATGAAACACTTGCTCAAGATCGCCATGCGCGTTGCGGTTTCAAACGCCACCGTATTGATTCAAGGAGAAAGCGGCACTGGGAAAGAGTTGATAGCGAGATTGATACACCGGCAAAGCGATCGATCAAAGCAACCGTTTGTGGCCATGAATTGTGCGGCCTTGCCCGAAACTTTGGCGGAGAGTGAACTGTTTGGATATGAAAAAGGCGCCTTCACCGGAGCCTCACATAACCGCGCCGGTAAATTTGTCCAAGCCCAAGGCGGCACCTTGATGCTGGATGAGATCAGCGAGATGCCTTTAAACCTTCAAGTCAAATTACTGAGAGTGTTGCAGGAGAAGGAAGTCGATCCTGTCGGCGGGCGTAAAACCATACCTGTCGATGTCAGGGTGATTGCCACATCCAATCGCGATCTGGCACAAATGGTGAAGGACGGCACCTTTCGTGAGGACCTCTACTTCCGGCTCCGAGTCATTCCGCTCACAATTCCGCCGCTTCGGGAGAGAAAGGAAGATATACCTTTACTCGTTCAACATTTCGCTGAAAAATTCAAAACCGTCCATCAAAGTGAAAATATCCAATTCGGCGACAGTGCGGTTGACCAATTGTCAAATTGGCCTTGGCCGGGGAATGTGCGGGAATTGGAAAATACCATTGAGCGCGCCATGTTGATCTGCGATGAAGAACTCATCGAACCGATACACCTGCTTTTAGATTATGATATCTCCCCGGATAATGACGATGATAAAAGCGCACTGGTTGGAATGACGGTTAAAGAGATGGAGAAAAAGCTGATTGGTCAGACCTTAAAGCATGTTAATGATAATCGCACCCATGCCGCCAAAATGCTGGGAATCAGCATTCGGACCCTGCGCAATAAGCTGCGTGAATATGGTAACGCAAATGTACCTGCAATAAATGCCGCCCAAGAATGACACATTGTGCCTGAGTAAAGCATCCGGGTCCAGAGGACCCGGCTTTGGATTAACCCCTGGAAGGGGATGAATTCAAACTGTACGTTGAACCGCAGAATATCGAATGTCCAAGTGTGGAATCGCTGCGCTTCTGCCATTATTATCTTATACGGTTATCCAGAAAGCCCAAGTTAATTTTTAACTATGTCTAAATTCTTAAATGACAGTAGCAAGGGCAAGGCGGTCAAACTTTGGGTTGCATTGGGTTCCACGCCAGGCCGGGACAGAGCCCGGCCCTACGAAGACCATTGATCCGGCCAACGATGTCGATTATAGCGTAGGGCCGGCCTCTGTGCCGGCCGGTTCTATAGACACTTTCGATATAACCCGCTACCTTTGATCTGGCCTGGAGAACCAGGTTTTAATGATGCAATCAAAAACGCACCAGTCCTTTTCTAAGCACACCCACCCCGGCCCTGCCCCGTCAAGGGGGAGGGGGTTAAGGATTGAACCGTTATCTAGGCAATGTTTGCCGCATATGTCGATCTTTTGACTCTTTCTCCAACACAATAAAAAATTGACCTTAAAAAAACCCTAAAAAAACAGTAGTATAGCCGATTACATGTGGTGATGGGTGAATTGGTACATTATTTGCTGAAATCAATTCAGATCATTACGACTGGAGGCTAAAGATCAGTATGAATTTCTTGGATTCGCTTAAAACCAGCGCAACAGGACTGAGTGCCCAGCGGCTGCGCATGAACCTTATTTCAAGCAACCTCGCCAACGTGAACACGCCTCAGGCTAAGGAAGGTAATGCATATCAGCGCAAAGATGCTGTCTTTGCGGCGAAATCAGAAACGAATGATTTTCGGAGAGCGTTGGCGGATAGACTTCACCCCGGGCTGACCGGGGTTGAAGTCGTTGCAATAAGAGATGATAACCGTCCACCGATCCTTAAGTATGCCCCTGGCCATCCGGACGCCAATGATGAAGGTTTTATCTCGCTGCCCAACATCAACGTGGTGGAAGAGATGGTCAACATGATTTCAGCAACACGCAGCTATGAAGCCAATGTTACTGCGGTGAAATCGATCAAGGATATGGCTTCTGCAGCATTGGAGATCGGCAAAAGTTAGTGTGAGACAAGTGATGGGAATGAATTAGGCTCTAAACAGGAAAGACGACGCAATGACAAAATCGGTTTCAGATTTTGGAAATCAAGTGAGCGCAGTTTTTAAAACCCTGTCCCCGGCAAAACTCATATGCTTAACTGTTTTGGTGATCGCCACGATATGGGGCTTGATTGTATTGATCAATTGGTCGGGCAAACCGGAATATATGCCCCTCTATTCCAAGCTGTCAGCCCAGGACGCCGGTGAAGTCGTTGCGCGATTGCGGGAACAGAAAATTCCTTACAAATTATCCCACGACGGCGGTACTGTTCAGATACCGAGAGAACACGTCTATGACGTAAGATTGGATCTGGCTTCACAAGGTTTGCCCAAGGGCAGCGGGGTTGGTTTCGAGGTTTTTGACAATACCAAACTCGGTATGACAGAGTTTGTACAGAATATCAACTATCAGCGCGCCCTTCAGGGGGAGTTGAGCCGGACCATCAACGGACTGGCTGAAGTTGAAAGCTCCCGGGTTCATATTGTCATGCCGCCGCGATCCTTGTTTATTGAAGAAGATGATCCGGCCACCGCTTCTGTTATTCTAAGGGTTCATCATGGACGCTGGCTGAACAACGATCAAATCAAGGGTATTGTTCATCTGGTTTCATCCAGTGTACCGCGTTTGATGCCGGAAAATGTCACGGTTGTCGATCAAAAAAGCCAGTTGCTCGCCGGTGTTGAAGATCAACCCAGTGCAGCCCAGATCAGTTCCGACCAATTGGAATTTCAGAAAAGAAAAGAACGGTTGCTGGAAAAGGGCGTCTTGACCATGTTGGAGCAAGTGCTCGGCAAAAACAAAGCCATCGTTCGTGTGTCATGTGATTTGGACTTTATTCAGCAAGAGTCGACTGAAGAAATCTACCTGCCGGATAACCAGGTTGTTCGCAGCGAGCAATCTTTCAACGAAGTGGCGTCACAAACCAAAGATGCGCCTCTTGGTGTTCCCGGTATGGCCGCCAATGTCATCAGGGACGGCGCGGAAAAAACAAAAAGCACATCGCCGGCATCGTTTAAAAAACAAGATCTCACCCGAAACTACGAAATCGGAAAGACCATCAACCGCAAAATAATGCCGGTCGGCAAACTCAATAAGCTGTCTGTGGCCGTGATTGTTGATGGCAAATATTCAACCATTGTTAAGGGCAAAGGGGATAAACGACGGGAAGAGATTAAATATGAAGCCCGCAGCGATGAAGAGATGGCGAAGCTCGAGAGCATTGTCAAGCGTGCGGTGAATTTTGATCAAACCCGGGGGGATATGGTTGAAGTGACCAATATCCCGTTTAATACGGAGAAACTATCCCAACCACCGGAAGTCAAAGGTGTCGGGTCGTGGCTGGAAAACCTAAAAGCCTATGGAAGCCATATAAAGTACGTGATGGGCGGCCTGTTTGTGCTGTTCACCTTCATGTATATCATACGGCCGCTGATCAAGTGGCTTACCGACACCTCGTGGGAAGATGTTGAATTGCTGGAACATCTGCCGAGAACCGTTGCTGAAATCGAGAGACAATACGCCAATAAAGATGCAGCCAAATCTAAATATGTGGACCAGGCCGCTCAGATTATACAGGGGAATCAGGAAGATACCGCCCAATTAATGCAGCAATGGCTCAAAGAGACATAATCAGCCAAAGCGGGATGATTATGGAGGCTCTGGATCGATGAATATGAATCAATTGTCAGGCTCGGTTAAAGTTGCCATTTTAACCAACGCCATTGGTGTTCAGGCGGCACGCCCGATTTTAGAACGCCTGGACGACGAAGAGCGCAAATTGATATTCAAGCTGCAGCAAAAGCTCGGGTCGGTTCCCCAGTCATTGGTTGAGCAAGTGGCCATGGAGTTCCTGGAATCCACCGGTATCCCGCAACTTATTGATAATAAAACGGAAAAGCAAAAAAAAGAGAAAAAGGAAGAAGAGGCGCCAGCGAAAGGTGAAATCAAGAACCTGAAGGCCATACAGAATATTGCACCGAATCAACTGCTTCAATTAATCAAAGATGAACACCCCCAAACCATTGCATTGATACTGGTGCACTTAAAACCGGCTGTTGCAAGTGACATTCTAAGCATGCTCGAGGATGAAGTGAAATCAGATGTCGCGTTTCGCATTGCCAGTTTAGATAAGGTTATGTCCGGCATGGTTGAGGAAATTGACAGGGTTTTTGAAGAGATCCTATCCAACAAAGATCAATCTTCAGCCCAAGAAGCCGGAGGCGTCGGACGACTGGCCGAGATACTCAATTCCATCGATGGCGGAACGGCAGAACAGATCATCGATGATATTGAAGAGGATGATCCTGAGCTTGCCGATGAAATTAAACAGAAGATGTTTGTTTTTGAAGACATCGTTCTCGTTGATGACAAAGGGTTGCAGAAGGTTCTTCGCAGTGTTGAATCTCAGGAACTGGCCATTGCACTTAAAGCGGCATCCGAAGAGGTTAAACAGAAAATCTTTAGTAACATGTCTGAAAGAGCGGCAGATATTCTCAAAGAAGAGATGGAGGTCAGCGGTGCCGTGAGAATGAAGGATGTCACCGATGCCCAGCAAAAAATAACCAGAATTGTGCAGGAAATGGAACGCAAAGGCGAACTTATCATCAGCGGGCGTGGTGGCGAAGAGTTTATCGGATAATGAAAGATAAACATCGATATAGACAATACAGCTTTCCTGAATTGAACGGATCAAATGATGCCGTATCGGATGATCCGCATCCGGGCGATTCTGCCGGTCAAAAAGCGAATGCAACGGATATTTCGATTGTTGAATCGCAGGCATTTGATGAGGGGTATGGGCAAGGACGCGAAATAACGCTATCCCGTGAGAAAAAGAAAGCCGGGCCCATTCAGGAAATTCTGGTTGATGCAACGAAATGCGTGCATCAACACCACCAGATGATCCGCGGTAAGATACATGCAGACGGGATAGGCATGGCCCTCGAATTGGCCGATCGCATTATTAAACATGCAATCCATTCGGATCCTGACGCAGCTTCTCAAAATCTTCGCAACGTGATTCAATTTGCCATCAATCATGAACATGTCAAAATCAAACTAAACCCGGAAGACGTTAAGATCGTAGAAATTATTATTCTGGAATCTTTTCCCGATGTTGATGTCGATCAGCAATTTGAGTTCATTACAGACCGAAGCATCCACAGGGGGGGATGCCTGGTTGAGACAGATCACGGAATTATAGATGCAAGAATAGACCAACAGTTGGAGACCATTGCCGGCGAGCTGAAAAATGTTATGTCGGCCCAGCAGCAACAAGAAGATGTTGAAAAAGCAACCGATGTCCTGTTCAACCAGTTTTATCACAAAATAGACACGTGCGAGCCGATTAAATCCTGCGGACATGTTACCCAAGTTGTCGGCTTGGTTGTGGAAGCCAACGGTCCTGTAACGCAACTCGGTTGTGTTTGCGAGATTCACGGAAATAATGGTGAAACGCCTGTAAAGGCCGAGGTATTGGGATTTCGCGATAAAACCGTCCTGATGATGCCATTGGAAGAGATGCGATCCATCGGTCCGGGCAATCTGGTTGTGGCCCGTCATCAGAATGCCTCAATTCCGGTTGGCCAACAATTGCTCGGACGCGTGATTGATGGACTGGGAAATCCCATCGACGGGCTCGGTTCCCTCAATACGGAAGAGGAATATCCGATTTACGCCAACCCCATTAATCCGCTGTTGCGACAACGTATCAGAAAGCCGCTGGACATTGGCGTCCGGGCCATCAATGGCCTTTTAACGGTTGGATGCGGGCAAAGGATGGGGATTTTTGCGGGATCGGGTGTGGGCAAAAGCGTGCTCATGGGCATCATCGCCCGGAAAAGCCAGGCGGACGTCAATGTGATTGCCTTGATTGGCGAGCGTGGAAGAGAACTCAATGAGTTCATCGAAAGAGAGCTTGGTGAAGAAGGATTGAAAAAATCCGTCGTCATCGTCGCCACGTCAGACCACCTTCCGCTGGTTCGGGTGCGCGGTGCTTTTGTGGCTACCGCCATAGCAGAATTTTTTCGCGACCAGGGATTGCAGGTTAATTTGATGATGGATTCCCTGACACGGTTTGCCATGGCCCAAAGAGAGATAGGGCTCGCTCTGGGTGAACCCCCCACCACAAAGGGATACACGCCTTCAGTGTTTACACTCTTGCCAAGATTGCTTGAAAGAGCCGGCACATCCGACCATGCAGGTGCCATAACCGGTTTGTACACCGTCCTTGTTGAGGGGGACGACATGAACGAGCCCATCGCAGATGCGGCCCGATCCATATTGGATGGCCACATTGTGTTGACACGCGAACTCGCTGATCAAAACCACTATCCCGCCATTGATATTTTAAAAAGCGTCAGCCGCGTAATGGACGATATTACCGGTTTGCAACATAAACATAATGCCAAGCGCCTGAAAGAATTGCTGTCAACTTACCGAAAAGCCGAAGATTTAATCAACATCGGCGCCTATGTGGCAGGGAGCAATCCCAAAATAGACCGGGCCATTGAGAGAATTGAACATATCAATAAATACCTCAAGCAGGATATCCAAGACAACGTCCATTACGAAGAGAGTCTTGAGCAACTGGAACATATCATGCAAGTGAACATGTGAGACCGTTATGGGTTTTGAATTTAAATTAGAGGCATTGCGGCGGTATCGCCATTTTAAAGAGGAAATGCTTCAGAAAGAATTGGCTCAGATGCAACGCCATCGGGATCGAGAGATAGCCCTGCTCGCTGAAATGATCGACAAGCGGACAATGGCAGAACAAGACATGATAGGGGAGCAGGAAAAGCGTACCCACGGACCCCGCATGGCCCTTTATGAGACCTATCTCAACGGATTAACACAAGATATCAAAAATCAACGTCAAAGGGTGAAGGAAGCACAAGCTCTATGCTCAGAGAAGATGAACGCTTTGCTCAAGGCTGTGCAAGAGCGTAAAAGCATTGAAAAATTAAAAGAGAAAGGCCTTAAGGCCTATATTGAAAAGCTAGATCGGAATGAGCAAAAATTCCTGAACGAAATCGCTATTAACCGCTTTGTGAGAGCCGATAATTAAGGGGAACGATGCAAACATCACTAATGTTTTTAGATCTTACAGGCCAGGGAGCGTTGCCCAATATTCAAAAAATCGCCATAAAAATGCCTGATGGCAAATTGGATACTGAGGCAAATGAGTATTCACAATTCGCAGAAGTGATCAGTGCCTTGATGGCGATAACACCTGAAAAGCTGGAAGCATCATTGGACCGAATGGATTGGGTCAAGGTCGAGGGCGGGTTATCCGAGTATGCGCCGGTCATCGATTTCAGCGAAGGCAGCGAAAACGGAAACGCCGTTTGGAGAGAGCTGCTGAGGCAAATCGAATCTGATATCCATCTACAAAATAATCCCATATCCATATTAAACGGTGCCAATACTGGCTGGGATAATCAGACCATAGAAAAAATAAAAGCGGCCATTGAATTTGTTCGAAAAGAGGGTTTGCCCAAGGCTGAAATGGGGACCATTGAGAATGGGAAATGGGCGCAGCCGGTTTCGGATAATATTGATTTAGAACTCAACCCAAAGGCCGTCGGCCAGGAGACAACGAAAAATGCCAATGGCTTGGATGTGGATTTCAATGGTTTGGGCAAGGAAGGGGATGAAAGCAAACTAGCAGCTTTTGTCGAGGAACGACCGCAATGGCTAAAGGGCAATCAGACGCGCAACGAACCAAAAAAAGCCGATGCCGATATCCATTCAAATCACGAATCCAGTCAACCCAAGACCGGGACCCGGCCAATCAAGGAAACATCCATTGAATTTTTGAAGCAAGGCCAAACAGAGGGCATGAATCTGAAAGCCGGTGATTCGCTCACTCCGGTTAAGAATGAATCCAGCGACAATGGTCATCAAGAGACGGCCCCGGCTCAGTCATTCAACCAACAGCAACAGCTTGCCCAAAACAATCAGCAAGAGGCAGACGCCTTTACGAGACAGGAAGCAAAGGGCCATATCAAGTTTGACATGCAATCATCAAATCACCAGCCGGAACAATTGGAGGCTTTTGCGGATAAGGCAGGTGATGCGGAAGATGCACCACTGAACGGACGCCATACCCAAAAGGATACCCTTGGCCCTGCTGTTCATAGAACACCAATCGGCAGTGATCGGGGTATTGAGCAAGTAGCTTTAAAAAGCGAGTGGACCCCTCCGGCCAGTGAAACCCGATCCAATGTCATTCGTCAAATCGTACAGCGCATGACCTTGCGGACCCAGGGCTCGCAATCAACCATGTCCATCAAATTAAAACCTGAATTTCTAGGAAATTTGCATATGCAAGTCTCCACAGACAATCAACAGGTCGTCGTTCGAATGGCGGCCGAATCAATTGCGGTCAAAGAGATGATCGAGCAAGGGCTCCAGTATTTAAAGACCGAACTGCAGCACCACGGGCTTCAAATTGATAAATTTGATGTATTTGTGGCCAATGACAACGGTGATAAAAATCATGGTCAGGACACGGCCGCTTTTCAGCAAGCATTTCAAGAACGCCGGCAAGGAAAATTCGGTCATCTGGATAATGATAATGCGAGTGACGCGAGCGATCAAGCGGTTGCGGTTCAACAAGTGACGGATGCGTCCAGCGAGATAAATTTTTTTGCATAGGCAAATTTAAAAGGAGGTGAGGGATATGAGTATCGTTGGATTAAACCAGGTCGGTTCGCAAGCCGCACAGACGAGCGAAAAAAAATCCACCAGCATGGGTAAAGATGATTTTCTACAACTGCTGGTGACCCAATTACAGGCACAGGATCCCCTGAATCCAATGGACAGTACGGGTTTTACGGCCCAATTGGCCCAGTTTTCCTCATTGGAGGAACTGCAAAATATCAATGAAATCCTCGGTGACGTGGGCAATTCACAAACCATTCTCACCAATAGTCAGGCCGTTGACTATATCGGGAAACAAATACAAGCGGTGGGGGACCAATTGTATCTCAGCGGTGGTGAGCCGGTTTCCATTGAGTTTAATCTAGACGAAGATGCCGCCGGCGCATACATCAAGATATACAATCAATACGGAGATTTTGTGCAGGACATCAATGCCGGGCCCATGACCGCGGGTCAGCAACATGTTGATTGGGATGGCCTGAACTATCAAAATCAACAGGCGCCGGACGGTATTTATCGCTACGAGGCCATGGCCATGGATGAGAACGGCAATACCGTGGCGACCACGACTTTCACCACCGGAACGGTTTCCGGCGTATATTACAAAAACGGATTGGCCTACTTGTTGTCGGCCGATCAGGAAATTCCATTGGGCAATGTTGTGCAAGTCTATGAATGAAGGGAATATTATCTTTAATATAATGAAGGGAGTTTTATCATGATTGGATCTTTATATTCGGGCATCTCGGGTCTTAAAGCCAATACCAGCGCAATGTCCGTCATCGGTGACAATATCGCCAATGTGGATACCACCGGCTTTAAGGTCTCAAAAGTTTCTTTTTCAAATGTCTTCAGTTCGTCATTGGGTCAAAGCACCATGCAAATCGGTCGCGGCGTCACCATGAGCGGGGTTTCCGCGAACTGGGATTCAGGGACGGTGGAAACCACCACCAATGTTACCGATTTGGCCATCAACGGTCAGGGGATGTTTATCGTCAATGACCAGGCCGGAACCGCCCAGTATTATACAAGAGCCGGTCAGTTCGAATTTGACAACGCGGGATTTCTGGTCAATCAGGATGACTATCGGGTACAGGGCTATCCCATTGACCCGGCAGGAGTTATGGGCCCCATTGGCGATATTGCGCTGCCGGCAGGAATGAGTGTTCCGTCTGCGACCACTGAGGTTACCATGAGTCTGAATTTGGATGCCATGGCTATTGACACAACGACCTACGATACCACCGTTACCGTTTATGACTCCCTCGGTAATCCAGTGGATTTGACCTTCAATTTTGTAAAGAACGATCCGCCCACCGGTGGTGGTGCTGTGGAATGGGAATACTCGGTAAGCTCCACAGGACTGACCATCACACCGGCATTAGGGGCGGAAAACATATTGGCCTTCACAAGTACAGGCGCTTTTGATCTTGCAAACAGTACGGGTGCTGTTTTATCTCCCACCGGAGACGGATGCGGTCATCAAATTTCCATCACCGGCGGTCTCGGGCCGGCAGCCATGCCGCAAAACCTGGTTTGGCGATTTTTGGATGGTACAAATCCGGCAACGGCCACATCAGACAGCAGCCTGACCAGTTATGCCGGCGACTCGGCAAAGAACTCCCAGACCCAGAACGGGTATCCCACGGGCATGCTCCAGGGGATTTCGGTGGATGAAGATGGCATTTTTACCGGATTGTACTCAAACGGGACCATGCTCAATTTTGCGCAAATAGCGCTTGCGGATTTTGCAAGCTATTCAGGATTGCTGAAACAGGGCAGTAATTTGTTTACCTCTTCACTGGCATCCGGCCAGGCGGTCATTTTGACGCCCAATCAGGGCGGCGTTGGATCGATCGCACCCAGCAGCCTGGAGATGTCCAATGTCGATTTGGCAACAGAATTTGTTGAATTGATTACGACCCAGCGTGCGTTCCAGGCCAATTCAAAGGTCATCACCACCAGCGATGAAGTTCTGTCTGACTTGATCAATATCAAACGATAGATTCACTGCTGGTTTTAAAAGTCAGAAATATTTCGAAGGAGGCATCCCGGTGATGCCTCCTTTTCCAGGCAATGACATCTGTCAATGCCTTGACTGTCACAGCCAAAATTGACGCTTCTCCAATTCATATCCCATGGGCAAACCCTCCAAACAAACTGCGCATTTTCCTATGTAATATTTAACTTGCTGTAATTAAAATATAAATAAGTACATGGATCCGTCCCGGACAGAGGATGGGCTTTCACCGTCCTTATGGCATAATCCATGCTTAAAGATGGGTGCAGAGAAAGAAAAGTGAAGCACATTAGCGCCTTAGGGCTGGAGGAAATAGTGGATTTAGCGACGTTACTCGGTATCATCGTTGCGGCCGGACTGGTCATCAGTTCTATTTTAATGGGTGGCTCCGGCTCATGGTTCATCAATTATCCATCTCTTATGATTGTGTTGGGGGGCACCATGGGCGCCACACTGATAAACTATCCCCTTGCAGATGTCATCAGCGTATTCAAAGTGACCAAAAATGCATTTCGGCACAAGTCCTACAATCCCATATCCTTGATTCCCAAGATGGTCAGTTTTGCGAAGAAAGCGAGAAGAGAAGGTATTCTCTCTTTTGAATCGCAACTCAAAGAAATTGACGACCCCTTCCTGGTAAGATGTATGCAAATGGCCATAGACGGCATGGAAGCGAATTCAATCGAAGAAGTGCTCAATACGGAGATCATGTGGCTGGAGGAACGGCATCGTCTGGGGGCGGAAATTTTTTCAACCATGGGCTCTTTCGCTCCCGCCATCGGTATGCTGGGGACCATTATCGGTTTGGTACAGATGCTGATGCAAATGACCGATCCAACGGCCATTGGCGCACCCATGGCAGTGGCCTTGTTAACCACCTTTTACGGCACGCTGCTGGCCAATCTTCTTTTTTTACCCATCTCCGGAAAGTTAAGAGTACGCAGCAGACAGGAAATTCTGACCAAACAGATGGTACTGCAAGGTATTCTATCCATTCATGCCGGTGACAATCATCGCATCGTCGAGCAAAAACTCAAAGCGTATATCTCGCCGAAAGCGCGCGGTGCTCGCATGGGGATGGTATGAAATGAGGCGGTTTCGAAATAAGCAAAATAGAGCTGCGGGTCCCTTGCCCGGCCATGGCGGCGGATGGCAAATCGTTTATACGGGGTTCGTTCTCATTCTGCTGAGTTTCTTTATCATGCTGACGTCATTTGCGTCACTGGAGAAATCGAAAATCACCCGTTTCGCAAGGTCGTTTTCAAATGCCGTAACGGTGTTCAGTGGCGGCCGCTCACTGGAACAGGGGGAGACCATGATCAATGGTGATGCCCTGATGGTTGATAAAGAAGATCCCATGGCTCAATTATTTGAAACCGTTCATGATCTCAGTCAAAAGAGCGGACTTGAAAACATCGATATTCGGCGAAGTTCAAAAGGTGTTGTGATGACACTTGCGGACAAAATGCTGTTTGAAAGCGGTGCTGCGACGCTTTCAGAATCAGCGTATCCAATATTAACCAGAATAACCGCCATTATAAAGAAGATCAAAGTCCCCGTTGAAATTGAGGGGCATACAGATGACCTTCCCATACATACGGTGGCATATCCTTCGAATTGGGAGCTATCCACCGCAAGAGCGGTTAATGTATTGCGTTATATGACTGAGAAACAACAAGTGGAAAAGCATCTGTTATCTGCAGTCGGCTTGTCTGAGTATCATCCCGTTGTTCCAAATAATTCTTTAGAGAACAGAAACAGGAATCGCAGGGTTGAGATAATCTTTAAGCCTGGGCAGGAATGATGGTAACCAATGCAGCCTAATATCGACAACAGCGTAGTGAATAATGGACAAGAGGTGGTTCATTTCAGGTGGCTGACAACCTTCAATGATATGATCACACTGTTGATGGTCTTTTTTGTCTTGCTCTTCGCTATGGGCAGCATGGACGTCAGGCGTTTTAAGGACTTCCAGAATGCGTTGCAAAGTGCCATGGGGGTGATGAATCCGGGAAAACATGCCCCCATTGGTATCATCGCGGAGGATGAAAGCGGTCCCGCCATCCCTGCTGAAGCGAATGGCGAAAAAAGAAACAAAAGCTTGGAACAACTGGAAAAAACGCAGGGACTGGAAGCGCAGTACACCAAGGAAGGCATACAACTGATTTTGGACGACAAACTTCTGTTTGACTCGGGTTCAGCGCTGCTGAACCGCAAAGGAATTGCCATGTTGGAGAGGGTGGCCATTATCATTGCACCGTTAAATCGAGTTGTTCGAGTAGAAGGACATACGGATAACATTCCTATCGCCAACGGCATTTATCCAAGCAATTGGGAGCTTTCAACTGCAAGAGCCGTAAACGTGGTCAAATATCTCCATGAAAATGGGAATATACCTGCGAGAAATCTACAAGCCGCCGGATATGGCTCGTCAAAACCACGATCTCTAAATGACTCAGAAGAAAACCGTTCCAGAAATAGAAGGGTAGAAATCATTCTAAAACAGCAAGTAGCATCTCATATAGAAAAATAGGTATTAGCAGGCCTATGGAGGGAACAATGTCAAAGAAAGTAATCATAATAACAGTCGCAGCTGTCTTCTTGCTTTTAATGGGGATGATGGGAGGCGGCTTTTTTTTGCTTTGGAGCAAAATGTCTGCAACCGTCGCACAGGTGCAAAACCAGGACGACCAAGGAGAAGATGGTGAAGAAAAGGCTGTTCAGGAAGAAGAGACCATCGGTCCGATTTACAGATTGGATACGCTGATTGTTAACTTGGCCGATCACGGTGGTAAACGATACTTAAGGGTGACCATGGAACTGGAGCTTAAACCCAATGAAGAGGTTGAAGCTGCCGAAGTGATCGAAGAGATTGAAAGACGTCTGCCTCAATTGAGAGATACGATTTTGATGATTTTGCCGAGCAAACAATACGCTGAAATTTCTACGACACCGGGAAAGATAGCCTTGCGTGATGAGATTATGACCAAGCTCAACACCTTTCTGAAAAGAGGGCAGATCTCGAAAATATACTTTACTGAATTCGTTGTCCAGTAGCGGTAAGCAATCATGGCTGACAAAATACTGTCACAAGAGGAAATCGATGCGCTTCTCAGTGCAATGGACAGCGGAGAGGTTAGCATTGAAGAAAAGCCTGAGGAGGAATCTCCATCAGAAGCGAGGCCTTATGATTTAACGGCTCAGAGTCTGATGCTCAGAGATCAGTTCGATGCATTGGACGAAGTCTATGATAAATTTATAAATCTTTTAAATGTAAGCCTTACCAGTTCTCTTCAGCACCCGATTGAAGTGAAGATGGTATCGAAAGAAATTGTCAAATTCGGTGAGTTTTTACAAGCCTTTGCCAACCCCACCGGTTTCAGCATCTACACCATGGAGCCCCTCATCGGTTCCGCTTTAATGGCTGTTGAGCCCAATCTGGGTTTTGCCCTTATTGATTGCATGTTCGGCGGTGAGGGCAAGCCGCTTAAAAATCTTCGATTATTTACCCAAATAGAAAAACGCATGCTGGAAAAATTTTATATCGATGTGTTGAAGGAACTGCAGGGTGCATGGAAAGTGGCTTATGATATTAAGTTCGTACAGAAAAAAACAGAAACAAAACCCGAGTTTGTCAACCTGGTCAGCCCGGGCGATCTGGTTCTGACCTTTGTGTTGTCCGTAAGCGGAGAAGAATTTTCAGGGAACATTCATATTTGCACGCCCTTTTTAATGTTGGAACCCATCAAAGATAAGCTTTCATCAAGATATTTACGCGAAAAAGATCGCGCCCATGTTTTTAGAGATCAACTGGGCCATCTTCTCAAGGACACGGAATTGCTTTTGGTTGCAGAACTCGGGACAACTACCCGGAATATCGGTCAAATTCTGGAGATGGAAAAAGATGACATCATCAGAATCAATGCGGGCCCCCAAGATCCTGTGGTCTTAAAGGTTGAGGGTGTCCCCAAATATATGGGCATGCCCGGTGTCATAAAAGGCAACCGCGCCATTCAAATTACCGATCTTATTCTTAAAGAAAATGGAGAATAACAAAATGGATGCCCCTGAAAATAATGCTGAACAGCAAATCCCCGCAGACCGTCTGAAAACTCAAGATGCCGGTGCAGTTGCGAGTCAAGACGTTCCTGTCAAAGAGACATACGAATTCAGTGACTTAAACGATCCTGTCGGTTCTAACCAAACTTCCAATCTTGATTTTATTTTAGATATCCCCTTGGAAATAACCGTCGAACTGGGCAGGACAAAAATGATGATTCATGATTTGCTTAAACTTGGGCAGGGCTCCGTGATCGAGTTGGGCAAACTTGCGGGAGATACGTTGGAGATACTCGCAAATAATCGACTCATCGCCAAGGGAGATGTGGTGGTGATGAACGACAAATACGGAATAAGATTAACAGAAGTGATCAGTACCGTCGAGCGGTTGGAGAAATTAAAATGAACTATGCGCCGGACTTAGCCAACGCTGCAATCAAAATGGTGCTGTCATTGGGTGTGGTGCTGTTCATCGTGTGGGGACTCTATCGCCTGGCTAAAACCAAATTGCCCATCCATTCCATGGGGGGCAGGCAAAAATTCATCCAAGTTATTGAAAGCCAATATGTGGGCGTAAAAAAAAGCGTTGCCATGGTGCAAGTCCCGGGTTCCGTCTTGGTGTTGGGAATCGGATCGGACAATGTCAATTTGTTAACCCAAATTAATGATCCCGCAGTCCTGAATGATATCAAAACGGCATCCGGCAGGCAGCGTAGCTTGAGTTTTAAGGACCAGCTTCAACGGTTCACCCAACCGCAGAAAAAACGACAGTCCAACGTTCACAAAGAGACGGCGGTGGAGTAGATATGCGTGCTTTTATATATCAAACCGCTCTGTATGCACTTGTTATCATGACGCTTGTCGGCGCACCCGCAATTGCCATGGCAGAAGCCGGCGATGCGCATGTGCCTTTATTGAGCATTGATATGGATCAGAATGCGGACAGCGGCAAAGTGAGCGTGGTGATGCAGATATTTTTATTGCTCACGGTGCTGTCATTGGCCCCTTCGATTCTGGTGATGGTGACGTCATTCACGCGCATCGCCATTGTGTTGTCCTTGCTCAGGCAGGCCATCGGATCAAATCAATTGCCGCCCAACCAGATCATTGTCGGGTTATCCCTTTTTTTAACTTTTTTTATTATGACACCGGTTTGGCAGAGTGTTCATCAGAATGCGGTAAAACCCTACCTGGCCGATGAAATTGGACAAAAGGAAGCATTTCAAAATGCCATCGAACCTGTTCGCAAGTTTATGATTGGTCAAACACGCGAAAAAGACTTGTCGATGATGGTGCACGTGGCCAAACTGCCGCGACCCGCAAACATTGATGACGTCCCCTTTCAAGTGTTGGTGCCGTCCTTTATTATGAGTGAGCTGAAGACGGCCTTCCAAATTGGATTCATGTTGTATGTACCTTTTTTAATCATTGATATGGTGGTGGCCAGTGTATTGCTTTCCATGGGCATGATGATGCTGCCGCCGGTAATGGTCTCGCTGCCGTTTAAGTTAATGGTATTTGTTTTAACCGATGGCTGGTACCTAATTGTCGGATCACTTGTGAAAAGCTTTGCCGTTTAGGAGGATGTAACCATGACCCCCGAATTTGTCACTGGATTTTTTTTGCAGGCCATAAAGACGGCCATTATGCTGGCAGGCCCCATGCTATGCGTCGGTTTGCTGGTTGGAATCGCAGTCAGTATTTTTCAGGCGGCCACGCAAATCAATGAAATGACCTTGGTGTTTGTGCCCAAAATGTTGGGGGTGGCCCTGGCTTTGCTGGTCTTTTTCCCATGGATGTTAAGGGTGATCACGGATTTTGCTCAAAGCATGTTTAACAATCTTCCCATGTACATCCGATAGGCTTTAGGGGCGTGCCCATCCATGTTGTCCCTGTCATTTCCCCTCGAACAAATCTTGCTGTTTCTGTTTGTTCTGGTGCGTGTGGCAGCCATTCTCTTTGTTGTTCCATTCTTTGAGTCGCGCAATGTGCCCATGTTGGTAAAAGTCGGTTTGGCCGTTTCCGTCTCCTGGCTGCTTTTGCCCCGGTTAAACGTCACGGCGCCTTCGATCAACAGCCCGACAGTCATGTTGGTCCTGGGGGTAGGATCTGAGATTGCCATTGGATTGATTATTGGTTTAATGGTCAAACTGTTATTCGCAGGCATTCAACTGGCCGGTCAAATGGCAGGATTTCAAATGGGGTTCGCCATTGCCAATGTGGTTGATCCGGCTTCAAGCCTGCAAATACCAATGCTCTCTCAATTTTTGAATCTTTTTGCATTCCTGATTTTCATTACCCTCAACATTCATTATTTTTTCCTTCAAGCCTTGGTAAACGGTTTCGATATCATTCCTTTCTGGGGTGCGCGATTCGAGGGCAACCTTTTCGGGTTGATCATGGATACCACCGCCAATGCGTTTACCATTGCCGTTCAAATCGGGGCTCCTGTGATGGTGGCATTGTTGTTAACCAGCGTTGCTTTGGGCCTGATTTCCAGAACCGTACCCCAAATGCAGATATTCATTGTCGCCATGCCCCTTAAAATAATTCTGGGTTTGATTTTTCTGGGATTTTCGCTTCCATATTGCATGAGTTTTATAAAGACGGCATTTGTCACCCTTGGAAAAAGCATTCAAGGGCTCATGCACCTGCTGACATGAAATAGGATGACCATTGGCTGCCGGTTCCGACCAGGACAAAACAGAACAAGCGACGCCTAAAAAGCGCGAAGATGCCCGCAAAAAAGGGCAAGTCGCACAAAGCCGCGAGATTTCATCGGTGACCGTATTGTTAGGTGCCATGACGGTCTTCTTTTTCGGTGGGGCCTGGATGTTCCACCAACTGGGTGATGTCATGCACATGGTGCTCACCCGGTTGTATCAGCAGAGCTTTGAGATCGAAACCGCACACCTGTTTCTATGGGAAGTATTCAAGCGGATATTCATTATTCTGGCCCCGCTTCTAACGGTGATCATCGTTGCAGGCCTGCTCAGCAACGTATCTCAAACCGGTTTTTTGCTCACCGGTGAATCGCTGACGCCGAAATTCAACAAAATCAACCCCATCAACGGCATCAAACGCCTGTTCTCGCTACGCTCCATGGTTGAGGTGGTGAAAGCCATTTTCAAGATGATCATCATCGGCGGAATGGCCTACGCCATGCTGCGAAAAGATATGGATCGAATTCCCGCGCTGGTCTCCCTGTCCATTCAGGATATTCTGTCCTTCATGGGAAATGCCGCTCTCAAGATGGGCTTTTACACTTGTCTGGTGCTGATCGTTTTGGCCGCTGTCGATTTCTTCTTTCAACGATGGCAGCATGAACGCGATTTGCGTATGACCAAACAGGAAGTGAAGGATGAGTACCGGCAAAGGGAAGGTGATCCCATGGTTCGATCCAGAATCAGGGCTGTCCAACGAGAGATGGCCATGCGCCGAATGATGGAATCGGTTCCGGATGCAACCGTGGTGATTACCAACCCCACCCATTTGGCAGTGGCCCTCAAATTTGAGCGTGACATGCCGGCGCCGCAGGTCGTTGCCAAGGGCGCCGGATTGGTTGCAGAACGCATCAAAGCCATTGCCAATGAAAACGATATACCCATTATCGAACAAAAACCCTTGGCGCGTGCGCTTTTTAAAAGCGTTGAGATCGATCAATACATACCCGCGGAACTCTATCACGCCGTGGCGGAATTGCTGGCGTATGTCTATCGGCTCAAAGGTTTGGCTCACTGATCGCAACGCTATAAGTTTAAAGTTTTAATACAACTTTCGAGTTTCACCGATTGCCATCATAAGACCCGGTGCGGATAGCCGAATGAGTCATCTGGGCCTATGCCCCAAGTCTACGCTTACAACCGGCCGGCGCGGAGGCCGGCCCTACGTTTTTATCGGCATTTCAGCAATGCAGAGGGTTTTCGTAGGGCGGGGCTCCGTACCCGCCCTTAGCCGGCAAACCACTGCTGCTAAAGTTATGTTCCAGAGCAGGGCCTGCCTCCGTCCCTATCCGGGCATCAATGGTTTGCCGTCGCAGTTGTTCAATGGCCGCCTTTATGGCAAATGACGGCAACAGAAATTTCAAAAAGCGGAAACCGAAAGTTGAGTTTTAAGTTTTAAGTTAAGGTATTCTGTCTATTATATTTTAGTTAGAACAATCCAAACAGAGTCCTATAGCCATCCAGCCTGCACAAAAACACATTCCGCCATGATGCCGTTGCATTTTCCCAATGCTTTTTTTCAGCCGGAATTTTGACGATTCTATTGTTGAATTGAATAACGGAAAATTGACGCTGGGACCTTTCTTAGAAGTCCATTCGGATCTCTCGTCCAAGAAGATTATTTAGAATAATACAAGAATATAAGGGACTTTGAATCAACTGGTTTTATTTGCGATATCGCCCTGAGTACAGGCATGGAAAATGCAGAACCGAATGCGTCAACCTTAATAATGATTAGGACGATATGGAACTCGCTCAAACAACAGCCAATCCGGGGCGTTTCGGGATACTCTCCAAAAATTCAGATGTGATGATAGGGTTTGCCGCCATGTCAATCATCATGGTGATGATCATCCCGTTGCCGGCCATAATGCTCGACCTGTTTCTGACCTTTAACATCACATTTGCCATCGTCATTCTTTTAGTTGGTATGTATGTACTGCGACCGCTGGAGTTTTCCGCATTCCCGTCCGTATTGTTGATAGCCACTTTATTTCGGCTATCCCTTAATATCGCATCTACCCGTCTGATTCTTTTGCATGGAAACGAGGGGATCCATGCAGCCGGAAGCGTGATTAAAGCATTTGGCAGTTTTGTGGTCGGTGGCAACTATGTCGTTGGACTCATTGTGTTCATCATACTCGTTGTGGTCAATTTTGTGGTCATTACCAAAGGTGCCGGTCGAATTGCCGAGGTGGCCGCACGTTTTACGCTGGATGCCATGCCGGGTAAACAGATGAGCATCGATGCCGACTTGAATGCGGGTCTCATCGATGAGGAGGAGGCCCGCAGTCGCAGACAGCAAATATCCAGAGAATCGGAATATTACGGCGCCATGGATGGTGCCAATAAGTTTGTTCGCGGAGATGCCGTTGCCGGCATCGTTATTACATTCATCAACATTATGGCCGGCTTCGCCATCGGTGTATTTCAAAACGGGATGTCCTTCTCAGATGCTGCTCAAAACTATACACTCTTGACCGTCGGAGACGGCCTGGTCAGCCAGGTGCCTGCGCTGATTATTTCCACAGCCGCCGGCATCGTTGTCAGCAGGGCCGGATCTGAAAACGACTTGGGAGGGGAGATCAGCGCACAGTTGTTCATGCGTCCTCGTGTCATGGCCGTGGCGGCGTTCATTCTTTTCCTGTTCGGTTTGATCCCGGGACTGCCCACAGCGCCCTTTCTGATATTGGCGATTTTTGCAGGTGCGGTTTCCTATTTTGTATATCAAAACAATCGGCAACGTGCATTGGACGACGCTCAAGAGAGTGAAATGGAGGTGCCGGATGAGGAACCTCAAGGTCCGGATGCATTCAATCCCCTGCCTCCTTTGGATATCATCGGACTTGAAATCGGATACTCGTTGATTCCTCTGGTTGATGTCCAGCAAGATGGTGAACTGCTGGATCGAATTAAATCGATTCGTCGGCAGATTGCGCAAGAGATCGGTATTGTTGTTCCTTCGGTGCATATTCAGGACAATATGCAATTGAAGCCGGGTGAATATCGTATCATGCTGAAAGGAAACCAGGTGGGTGCCGGCGATCTGATGACCAATCACTATTTAGCAATGAATCCTGGCAACAACGACGAAACCATACGTGGAATTCCAACCACTGAACCAACATATGGTATCGAGGCGTTGTGGATCAAAGAGCAGTATCGTGAAGACGCCATTGCCAAAGGATATACCGTGGTCGACCTGGCCACTATTATGACCACCCATTTATCGGATGTGATTCGACGTCATGCCCATGAGCTCATCGGCCGTCAGGAAGTTCAACACCTCTTGGATGCACTTAAAGAGTCTCATCCAAAAGCAGTAGAAGAACTCGTACCCAATCTCATCTCCTTGGGCGGTGTTGTCAAAGTCCTGCAAAGCCTGCTCATGGAACAAGTTTCAATTCGTGATTTGCTCACCATTGTAGAAGCGATGGCAGACTGGGCACCATCCGTTAAACAACTTGAGGTTCTGACAGAGCATGTCCGGCAGGCGCTTTACCGTACCATTACGAATCAATATCTCGCCGCTGATGAAGAATTAATGGTGGTAAACCTCGGTCATCCACTTGAAAGGAGAATGGCTGAGGCGGTGGAACGAACAGAGCATGGCGAATTTCTCTCGATCGATCCACAGCTTGCACAGCTGGCCATGAAACAATTGGCCAGGCAGCTGGAGAAATTCGGCTCCCTGAATTTACAGCCTGTTGTATTGTGTTCCGCCCAGATCAGAATGCATTTCAAAAAATTAGTCGATCGGTTTATTCCGAATATCGCCGTCCTTTCATATGATGAAATCGTACCCAATGTGAAGATTCAATCCATAGGTGTCGTGGAGTTGGCAGATGAAGATTAAACGATTTGAAGCGTCCAGCATGTCGGAAGCCTTGCGCAACATTAAAAAGGAATTTGGAGAGGAAGCCGTCATACTGTCCGCTAAAACAATGAGAAAAGGGCGTTTTCTTGGGAAAAACAGCTCGCCTAAAGTCGTTGTAACCGCCGCCGTCGACCGGTTGACCGATGTGATGCAGACTGGAATGAGTGATTCGGTTCAAACACGGAATACATCTCAACCAACCGAAAAGACAAGGGAAAGATCAGGTGCATTTGCCAACGGCAGCAGCATGCTCAGGCGATTTAGTCCCATAACGAAAACCGGCCAAAAAATCCTCAAACCCAAATTCGTTCACTTAATGACAGAATCCGAAGAACAGAAAACACCATTTTCTTTGTATCAACGTCTGCTGAACACCGGTCTCACCGAAGAAATTGCTTCGGAATTGGATCAACAACTCCGCGGTCTTCTTCAGAATCAAGAAGCACAGGCGGAAGATATCCAGCAGGCACTCTCACAGGTCATTCAAGTGAGAAACATTGCCGGGACGCTACAACACGGCCATACCGGAAATCAAAAATGCATTGCCATGTTCGGACCTTCAGGTGTGGGGAAAACTTCAGCAGTGGCTAAAATGGCGGTAAAGACGGCAATGCAGCAATCGTCATCCGTCGCCATAATCAGCATGGATAATCAACGCGTCGCCGGCACTACGGAACTTGAGCGTTTTTCCAAAATTATCGGTGTTCCATTTGCAACAGCTTTCACTGTTGAAGCCCTTAAAAAAGTGACGAATCAGTTGAAATCCTACGATATGACCATTATCGACACCCCCGGCATTTCACCGGATGATCCCGTACAACGCGAAAAGCTGCGCAGATTGCTTTCATCCATCGATCATGTTGAAAGTCATCTTTTGATTAATGCGACACTTGAAGAAAAAGCAATGGCGAGAATCATTGACTTTTTCAAAATGCTGAATCCAAATTGCCTTTTTTTCACAGGTTTGGATTGGGCTGTAAAATTCGGGCATATGATAAATCAATCGGAAGCCCATCATCTGCCCATCGGGCATCTGTCCAATAGCGCCAAGATTCAAGACGGTTTAAAAGCCGCCACAGCCGAGGTTTTGGCTGGTTTGCTGCTTTATGGAAACCAAAGTGAAGCCAATGAGAAAAACAACGAAGTTACTGTCATAACGCCATCAAAAGTGAAGAATGATCAATATTATGTGGCCAACAGCAACTCGGATATATTTCATTTTCACGACTGCAAATCGGTTAAACGCATCAATACGGATAACATGATTGTTTTTAAAGACGCCACTGAAGCCATGGGCCAACAGTTTAAACCTTGCCGCATGTGTTGCAGTGAACTTATTGCTCCTAAACCAATAGATCGGCTGGCTCGTGGATACGCCGGCAGCAGGTACTAATGACAATGAAAAAAAACAAAAACGGCAACAATGTCATTAAATTGCGGGAACGAATGGGCATGCGAAACAAATCAACTTGCCAAGGGCATCGTGATCGATCAGAGCACCGGACCAGAGTAATCACCATTACCAGCGGCAAGGGCGGCGTAGGTAAAACCAACATCGTCGCCAACCTTGGTTTTACTTTAAGCCGTTTCGGTAAAAAAGTTTTGATTTTCGATGCTGATTTGGGTTTGGGCAACTTGGACATCCTTCTGGGCCTGACGCCGGAATACAATTTGTCACATGTCATCAGAAGAGAAAAGCAACTCTCGGAAATTGTTGTTCCGGGACCGGGAAAATTGCAGATTCTTCCCGCAGCCTCCGGCATTCAAGAGCTGACATCCTTGTCATCGGAAGATCGTTATTTGGTGTTCAGTCAGCTTGAAGCGTTCATCCGTGATTTTGATATCATGTTAATCGATACAGCTGCCGGTATTTCATCCAATGTGCTTTTTTTTAATATCAATGCGGATGAAATCATTGTGGTGGCTACACCGGAACCGACATCGATAACAGATGCCTACGCATTGATGAAGGTTCTTTCAGTCAAATATGGAACGGACCAATTCAAGCTGGTGGTTAATGCGGTCGCCAATGACACTGAAGCTGATGATGTGTTTCGACAGATCAACTTGGTTGCCAATCAGTTCCTTGATGTGAAAATCGATTATTACGGCGGTATTGTGCTCGATGAGAATCTTAAAAAGGGTGTTCGTCAACAAAAGGTGGTCAGTGAGTTGTCCCCTCTGACAAAAGCCAGTCGGAATTTTGCCACTCTGGCCCGGAAAATTGCAAACCAGGAAGTCCAAAAAGAGCATAAGCGTCATTTTGAATGGTGTGTTACGGACACTACCAATTAAGCGCGTCCAAAAAAAAAGACGGACTGTTGGTCTCGAACAACAGCCTTAATGGAGAACAGGATGACATTGGTCGAATCACAAATAAAAGAATTAGATAAACAAGATTACACGCTTCGAAACCAGATCATCTCGGAATACCTTCCATATGTGAATCGCATCGTAAACCGCATCGCCACTCACTTGCCGCCCACTGTGGAAACCGCAGACCTGGTGAACGTGGGAATCATTGGATTGATCCAGGCCCTGGAGCGGTATGATCCCACAAGGGACAATAAATTTATGACCTATGCGGTTTTTCGCATTAAAGGGGCGGTACTCAGCGAATTAAGATCCAGGGATTTTATTGGTCGCACCACGCGTAAAAAGATACGAAATTTAGAAAAAACCTATCTTGAACTGGAGCAAAAGCTCGGCAGGGAAGTTGATGATCATGAAGTTGCGGCAGCGATGGATATGGACATGGATCAATTCTACCAGGTGAAACGTATGTCCAGCATCTCTTTCGTGAGCTTTGAAGAGATCGGTTACTCTTCAAAGGATGATAAAGAACAATTTCTGGGCAGCTTGTTCGGCGGAAACGGCCGTGACGCGTTGTCCCTGACAGCGATTAAGGAAATCAAAACCAGATTGGCCGGCCACATCGAGCAGTTGCCTGAAAAAGAAAGGCTCGTGGTCTCAATGTATTACAGCGATGAAATGACCATGAAAGAGATTGGGCAGGTGCTGGGCATTACAGAATCGCGCGTGTCACAGATCCATTCTCAGGCGGTTATTCGTTTGCGGAGTAAATTGAGGAAAGATGGTCTGTTGGAAGATTAGATCATGAAAGGAATAGTGTCATGATAACAATTGCCGTACCGCTTTGGATCCTCGCATTCTTAATCGGAATGCCCATGCTCGGCTTGCTATGGCTGCTGGGCATGCTCATCAAGAAAATCCGAAAGCCTCAAAAGGATATGCTCGTAAACGCGGCCATGCAATATCTGAACACTCACCAGCCAACCCCTTCACAGTTCCATAACGACCTGCTTGCGCTGCAGATCGATGCCATCTTCAACGGAATGAGCGCCATTATCGAAACCGAACGGATTAAGATTAGATCCCTGCTCAATGGCAGCGGCAATATTGGCCTAAATACGGTTAGCGGCGATAAACCGTCCTGCGTGATATCGGAAATGGAATCCCGAACAGAGCCCGTGGTAAAAGAAAAAGACAATTCATTGGAGCAGCAGATTGCCAATTATTCGGCCTCGGGAAATCAGCCCGAAG
>JASFER010000036.1:0-32358 GCA_050124755.1 Desulfobacteraceae bacterium
ATGGGACGTCGCTTTAAGCCCGTTTTTGGTTTATGAATTATAAACTCCATGATCATAATGGGTTAACGCTTTTGAGAGTGCTGGCGTCATGAAGTTGAGCTGTCGTTTGCCGATGGAACGAATTTTGCTGCCAAACCAGATAAACCCATTATCAAGGGGTAGCCGTGCGCACCGGATTGAACCTGACCATACAAGACTATTTTAAACAAAGCGGTATCCATAGGCCTGCAGTCCATTGCGGCTCTGGGAATCACAACATTGCCGTTGAAGGTGGGAAACCTTTTTCCAAGGTCTTGGAGGCCGCCCGTTTATCCAACATGCCCGAACCGAAAGGCTTGAGCATTCGCGATTATCTGGCCCGGCCCTTGACAGCACAAAGATCACCGTCGGCGTGGATGCCGCCGATGAAGTCCCACCCAATTCAAACGCCAAAGAGACCCAATAGGCCCCAGATGGCTCAATCGGCAGGATCTGCTGAAAATCATGCAGACAACGATATGCCTGCCATGCCCATGGCACCCCAGGAAGCACCTGTCGGGGAGAAGGAGCAGATTCTGGCCAGTATCGATGGAGCGGCCAAACGGTATGACCTGCCAAAAGCGCTAATAAAAGCCGTGGTGCGGGCCGAATCGGGCTATAGGGTCCGGGCCGTTTCACCGGCCGGCGCCCAGGGGCTCATGCAGCTCATGCCGGCCACAGCCAGAGAGCTCGGCGTTGAGGACCCCTTTGACATCGACCAAAACATCGACGGCGGTGCCAAATATCTTCGCCAAATGCTGGACCGGTTCAACAATGACATCAAGCTGGCCCTGAGCGCTTATAATGCAGGTCCGGCCAATGTCATCAAATACGACGGTCAGGTCCCCTTTGCCGAAACCCGTGCCTACGTCGATCGGGTCATGCGGTTTAGACAGCGTTTTTTATAAAAACACCCAGAGGAGGAGGAACCATGGCTTATGAACACCTGGTCGTGGAAATCAACGACCGCTTTGTGGGCACCATCACCCTGAATCGACCGGATCATCTCAATACTTTCAACACCCCCCTGGCCCAGGAGCTATACCATGCGCTGACAGCCCTGGACGCGGACCCCAAAGTGCGCGTGGTGCTGATCAAAGGGGCCGGTAAGGCCTTCTGCGCAGGCATCGACGTCAACGAGCTGGAGGGCAAAACCGCCATGGAGTACCGTTCGTGGATAGAGCATATGGAGCGCCCGCTGGTGACCATATCCAGAATGAAAAAACCGGTCATTGCCCAAATGCATGGCGTGGCGGCCGCCAACGGGGCAGGCCTGGTGGCGGCCGCCGACCTGGCCATTGCCGAGGAAAATGCCCGCATGGGCCTGACGGCCATCAATGTGGGATTGAATTGCGTGGGACCGGTGATCCCCATATCCAGATCAGTGGGCCGTAAAAAGGCCCTGGAGATGCTTTTCTTCGGTGAAATGATCAAAGCCCCGGCAGCCATGGAGATGGGCCTGATCAACCGTGTGGTGCCCATAGAGGAACTGGAAACGGAGGCCCTGTTCTGGGCCCGGAGCCTGGCCGAAAGAAGTCCCGTCGCCATTCAGAATGCCAAACAGGCGTTCTACAGTTCCGAAGATATGACCTATGCCCAACAGTTCGACCACATGAACGAAGCCTTTGCCCGGCTGTGCACCACACATGATGCCAAAGAAGGGGTGGCCGCATTCTTCGAAAAGCGGCCGCCCAATTGGCAAGAAAAGTAAATCCGAATGTTGTATAAACGATACCGGCAACCCGGTGGAGTGAAGAAAATGCAGCCGCCGGAGCATTGGCGGTAAGATTACGGGCACCGGTTAAAATCTTTTTGGAACAAATTCAAAAGAGCGCGGCCTTTACCGGGAAGGAACAGGGTGAACCTTTGCAACACCAGGGTGAATCTCTTGCTGCCAAGTGAAGGCGGTGTGTGTTGACGCCCGTGCCGATCTGGATTATAGTCCCGAAAGAAGATTCAAACCGACAGCACCAGAAGTTCTGATTGTATGCGCCTTGAGGATTTGAGACATAAGCTTTGCGAAGATTGCTTCTGGAGTCTCTGGGTATTGATCATGTTCGGGATGACAGCCTGTGCTGCACCAACGCCCGTAACCAGCCTGCCGGAAATACCAACACCAACAACCCCGCAAACGCCAACGCGTCCGGCACCGATTCAAACCGATCTGCCCACTATCCAATTCACTATTCAAGTGGGGGCCTTTTCCACCACCGCACGTGCCGCCCGGTTTGCCGTCGGCCTGCAGCAACAGGGGTTGGATGCTTACTATTTCATTGATGAAGACGGACTGTACAAAGTGCGCTTCGAGAGATTTGAAGAAAAAGAAATGGCCCGGCGACGTGCATTCGAACTGCAGGCCTTGGGAAGGATTGATGACTTCTATATTGTCCAGCCAGGAGTTGGCACTCAATATGTCAATCCGCAAATGGACTTGCGCAGAAGTATTGTTCAAACCGCCCGGCGCTTTGTCGGCACTTCATACCGCTGGGGCGGAGAGTCGGCCGCACGCGGGTTCGATTGCAGCGGACTTACCATGACGGTTTACCGTCTCAATGGATTGGAATTGCCGAGAAATTCACGGTCCCAGTTCAGGACGGGCACCCCCATTCAACGCGGCGCACTTAAAGAGGGAGACCTGGTTTTTTTTGCTACCAAGAGCGGCAACCGTGTTTCCCATGTGGGCATCTACACCGGTCGGAATAAGTTTATTCACGCACCTGGGCGCGGTAAGCGGATTCGTACCGCTTCACTGTCGAACGGGTATTTCAAGCACAGATATATGGGGGCGCGACGGTATTTTTAGAGGCGGTTTCAAAACCTTCCCTCGAACGCAATTCTAATATTTGCATCCCCATGCGCAAAAAAAGTAATCATCCTGGTTAGGCAATAACGACGATAAGAAAAAAATGATAAAATTACAGTGAATTAGAGCTTTGGTACATGACTTGCTTCAATGGCGTTTGTGTTATGCTGTTGGATTGGTTGCAGGATAACGATTTTTCATGACTAAAAGAAAAGAGAGATGACCATGCGACACATTCTACTTATTCCACTGATGCTATTTACCGTAATTATTCCAAGTGCTTGGGCAACAAGTGCGGAGACATTCACCGTGGACGGACCGGCCAACGCCCATCGATTAACTTTTCAGGAAATTGAAGCGGGCAAATTGCTGGTTTCGGTCACCGATGCCGGCGACAAGCCGCTCATGGGATTGACCACCGAGGATTTTGCGATCCGCGCCGGGGGCCGTACGGCCAAGATCACGAGCGTCGACCCCCTGGCTACCAGCAAAGATGTGAAGCTCAATATCGTTTTGGTGGTGGACAACTCTTCATCCATGCGGGAACGCAAAGCGGTTGAACCCCTGCTGGAAGCGCTGGAGGCTTTGTACGGCATTATCCGTCCCATCGATAAATTTTCGATTGTCGTCTATGACGATTATAAAACCGTTCAGCTGGATGGACATAAATTACACGCTAAAATTCTTGAATCCAAAGATACGACGGTATTGCGAGCAATGGTGAAAGAGCAAATGACAAAGAGGCTGTCCGGTGGAACCTATCTCTACGATGCCATCATGCTGGGACTTGAACAGATGGCTCAATGGCCCGAGGAGAGCAATAAATTCATGGTTGTTTTTACCGACGGAGAGGATCTCAATTCCAGCGTAAAGAAAAACCTTCTATTGGAAAAGGCCAAAGAAATTCCAAATATAGGTGCCTACACAGTCGATTATATGCCGGCAAAGAAAATGAATGACTTTTTACAAACGTTTTCCCGAGAAAATAACGGCACAATATGGAAGGCCAGGTCAGCGGAAGAGCTGGTGCCGATTTTCAAAAGCTTTTCTTCCACTTTACTTCATCGCTACATCGTCTCCTACCGTTTTTTAAATGCGCCCACAGGAGAGATTGTGTTCGAGCCGGGGGAAGTAACCATTGAGGAGATTTCCACCATTGATAGCGCCCCCTTGTTGAATTATGTCTTTTTTGAGACCGGCCGGGGGGAACTGTCGGAACGATACGCCTTGTTGAAGAGCCAGGCGGAGACCGAAGCATTTTCAGAGACGGCACTGACCGCCGTGATGGATAAGTACCGGCACATCCTGAACATTATCGGGCATCGCATGCGCAAATACCCGGATGCCACCGTTACGTTGGTGGGGTGCAATTCCAATACCGGCGAAGAGCGCGGCCGCCAGGACCTGTCGCGAAGCCGTGCCGAGGCTGTGCGGGCCTACCTGCGCTATGTATGGGACATTACTGCAGACCGGATGACCGTTGAGGTCCGCAACCTGCCGGAAGCCCCGAGCACCAACCGGATACCAGAGGGCCAGGCCGAAAATCAGCGGGTGGAGATTCGTTCGGACCATTTGGCCATTCTGGATACGGTGAAAAGTGAATATACCGAAAAAGTCAGCAGCGTATCACTCATTAAAGTGATTCCCAATGTGGCGGCCGAGGCCGGCATCCAGGACTGGAAAATCACTTTGAAGTGTGGCGATACCGTCGTCGGTCTGTTCAAGGGGGTCGGAGATTTGGGGCAGGCCTACACATGGCCGGTGGAGAAGGAATTTCTGGATACATTGGTGGCGGCCGGAACCGTTCAGGCCAACCTGCAAGTCACTGATCGGGAGTCGAAAAACCTGCTGGCGGACAATATTGCTCAACTTCCCGTAAAGTTTGTGCGACGCCAGGAGCAACTGGCCCAAAAACAGGGCTACAAAGTGCGCGAGAAGTACGCCTTGATTCTTTTCGACTACGATAGTGCAGCAATTAAATCGCGCAACAAAATCATTGTCGACCGCATCATCAAGCGCATGTCGGCGGTTCCGGAGGCCGGCGTGGACATTGTCGGGCACACCGACAATATCGGGAAAGAGGATTACAATATCAAGCTGTCCCAAAGGCGTGCCGAGGCGGTCAAGGATCAGTTTGCCCAGGTGCAGGAACCGTCTATATCACAAAACATGTTGGTTTCGGGCGATGGCCCCAACAACCCTTTGTATGACAACGGAACACCAGAAGGCAGAGCCTTGAACCGGACGGTGACCATTGCATTGGAATACGACAAGCAATAGACGCTGTTTTAAGATGACATCTATCAGCTGTGGTGCCCGTGGGCCGCTTTGACAGGCCCTCGGGCATATGGCCTACTTCATAAACGATGTGATTTTTTTGCTCATGGGGCCTCTTATGCAATGGTTTGCATTGATGGCCTGGTTTATCCGGCATCCGCGATTCGTTTCCTGACATCGACAAACTCATTGATCCGCACCAGGAATGCGTCCACTACATCGGGATCAAATTGGCTACCTTTGCCTTCAATGATCAACGCCTTGGTTTGCTCTACGGAGAATGAGGTTTTGTAGATACGTTTAGAGGTCAGGGCATCGAAAGAATCGGCCAGCGCCGTAATGCGGGCCGATAAAGGAATTTCATCCCCCTTGAGGCCTTTGGGGTATCCTTTGCCGTCCCATCTTTCATGGTGAGAATAGGCGATCTCCTTGGCAACGGTTAAAAAAGACTGCCCGCTGACTTTAGCTTCCACCTCTTTGAGGGCATCTCCACCAAGGGTTGTGTGTGTCTTGATGACCTCGAACTCCAGCAGGGTCAGCTTGCCGGGTTTGCGCAGAACCTTATCCGGAACGGCCACCTTGCCGATATCGTGCAGGATGGATGACTCATAGAGATCGTTGATGTAGTTGTTGGTAATATAGCTCTGGTACTTGGGGTGGTTGGCGAGTTCCCCAGCCAGAATTCTGACATACTCGCATATGCGTTCAATGTGGGCGCCGGTTTCGTTGTCACGATATTCAGCCAGTTTGGCCAATCCCAAGATGGTGGCTGCGCGGGCCTCTTCAAAATGCAGGTTGGATTCAGCCAGTTGATGGTAAATTTGCCCTGTTTGGATGGATTTGGATTTCAGTTGTTCACATAATTTGCCGACAACGGTGGCGAAAATCATAAGAAACAAGCCCCAGGCGAAGATATGCATGTAGAGGTCGATTCTGGAACCGAGAATGAAAAAACTGTCCGGGTCACGCATCACACAAAAAGTGACCAGTAAAATGCATACGACCGACCACAATAAAGAGTGTCGGGCTCCTATCAGAGTGGCGGCTATGAGGACAGGAAGGAAATAAAAATAGAGAGAAGTGGCCTTTTGATCGATAAAAAACATAATGGTGGTAATGGTAAAGACGGAGGCTAAAACAAAAAAAATCTCTAACCTGGCGGCCGGTGTGCTTTCTTTCCAACTCACGTTTACAACCTCATCAGCGTACAATGTTTTACTGCTGTGTTGAGTGCGTCAGCACGGTGCGATGGAACTGCATTTTCAATGGACCGATTTTAATTTCATCATGATGCTTTAGTTTGGTGGATCTTTTTATCGGTTTGTTGTTTACTCTCGGCCTCAACAGGCCGGACACAAATTCAAGATAATAATCGCCGCTGTGTTTTTCGATTCTTGCCGTCGGCTCACCGCAAAGAAAGGTCCACAAACCTTTGATCAGGATGTCTGCGTCTTTATTTTTTCCAATGTATACGGGTCTATCGGAAAGTTCAAGATCCTCTTTCATTCCCGATATAAAGCTGAGAAAATCGAAACTGTGTATGCTTGGTTGACTAGCGTCGATATTTAGCAGCATGGTGCCATCGGCATCTGCGACACCGGAAGAATCGGCCCTGAGCATTTGAGCAGCTGCTTCGAGAGAGAGTGTTTCGTATAGATCAACAACGATTAAATATTTGCCGATAACAACCCAATCTTGGTGGGCAAGTTGGCATGACATCACGCGCTCATCGTTAACAATGGTTCCGTTGGAGCTGCCGAGATCGGATAAATGCAGGCCTTGCTCATCATGGACGATCTTTGCATGTTTCTGCGAGATTGTCGGGTGGTCGATGATGATATGGTTATTGGGGCCTCGGCCGATGGTGATTTCTTTGCCGGAGACGATGAAGTGATGGCTGAGCACCTTGTTATTGAAAGTGAGGAATAAACGAGCCATGCATAGTTCCTTTATTTATCATTAATACAATTCGTTACGATGGATGCAACTAACACATCCGTCACAATTAAGAGCATAAGAAGCCGCAGGCTTATCGGGTCGAGGCTGGTTTTCGATGGTGGTGCGAGAGCAAGCGTAAAAGAGGTAAATCCTTTATGACGATAAACTGGAACGCTAAAACATGATGAACTCCATATGCCTTTACAAGCTATCAATCGATCATAGGTGAGGATACTTTAGAGAAATTTTTATCGACTATACGCTATATTCAGTATACGGATATATACAGGCCGGTACCTTTAAAAGCCGTTTTTCGCCAAGAATCTGACAGTTATTTTCAACCCTTGTTTCGGAAAACCGGTTTAACCGATGTTAAGCTATTAATATGATTAAGTATTATTAATTGTCAGGATTATGATAAGCTACAACGGTGTTGGCAAGTATGTTGCAAGGGTTTTAGATGGATATTTTTTCAATCGATGCAAACATAGGAAAATCAAACATGGCAAGCTTGCTATTAGGATTTGTGGGTATGGTTCTGATTCCAGCATTGATATTATCGCTGATCATGGGCAAACTGCACAAATCACCCACGGATTATGGGTTTCAGGA
The DNA here is from genome assembly GCA_050124755.1 of Desulfobacteraceae bacterium. GTDB lineage: Bacteria > Desulfobacterota > Desulfobacteria > Desulfobacterales > Desulfosarcinaceae > JARRKU01. The sequence goes on from JASFER010000036.1 coordinate 7,649, forward strand.
AGAGAGCTTAAGATTTACGATCTCATCCGACACCAAATGATTCCATTCAGGAGCGTTTGACAGCTAAAATATAAGATGACGGTGCGCTGCGACTCCATACGTCACTATTCGCTACTCCTTGTTAGATATTCTACGGTTCATGGCACTTGAACCCATTTACAGATTTAGGATATTGGGTCTTCGGTTTCTCGACCTGAGGCCTTCATCGATCAGTGCCAATACCGTCTCCTTTTCTTCCGGGAACTGATATCCCTCATAGCTATGGGTGAAGAGCAGGTTGCCCTGCCTGTTTTTCCAATAATTGCCCGCATGATCGAAACAGACCCTGGAAGTCACGTCCAAGGCTTCGATCATTCGCTGCAATTCGCCCAGTTGTTCTTGAGGCGTGAGCAGTTCAAACGTTTTGTTTTGCAGATCGGCATACAATGGCGTGCCGGGTTGGGGGTAAAAGGGTCTTGATCGGATATAGTGGGGATTGATCCGGTTGAGAACCTTGGCCGTATTGATGGCATGGCTTTCCCACATGGCTTTTCCTCCCAGGCCGGGCATCCAGTATTCCGATAGCTGGAATCCAGCCTGGATAGCCTTCCGGCCGCCCTTGATATGCCCCTCGGCCGTCACCCCTTTTTTGATTTTTTTCAACAGATCGTCGTCACCGGTTTCCAATCCGACGTGGAGGCGGTCCAATCCTGCCGCCTTGATGGCTTTCAGCTCTTCCAATGGCTTTTGCACCAGGGTTTTGGACCGGGCATAGGTGGTGACCCTTTCGATGGAGGGAAAGGTTTTGCGCAGATACTGCAGCACTTCAACCAGGTCCCCGGTCTTCATGATCAAGCTGTTGGCATCTTGCAAAAAAGCGGTTTTAGCGCCGGTAAGCAGCCAGTGGTACAGCATGATAAAGCCCTGATGATGATTCAACTCAGGTGCTTTTTCCAACAAAGCGATGACCGCTTCCCGGGTTAAATCGCCATTGTGACCGATGTTGTGAGAGATGTCCGCAAGGTCGTTGCAAACCAACGCCATGGCATCGATGTCCCGTTTGATGTCGGCGGGGGAACGGACCTCAAATTTTTCGCCTTTGTACATGGCACAGAAACCGCATCGATTCCATGGGCAGTTGCGCGTAAAGCGGACCAGCAGAGAGTTGCTGCCACCTTCGCTGGGCGGCCGGTACACACCGGTTTCGAAATGATATTTTTGATTGGCAGGTTGGGACATGTATACTCCTTTGATTATTCCTTTTTTTCAATTGAAGCGGGTAAGCGGATATCGAATCGTACAACAACCTTGTCACTTGAAAAAATGGTGTCTTGCTTGCCATTTGGCCGATGCAAAAGGCAACATCCGAACGGCTAAATATATTTACCATAAATCGTTGGTCAATTCACCAATGGTGATTAAAGTATGCAGAAAATAGTGTCGAACCTCGCTTTCTGGATGTTACGCCAGGGGTCGGACTATCAAACAGTAGCGAACCATGATTTACGATGATTTGACCTGGTGGATACCCAATTGAGGAAAGTTAAATGGCTTCAAAACTCATGATGGCCGTGGTTTGGGTGCTCATTTATGGGAGTTTCCAGCCGGCCTCGGCCGGTGACTTCGATGGAACCAAAGCATTGATATGCACCTGCGGCGACGGACTGGAATATCATCGTAGCGGTGGGCAGAACCCCTTTAACCCGGAGAGCGTGGGGCTGCCCAAAACCTTTGTTGTTGATTTCAAAAGCAAATTGATTCGACCCACCCGAGACAGCGTGGTCCAAAGACGCAGCCGGATAAAGCGAACCGAGCGAATTGAAGAAAAGCTGGTTCTTCAAGGTGCCGAAGATGGCGTGGAAGGAGTGGATGACGGTGTGGGCTGGTCCATGACCATAGAACAGGGTGCCGGTGGTTTTGTGATCACCGCCTCCGGCAGCCATGTGGGCTATATTGTATTCGGCAGCTGTCTTATTCACCTGCCGTCCAAATAAAGCAGCCTCCGCCGCCGGAGCTGGGCGCAGCCGGTGGGGGGGCTGACGAACCGTCGGATGAGTTCATTGTTTCTGTTCGAAAGGTCTGGTCGATACCGTAGCTGGTGCCGTGACTGTTGGTCACCACAAGGCGGTAATGGTAAGCAGCGCCTTCGTTCAAACCGCTGACGTTGGCCGAAACAGCGGTATCCGTTGATACGGTATCCGTTGCTGTGTCGGTTCCATAACCCGTGGTGGTGCCGTACTGGAAATAATAATCCGTATCGTGGCCGCTGGTGTAGACCCTTCCGTTTAAACTGACTGATGTGGTGGTGATGTCGGAAGCCGGATCGGTGGTCGCCTGGGGCTCGTCTGCGCTGCTGCCTGAGTATTTGAGGTCTAATAGCACACTCTCGCCGCCCACCACCGACGTACGCGAAATGGCTGGGGTGATCCCGAAACCTGAGAACGTGACTTCGTAGGTTCCGGCAGAGAGAATCGGAAAAGCATATCCACCGCTGTTCGCGGTAATGGCGAAATAGGTGCCGCTGTCCGGCATGACCGTGATTCCGCCCATGCCTTCACCCGGGTCGTATTGATCATTGCCGTTGGCATCCTGCCAGACCGTCCCCACCAGGAACCGGTTGTAGTGATCGGCATAGCCGGGGTTGGCCATGCAAAAGTCGCCGGTGGTCACCAATGGGCCGACTCCGGTGTCAGGATCGAATTCCGGTACCATGGCGTACCCAACGTTGGTGTATTCACCATCAACGGACATGATAGCCATGCGATGGCCTCGATCCGGCTGCATGCCGGTGCCGTCACCGTCATCAGGTCCCCAATCGATGTTAAACCCGGCATGCCCGAATAGGGGATGAAGGGTATATGAAAACACGACAGCCCGGGCCTGGTAGTAATAGAAGTTGTAATCATTGATAAGCTCAAACTGGCCGAGGTGATCCTGTGAGTCTCTCGCAATCAGGGCTTCGGCGTGGTCCCTGGCGGCATTGTAAAGCCGGACATCAAAGGCCGCCGGTGGCTTGGCATCATAAGTGTCAAATTCATTCTGCAAAACCGTCAGATCGACTTCCCAGGTATCAATTGCATCTTCCACATCGGGATCACCGGTGGCGGCCAACCAGGCGCCTTCCTGCGAAGGATTGGCCCTGGCGCGGTTCATGAACCACATGAGCTGTTGTTCGTTGCCATCAGGGTGCAGGCCGTCAGCCGTTTTGTGGTAAATCCATTCCCGGTCGGCCAATGGTGCCAGGGCCATCGCGCCGGGTATGGCAACCGGGTCTGTTTTTTGCTCAACTCTTGGCGGGTTGGGTTCCGGAGAAACATCCGGTGAAGCCTGGGGCGGAGAAGGCCACGGTGTTAAGGTGACCCATGTTAAAAAAAATGTGCTCGAAACCCATTTAAAGATACGTTTTTTGCGCACACCCATCACCGCTCCTGCAATCTTGTCGAGTGTGAAAGCCCTCATCAATTAGTGTTTTGAGCCTTTTTTGTAGAATCGGTCGCTGCTGACGGTTTCTTTTTACATGCAAGGAACATGCTAATGAAAAGCGGTTGTGGACGACGCACGATTGCGATCTTATATATCGAGTGTTCATGCAGAGATGGCGGATTGTGGTCCGGATCAAGACCGCAATCTGCAGATGATAGGAACATGGTCAGGATAATCATTGTCCGAAAGCGCCTGGTATGGTATTTCTCGATGGAAATAAAGCGGTTGCTATAATCGCAGATTGAGCGTGTCGGTGCCAGTTTCCATCAATATTGATTGCCTTCACCTATTTGGATGTTCCACATTTTCTCGCTGCCAAAGGTATGAACTCGCCATCCGATAATTAAAAGATGCGCATCCTCGCCCAATTAACCGGTGTATAAAAAATCCGATTTTATAGTGCAAGGGGAAGCAATCCATGCTCAAGGAGATTATTGATCAGCTTGTGGAATGTATTTTGGCAACGGATCTCAAAAAAGGTTCCGCGATTGTCGAGCAATGGGCCAGCCGGCATGGCCATGGTCATGCCATTACGGAGCTGGTAGCCCCTGCATTGGCAAAAATCGGCGACATGTGGCTTAGTCCGGGCAAAGTTTCACTGGCTCAAGGCTATGTGGCCGCTCAGTTTGCCGAGGAGTTCCTGAAACGCGCCGAACCCTTTTTAAACCACGAAACGGCCCGGCAGAACTCCAAAGGCCCCGTTGTGATAGGATGCATTGAAGACGATTTTCATTCATTGGGATATAAACTGGTGTCGGTTTTTCTGCAGACGAATGGTTGGCAAGTCAAAGATCTGGGTACCGATGTTCTGCCGAAGGCTTTCGTCGACATGGCCATCGAGACCGGGGCGAGAGTAATCGGTGTCTCGGCCATGCTCTATTCCTCTGCTTTGAACATTAAGAAACTGCGGGCGGAAATCGACCGGCGGGATTTAACAGATTGTCTGAAATTAGCCGTGGGAGGTGCGGTATTCAATTCCCGGATGAGTACAGTACAAGAAGTGGGGGCAGATGGTACGGCTCCCAATGCCATGGTTGCGCCCGAACTTTTCGATTCACTATGGCGCCAATCGCTTAGTGAGGGGATACTGCCATGAACAGCACTGAAAGAGTCTTGGCCACAGTCCAGGGTAAACCCGCGGACCGCCGGCCGGTGATGGTTCTGCTCAGCCTCTATGGTGCCGGTCTTATCGATTGTCCTCTTGAGGAATATTACTCCATTGCCAGCCACTATGTTGAAGGACAATTGGCGGTTCGGGAAACCTTTGCCCCCGATGTCTTTTTTGTACCCTTTCTTCTGACAGCTGAAGGAGAAGCCTTTGGCAGTCAACTGACCCTTCGCCGGAACAATCCACCCATCTGAGCAGCCTGTTCTGAAAACGGGTGACGCGTGGGACAAACTGCCGATTCCCGATGTGGACAGCAGCCCCCGATTGATATTTATACGTGAAGCCCTGCGGCGGTTGGTTCGTGAAGCTATGGGCGAAGTGCCTGTGGTTGCCTTCGCACTCAGCCCCGCGGACTTGCCCATCATGCTCCTGGGACTGGAACCATGGCTGAAGACTGTGCTTTTTGATGAAGCCAAGGCCCGGCAGTTGATCGACATCACCCAGGTCTTCTTTATCCGCTGGACCAGAGCGCTTTTTCAAGATGGCGCCGCTATGGTAGTGGTACCCCAGGCGTTCACCAACCCGTTGATTGTTACCGCCGATATCGCCAAGCGGCTTTCCATTCCTGCATTGAAAGAGGCGTTAACCCAGGTTAACGGCCATTTTATTTTACACAATGTGGGCCAACCGATCCTGCCGTTCCTAGAACTTTATCGTGATGCCGCTATTGGTAATGTCATCGGCTACGTGCTGGACCCTGCCGATTCCTTTGCCGGGGCCAGGGCCATGCTGGGGCCGGAGCCGGTCCTGATGGGCAATTTCGACGGGCCGTCCCTGAACACACGCACAGCCAAAGCCGTCTCCGAGGCTTGCATCTCCCTTTTACATGATCGCCGGGACGACCCGAGCTTTATACTGGCCACTTCCGGTCCGGATGTGCCTTTAGGTACACCGGCTGAAAATATCCTGGCTATGGTTGAATCTGTCAGAAACGAAAGTACCCGTTAAATGCGAAGCCCACCGACGTCAGTGAATGTCGTTGCATGTTCGATATTTCATCGTGAAATTGAGTTGCTCCAGGCCAGGGGTGAACTTTCACTGCCCTTTCATTATCTGGACTCCATGCTGCACATGGTTCCGGAGAAGCTTTGCTCTTTATTGAACATGCAGATCGACAGAATGCTTGGCCGTAACGGCCATATCGTTCTGCTTTATGGCGACTGTCACCCCACCATGCATGAGCAGGCAAAACAGAAGGGTGTTTGTCGTGTTAAAGGCGTAAACTGTTGTGAGATCATGTTGGGCAGTGAAACGTATCGATCCTATCTAAAAAAAGGCACCTTTTTTCTCATGCCTGAGTGGGTGCAGCGTTGGGAAACGGTATTTCGCAAAGGATTGGGGCTGTCCGAAACTACTGCCAAAAGCTTTATGGGTACCATGCATACCCATTTACTATATCTGGACACGCAAGTTCAGCCCGTGCCCGAAGCGCATCTGGCCGAAATTTCCCGTTTCACGGGTTTGTGTTGGCGCTGCGTTTCCGTTTCGCTGATTCATCTGCGGGATAGTGTCAATCGATGTGTTGAAAACATGTCAAGAGTTTGAGGTGTGATCCGTAATGCTCCCCAGCAAGCAATCCAAGGCCCAGCAAATCATGACGATCACAATCATGGGCCAGATTCTAAAGCGCGCAAACAACTTACCTGATATGGCGGACTATCTTACCGGCGAGATGCGCAAGCTCACCGGTGCTCGGACCGTTATTCTCCTGCAAAGCCAGCATGGAAAGCATCGTTTCAGCGGGCAGGGGCATCGCCTTATCCGGGTGGCGCCCAATAGACGGAAAGACGAAAAATTGAGTGCGGTGGCTGAAAGTCTGGCTTCCTATCTTCATGGGGTCACCGATACCCAGCTTTGGGTGCCGGCCGATGGTTATTCGGATTCATTCGTCGCAGGCCAGCTTTCGGCCATACAGTGCGGCCCTTCCATTGGAGTACCGCTCAAGGCGGGAAATGTCCAGGTGGGGGCGTTGCTGTTGCTGGACCTTCCGGATATGAGGGAAATCGACAAAATTTTGGAATCACTGGAAATGCTTCCCCCCATGGTGGCTTTGATTCTGCGCAACGCCCTGCTTATTGAAAGCCAGGAAGCCGCCATTACCGAATTAGCGATTGCCAAGGAGCAGGCCGAAGCGGCCAATGCGGCCAAAAGCGATTTTCTGGCCCGTATGAGCCACGAAATCCGCACCCCCCTCAACGCGGTGATCAGTCTGACCAATGTGGTACTCAAATCCGAATTGACGGCCTTGCAGCACGATTATCTGCGCAAGGTGCAGATTGCCTCCAACAACCTGTTGGAAGTCATCAACGATATTCTCGACTTTTCCAAGGTGGAGGCCGGTCGGCTGGAACTGACAAATACCCGCTTCGATTTGGACCAAGTGATGGAGCAGTTGGCCGACCTGTTCAGCAACCGGGCGGCTAAAAAGGATTTAGAACTGATATTCACCGTAACCCCGCAGGTGCCCAGGCAACTGAGAGGCGATGCCAGCCGTCTGACTCAGGTGTTGACCAATCTGGTTGAAAATGCGGTCAAGTTCACCGACAAAGGTGAGATTGTCGTCGAGGTAGTTCCGGACGACCAGGCTGAAAAGGGTGGTGCCCAGGCAGCCTTAATATTTCGGGTCAGTGACACCGGCAGCGGCATCACCGCCGATTTGCTGCCATCCCTGTTCGAACCCTTTACCCAGGCAGGCAGCTACTTGACCCGCAAACACCAAGGCACGGGCCTGGGCCTGGCCATCTGTAGGCGGTTGGTTGAGCTGATGGGAGGCAAAATCCGGGCCGAAAGCATACCGGGCCGGGGCAGCATTTTTTCATTCACGGTCGTGATGGAGGCCTTCAAGGTCGAAAAGCCCCGGATCAGCCTGCCGGAGGACCTTTATGGATTAAAGGCCCTGGTGGTGGACGACAGCACCTCGGCCCGTCAGGTGCTTGTCGATCTGCTCGAATCCTTTACATTCAATGTCTCGGCTGTCGATAGCGGCCAAAAGGCCATAGAAGCATTTGGCCAGGCCGTAACCGACGAACCCTATCAACTGGTGCTTGTGGACTGGAAGATGCCCGGTATGGACGGCATCGAAACCGCCCAAAGCATTCGCGAGTTGGAGCACCAGGAACCGGAAACAACAAACCGGAAACCACAAACCCCAATTATCATTCTGGTCACCGCCTATGGCCATGAACTGGTGCAAGCACAAATAAACGCGGCAGCGGTGGACAGTTTGCTGTTAAAACCGGTTAAAGCCTCCAAGTTGTTTAACATTATTATGGAGCTTTTGGGCCGTACAAAGGCAGGTGTGCGACGGATCAAAACCAAAAGAACGACTGACCTGAATCGGCTGGCAGGACGGCGCGCGTTAGTGGTGGAAGACAGCGAATTGAACCAGGATGTGGCCCTGGCCATATTGGGGGAAGTAGGTATGATAGTGGAAACCGCCGAAAACGGCAAGCTGGCAGTAGAAAAGGTGACGGAATCGCCACGGGGCCATTACGATGTCGTTCTCATGGACATCCAGATGCCGGTCATGGACGGCTATCAAGCCGCCCGACTAATCCGAGAGTGGGAGTCCAAGGTTCAAGATGAATCCTCTGACTTTTCAACCAACCGATCATCGATCACCGATCACCGAATCCCGATCATTGCCCTGACGGCCCATGCACTGAAAGGCGAGAAAGAAAAGTGTCTGGCCGCGGATATGGACGATTATCTTTCCAAACCACTTGACGTGCGAGATCTCTACCAGGTGCTGCTCAAGTGGATTGCCTCCCAACCGGAAGAGGCAGATACTGCTAAACGGCCACAGTCGCGTGGGACGTCCAGTGACAAAGACGTTCTTGATGTGCAGGGCGCCCTGACGCGTCTGGGAGGACGAAGGCAGCTCTACGAAAAAGTGCTTAGAAAATTTGAATCCGAATCCATAAAGGTCAATGCAATTATCGCCCGGCCCATAGGCTGCGGTGATATGGAAGCTGTATCGCGCATGGCTCACACCATCAAGGGTACGGCTGCCGCTATCGGGGCTTTAAACTTGAGCCAAGTTGCCGCGGAACTTGAGACCGCTATCAGGGATAATTTCCCGGAAATGGGCGATTCGCTCAGCGCTTTTAAAAACGAGTTGGACAAGACCCTGCAATCCGTCAATGAGTTGCTTGCAGCTGAATCCGAAAGATAGGAGCATCCCTTTACCAGTGTTGTATATTGAAGGTTTCGTAAAATCTGTATGCGTGTACAGAGTAAACAAATCCCCTTATCGGAAAAATAGCCATTTATGGGGATTGCACTTTAATTAATTAAGGCATAATGGATTTACTTATACTGATGCGAAAAAGTGAGGTTTAGTACAACTTGACCAGACGGTGAGGATTTCAAAACAGCTACATCGCCGTGATTCTCGGATTGAGAATTAGAGCGGTTTTTTATGGTGTTCTCCTATAAAGGAAGCTGCACATGCATATTAAGGAACTGATCCACTATATTGTCCAGGCCCTTGTCGACAATCCCGAAGCGGTTTCGGTAAATGAAATCGAGGGCTCTCAGACAACGGTTTTTGAGCTAAGCGTTGCCAAAAGCGATTTGGGCAAAGTCATCGGAAAGCAGGGGCGTACTGCCCAGGCCATACGTACGATCCTCATGGCGGTATCCGCCAAAATCAAAAAGCGTATGGTTCTTGAAATAATCGAGTAGCGTTTTGCTTGTTCACATTTGACGGCCTTATTTCGACATTTGGTCATCCTCCGGATGTAGGTGGTTGTAATCGTTGGATTTTTCCCATAAACCGTATCTAAAATGATCTCAACTGTTTCATTCTATGGCTTGCCAAATTCGAGAAAGATGAATAGGTTTTGAGATTATAAAGGTGGATAAACTTATATTTTGATTTTCTTACAGTGCGTAGTGCCCATTTACGGTTCATTTCAAAATTAGCTAAATCGAATGGTTGGTTTTCAAAGCTTATGGCGTTAATGAGCCCTCAGCTTAATATTACAATTTATCGCTGATCCTTATGAATGATGGATCAGCCCTACCGCTCAAAGGTGAGCCATGAACGAAAATAAAGAGACCAACATTGTCAGAGATGCCCAGCTCAATTTTGGGCAAAACCATTACTTTGAAAACCGGATGGAGGATGATCGGCGCAGTGAGCCGAGCGAGGGTTTCACCTACATCAGTTCAGTGGGATGGATTGACCGCCGTGAAAAACTGCGCAGAAAATATGACTATCTGGATTTTTAAGTGAGTACACTTATCCGGCAATTTCAACCCCATGGATATGACAATCATAGGAACGAATCTATAAACACTACCTTTGTCGTAAGTGTCTTAATAAATGAGATGCCGGCGATAGACAAGAATCTGGTACCGGTGATATTGGGTAAAACCAAATCAAATCACCCTGGAATCCCCAATGGACCGATCGATGATTATGCAATGCGCTACAATTAATTGCCGCTGTTATTGAAATTGTAGCCATTTCGCCGACTCTTAGCCCAACTGTAATATCACCATTTTCGTCAACCGATCCCCAGCCAACAGTCAGTGTTTCCAAACTCCTTCAGGGGGATCGTTTGGAGTATCAACAGCCGTTCGGAATCCAATAGCCCCTGAGTCTTGACAGTAATAAGGGAACCGCGAACATTGTTAGGAATCCTGAATCATGAACGCCGTGATCCGGATACTGCATCTGGAAGATGATCGGGCCGATGCGGAGCTCGTTCAGGCCAGGCTCGCTGAAGCCGGTTTGGCTTATCGAATAACAACCGTCCGAACGCGGGATGAGTTTGAGACCGCCCTGAGCATTGGTGGGATAGACATCATTCTGGCCGACTACCGGCTGCCGATGTACGACGGCATGTCGGCGCTACGGCAGGCACAGGAAGTGTGTCCGGATGTTCCCTTCATCTTTGTTTCCGGCAAGCTTGGCGAAGAAACGGCCATCGCAGCGTTGACCCGGGGAGCCACCGATTATGTGCTCAAGCAGAACTTGTCGCGCCTTGCACCGGCCGTTCAGAGGGCGCTGCAGGAGGCCAGAAATCTGCAAGAACGCAGGCAGGCCCAGGAGGCGTTGCAACAGTCCAATGATTTGCTTCGCGCGGTCATCGAAGCGGCGCCCGTGGCCATCATCGGTATGGACCTGGAAGGCCGGGTGCGCTCGGTCTGGAATCCGGGTGCCGAAAAGCTGCTGGGCTGGCGCGCACAGGAGGTGATGGGAAAGCCGCTGCCCACGGTTCCGGAGGATCGCCAGGAGGAATTCAAACGATTCCGGGAACAGATCCGACAGGGGATGACCCTGGACGGCGTGGAGGCGTGTCGGCAGCGGCGCGACGGAACACCCATCGATTACTGCATCTATGCCTCACCCCTGCACGATACCCAAGGCCGCATCAGCGGCAATATCGCCGTATTGGTGGATATCACCGAACGCAAACTGACCGAGAAAGAATTGGAAAAGCACCGTCAGCATCTGGAAGCGTTAGTAGACCAACGGACAGTCGAGCTTACAGTTGCAAAAGATCTAGCCGAAGCGGCCAACCAAGCCAAGAGCGATTTTCTAGCCCGTATGAGCCACGAGATCCGCACACCCCTCAACGCGATAATGGGTTTGGCCAATATTGTGCTCAAATCCGAGCTCACGGCAAAGCAGCGCGACTATCTGAACAAGGTGCTCATCGCCTCCAACAACCTTTTGGTGGTGGTCAACGATATTCTTGATTTTTCCAAGGTTGAGGCCGGCCGGCTGGAACTGGAACAGCATCCCTTTGATCTGGATGCGGTAATGGAGCAGTTGGCCGATCTTTTTAGCGAACAGATTGCCGAAAAGGATCTGGAACTGATTTTTACCGTGAGTCCCAACGTGCCCAGGCAGCTTAGGGGCGATGGTGGCCGCCTTGCCCAGGTGCTGATCAACCTTATCCAAAACGCCGTCAAATATACCGAGAGCGGTGAGATTGTGGTCGGCGTAGAACAGGAGGCGCAGCCTTTGAAGGATCCAGTGCAGGCGGTGTTCAAGTTTTGGGTCAGCGACACCGGCACTGGTATTGCCGCCGATGAGCTGCCCACTCTGTTCGAGCCTTTTACCCAGGCCGAAGGTTACCTGACACGCAAGCATGAAGGCACCGGCCTGGGCCTTGCCATCTGCCGGCGGCTGGTGGAACTGATGGGCGGTCGTATCTGGGCCGAAAGCACGCCGGGTCAGGGCAGCACCTTTTTTTTCACAGTCTTATTCGAGACCCAAAAGGAGGAAAAACCCCGATTCAGCCTGCCCGCGGATCTGCACGGGTTAAAGGCCCTGGTGGTGGATGGCAGAACCGCGGCCCGGCAGGTGCTGGGCGATCTGCTTGAATCCTTTCGTTTCAATGTTTCGCCCGTGGACAGCGGAGAAAAAGCCATTGAGGCGTTGCGCCGGGCCTCCACCGGCGAGCCTTATCAACTGCTGCTGATGGACTGGAAGATGCCAGGCATGGACGGTATCGAGACCGCCACGGCGATTCGCAAGGATCCGGAACTGCACCACCCGCCTATCATTATGATCACCGCCCATGAACGTGAATTGGCGCTAAAGCGCAAAGACACCACATCCGTGGATGCTTTGCTGATGAAACCGGTCAAGCCCTCTCAGCTATTCAACGCCATCATGGAACTTTTCGGACGGGCGGAGGCGATGGTGCCGCGCCGGGAGCCGACACCGGCAGCGTGGCAGGTCCATCGACTGGCCGGCCAGCGCGTTCTGGTCGTAGAAGACAACGAATTGAACCGGGATGTGGCCGTGGCCCTGTTGGAGGAAACGGGGCTGACGGTGGAGGTCGCCGAGAACGGCGGGGTGGCCGTGCAAAAGGTGACGGACGCGCCAAAGGGTTACTACAACGCCGTATTCATGGATATCCAGATGCCGATCATGGACGGCTACGAGGCCACCCGGCGCATCCGCGCCTGGGAGTCCAAGGTTCAAGATGAATCCACCGACAACCGACAACCGACAACCGATCACCGATTACCGATTGCTGGTCACCGAATACCGATCATCGCCTTGACGGCCCATGCCCTCAAAGGCGAGAAAGAAAAGTGTTTGGCCGCCGATATGGACGACTATCTCGCCAAGCCCCTGGATGAACATGACCTGTACCGGGTGATGTGCAGGTGGATTGCATCTTAGCACCGGCATTTTGACTTAAGTCAATGTGCGTTGCTGCCTTTCGTATTACTACCCTATATATGAAAACTCCAGCCGACCCCTGCCATCAAGGACGAGCTCTATCCGTCAACCCGGCACAGTACCCCTTTCCTTCGAAACTGTTTGTGGAAGTGACGACCCGGTGCAATCTCCGGTGTCCCATGTGCATCAAGCAATCGCCAGGATGCAGTATCATCGAAGGGGATATGAGCAAAGAGACCTTCGATCGCATCGTCCCCGCATTGTCGAGGCTCGATGCCCTGATTCTCAACGGTATCGGTGAGCCTTTGTTGCATCCTTCTTTGGAGCGGTTCATCCAAATTGCCAGGCAGCAGATGCCCGCAGGCGCCTGGGTGGGTTTCCAGACCAACGGCCAGCTGCTCACCAGGTTCCGGGCCGGCGCGCTGGTGGAGGCCGGTGTCGACAAGGTTTGCATTTCATCGGATGCGGTGACCCCGGATATGTTCCGGGCAATGCGCACAGGCGGCCAGAGGGCGGCCGTGGATACCTCGGTCGAGGCGCTGCAGGTCGCGGCCCGCCGCTGCGGCCGCCGGGTATCCCTGGGTATTGAGTTCGTGGCCACCCGCCACAACATTGACGAGCTTCCCCGCCTTTTGCATTGGGCCGACCAACACGCCATTGATTTCGTGATCGTGACCCACATGCTGCCATATCATGAAGAACTGGTCGACGCTGTGGCGTTTGACACCAATACAGACCATGCAATGCAGCTCTTTAAAAAATGGAAGGCTGGAGCGGAACGTGACGGCATCGATTTGGACGATTACTTCGACGTATTTATGAAGTTTCGCAAAAGCCCTGAACAGCAAAGGCTTATGGACTTGGTCAATCAGATGAAGGCCGAGGCGCAAAGCAGGGGCGCCGATCTCCATGTTGATCGGCTGCTCAAGTGCGACCAGGAGATGCTGCGGCGCGTCAGGAACGTTTTTGCGAAGGCCGATGAGCTGGCCCGCACCTTCGGTATCGAACTGTCCCTGCCGGCCCTGGTTCCCGCCCGAACGCGGCGATGCGAATTCATCGAGGGGGGCGGCGCTTTTATCTCTTGGGACGGCCATGTGCATCCCTGTTATTTTTTATGGCACCGTTACCGATGCTATATCGGCGGCTTGGCAAAATACGTGCGGCCGGAATCCTTCGGTTGCCTGGCGGACCAGTCTGTCTTTTCCATCTGGAACGCTCCGGCGTTTCGGGCTTTCAGACAAGGGGTTCTGAAATACGACTTCCCCTTCTGTTACGATTGCAGCGTTGCGCTGTGCGACTATACCCAATTCGAGGACTTCGAACAAGACTGCCACATCAGCCCCGTGCCCTGCGGCGCATGCCTCTGGTGTACCGGTTTGTTTCGATGCCTTCAGTAAGGAATTGCGGCAGAAGGCCATTTACCGTCTGAAGCTTTTTCTTAAAATAAAGTATTGTAGAAGATCAATGCCTGCCAAAGGCTGTCGAAGCTTTTCCAGTTCATCTTCGGGGCCATGGATTGCGAGCCTGGTGCAGTCCGAAATGGTCAATGCCTCCTGGAACAGGGTGAAAACGTTTTCGACATGTTCCATAAAACCCTCGGCATTTTGATAGGTTTGCCTGCAATGCGCCTCGTCTGTGTTGAAGCTCCATCCGTAAGCACGAATTCCGTTTTCGTTACGGGTTTCTTCGACGAACCGATCGGCCAGCTGTTCAAATGCATCCAGTTTACCCGGTTTCACCCTGAAAAAAGCCGTTACCGTACATGACGTGTCTTGTGTGCTCACCACTTCCTCCTTTTTTCATATTGATATGCTTGGCGTCTGAAATCGGCAGACTTCCTGCCTTGCGGACTCATTTCCATTCATTATGCATGACGTCCGCTGGACGGCCTCAACCATATCCGATCTCCCGGGGCCGGGCTTGTTCCATTTGAAACTTTTTTTGTTCAGGATGAAGAATTAATTTTCAAATGACCAATGATTTAACCTGACAACCAATATAACGTCCCATCCGTTCCTGGAGCGAAAACCGGCCGTCGTGCAGGCACCACGCGTAAGCCACCCCTCTGGCCGTGGCAAACAGGAAATCCGTCATCTCTTCCGGACTCAGCTCCGCATTGAGTTCCCCGCTGCGAATCCCCTGGGTGACCACATCCCGCAACGCCGTCACCATGAGGCGTTCGCTGTTGATGAAAAAGCGGCTTTGGGTTTTATAGAGCGCGCTGAGGTGATCCACCCCCATTTGAGCATTGAAACGGGCATAGTGGTCAAAATAGCTGAGGATTTTTTCAGCGGCCGTGGATCCCGACAGCTTGTCCAGCACCTGTTCCCGGAAATAGTCATCGGCGCGTCTGAAGATTTCGTCCAATATATCGTTTTTTGAACCGAAGTGGTGGTAGAAAGCCCCCACGGAAACATTGGCCGCCTTGCTGATCTGCTCGATGGTGATGTTTTCGAATCCATTGCGCTCCATCATTTTGACCGCGGCCGCATAGATCCGATTGCGCGTCTCAATGGCCTGAAGCTTGCGTTTGGTGGGCTTGCCGCCCTTTGCTTTTGCATTGGGCTGTGTTCGTTTCGGCATATCTCAATCTCCTCTCTCTCTGCCTTGCAGCGTTCTAGAAATACCTGCTTCAATTCTTTTGGGCAATTCTAATTTTCCTTGACAAGGGTGAGTACATGCATTTATAAATATTTTAAACCGAATTACATTCGGTGAATGCGTTCTGTCAATGAAAATATCGGCCCTGGCAATACGGCCGCAGCCAGGCATCCGACAAGGGCGGAGGAAGGAACAAATGCCACGCTTGTCGGGTGCAAAACATGACACAAAGGAGTTGAATAGATCGAGATGTCCGTAAACAGCATCAATGTAAACGCGAAACTTCACATCGGTAATCTGATCAAATGGATGGTGCTGGCCTTATCGGTAGGCTGCTATCTGATGGGCTTTATCGTGCGCTTTGCCTGGCCTCCCATGATCGTCGTTGCCGCTCCGGATCTGGGAATCGACATGGCCAGGGCAGGCATGTACATGAGTGCCTTCTATATCGGATATGTGCTCACTCACATTCCGGCAGGTGTGCTCGCCGATCGTTTCGGTGTTCGCTACCTGTTGTTCACCGCCATGCTTCTGGAAGGCGTCTCTTCGTTGGCCATGGCCCATATCGGCTCCTTCTCCCTGGGCTTCTGGCTGCGCATCGTCGGCGGACTGGGGGCCGGCACGGTCTACGCCGCTTGTGTCCGGTCGGTGACCACCTGGTTCAGCGCCAGGGAGCGCGGCATGGCCTTTGGCATCATGATGCTCTCGCCCACGGCCGGTGTCCTGCTGGCCAACCAGATCGTCCCCTATATGGTGGGCCGCTTTGCCTGGCAAACCGCCTTCTCCCTGGTGGGATGGCTGGCCATCGGTTTGGCGGTGTTGGTTCTGTTTACCATGAAAGAGACAGGCGCACGCGCTGAAGGGAAAAGCTTCCTGGAGGGTTTGCGCTTTGTTTTCGGTCATCGAGATCTGATGTTGATGGCTTTTGCCGGTTTCGCCCTCTTGTGGATCCAGGTCGGTTTCATCAGCTGGGGCAATGCCGCGCTGAAACATTTCGGCTATTCGCTGGCCCAGGCCGGTCTGGCCATGACGCTGTTCGGTGTCGGTGGCATTTTAGGGCCCATCGTTTCCGGTTTTCTGGCCGATCGCACGGCCAACAAAAAAGCTTTGGTGATCATCGGTTATCTGGCCATGATTCCCCTGGTACTGGCCTTCGGCTATCTGAAAGGCTTCGGCATCCTGGCGGCCATCGCCTGCGCGCTGGGGTTTTTAAACGGCTACGCCAACACCTTCGTGCCCCTGATCGTCTCTCAGTACTCCGGAGAGGAATGGGCGGCATCGGCGGGCGGCGTTACCGGCAGTATTTTTCAAATTGCCTCTATCCTGGGGCCCTTTGTGCTGGGGCTTTCCATCGATGTCACCGGCAGCTTCACCACCGTCTGGTGGCTCCTGGCCGTTGCACCGCTGGGCGGCGTCGTATTGCTCTTGTTGATGCGCAAGCCGGCCTCGGAAAAGCCGGAGGGCTCCACATCCTGCTCCTGCGCCTGTCCCGCCAAAGGCGGGATTGCCAAGGGTTCGCAGTAGCCAACGACAGCTTCACCCTTGGCGCCTTGGCTCTGGAGCCCTCCGACTTTTCCGGCCCAGGACCAATGCTTGTTTTACTATACTTAGAATATTAACGGAGAAATCGAAAATGTCAAAAGTCATATCCGCTGCTCAGGCAGCCGAACTTATCAGAGACGGACAAACCATCGCCGGTACCACCATAGGCATTTCCACCTGGCCGGAAGAGATCGTCATCGCCATCAAGGAACGTTTTCTGGAAACCGGCCATCCCAGAAACATCACCGTGGTCCATGGCTCAGGAGCAGGGGACTGGACCGGCCGTGGAACGCACCACCTGGGTTACGAGGGGCTCACCAAGCGCTTGATCTGCGCCCACACCGGATCGGCCCCGCGCATGGCCAGGCTCGTGGAAGCGGACAAGGCCGAGTGCTACATCCTGCCCCAGGGGGCCATCATCCACCTCTATCGGGCCATGGCCGGAAAGAAACCCTACCTGACCAAGGTGGGCCTGGGCACCTTTGTGGATCCCAGGATCGAAGGCGGCAAGGCCAACCCGTCAGCTAAAGATGAACTTGTCGATGTGGTGGAACTGGGTGGCGAAGAGTATTTGCAGTACAAGCACATTCCCATCGATGTCGCCGTCTTGAAAGGCTCGGTGGCCGATGAAAACGGCAACCTCACCATGGAACGCGAAGTGGTCTTCATGGAGGGGCTGCCGCTGGCTCAGGCGGTGAAAAACAACGGCGGCATCGTCATCGTGCAGGCCGAATTCCTGGCCCGCGCCGGCAGCCTGCATCCCCAGAAAGTGAAAATTCCGGGGGCCTTGGTGGACTATATCGTTCTGGCCAAACCGGAGAACCACCAGATGACCCAGAAAACCTATTTCAATCCAGCTTTTTCGGGTGACATCCGAGTTCCTGCGGAAGCCATACCGGTGATGCCCCTGAACCAGCGCAAAATCATCGCCCGCCGCGCCGCCATGGAATTGAGTCCCGAAGTGATCACCAACCTGGGCATCGGCATGCCCGAAGGGGTTTCACTGGTGGCAGCGGAAGAGGGGGTTGCCGATACCATGACCCTTACCGTAGAGGCCGGCATCTTCGGCGGCATTCCCCAGGCCGGGCTCGATTTCATTGCCGCGGTCAACCACGAAGCGGTCATCGATCACCCCTCCATGTTCGATTTCTATGACGGCGGCGGCCTGGATATTACTTTCCTGGGAATGGCTCAGGCCGACAGGGAGGGCAATACCAATGTGAGCAAATTCGGATCACGTATCATGGGATGCGGCGGGTTTATCAATATCTCCCAGAACGCCAAGCGGGTGGTCTTCTGCGGCACCTTTACCAACGGGGCCCGCTACGGCATCGACAACGGCAGACTTACCATCATCGAAGAAGGCAAGCGCAAGAAGTTCATCGAGGCCGTGGATCAAATTACTTTCAGCGGCAAGTATGCCCGCTCTATCGGCCAGCCGGTGCTCTATGTCACTGAACGGGCCGTATTCAAACTGGTCCCGGAAGGTCTGCTGTTGATTGAAGTCGCTCCGGGGATGGATCTGCAACGGGACATTCTTGACCGGATGGGATTTCAACCTCTGATTTCATCGGATCTGAAATCCATGCCGGAAGGGATCTTTCACAAGAAATGGGGTGGGCTCAAATCCATGATTGCCTCCCATTACCGCGACTTGCCCAACTAAAAGTGGTTTCAAAGCCTTCAATCGGGCCCAAAATCAAGGCGGGCGGCAGATTTAAACCGGAGGAATAGTGGACTATTTCGAGGATTTAAATCTGCCGCCCAACACCGAGTTTGGGTTCGAGGGAAGGTTTTGAAACCACTTCTAGTGCCCATCCATAATAGTGCTTGACAAACAAATGTTTTATGGCAATATTGCCATATTAAATTATGCTGAAGGGCGACCCTGTTCATGGCGCATAGAGTTCAAAATCATGAAGATCTCCAACATACTGGGAAAAAATATATTGAGTATCTTCAAAGAATTAAACAGGAAAAGGAACTCTACAAAATGAAGGCCCAGGTGGCCAAGGCATTGGCCCATGAGAGCCGGTTGATGATCGTTGACGCCCTTTATGAAAGGGACATGTGCGTGAGTGAGTTGACCGAGTTGGTGGGGGCTGACCAGTCCACGGTTTCCAAACATCTATCGGTCCTTAAAAATGCTGGGATCGTCATTGATCATAAGGAGCGATCCAACAAAGTCTATTATCGGCTCAAAGTGCCCTCCATCCAGAATTTTTCATTATGGGCCATGCGTATTATCCGGGAGAATATTCCCGCACCGAGTTTCCATGCGGCCAGGCAGGCGTTGGCTGAACGGGAAAACATGAAAGAGTGAGAGAAATTTTTTGGCAGGCGATGTGTTTCTTTTACAACATAGTAAAAATATTCAAAGAATAAATGAAAAATTTTTTATGTAAGTACATGGCAATTTGGCAATAGTGCCTAAAGCACATACATGGAAAGGAGGTGTGGGATAAGATTTGGCCATCTATAATAGACTGTTTCAAGGCTACCAGTTCATAACGCGCACTGATTGAACAGAAAAAGGAGGGAAGTATGAAAAAGGAAAACATGGACAAAATAGTGAATCTTGCTTTGACTGGTGTTTTTATCATTCTCCTGAGTTTTGGATTATCCGGATGTTCCCATCAAAAGCCTGCAGCAGCACCGCCCGTACAATCAACGCCAACTCTTTACGAGCGCGTCGGAGGGATCGACAATATCGCGGTGTTGTTGGATGATGTGATTGAACGCAGCTATGTAGACCCGGTTTTCAGCGCTAACCCGTATATTCATGATGCCCATAAGAGATTTCCAAAGGCGGTGTACAAATTTAATGCCACGGCCCTTGCATGCCAGGCGATGGGCGGCCCGCAGAAATATACGGGACGGACATTGAAGGAAGCCCACCAGCATCTTCATATCACCGAAAAAGAATGGGATGCATTGATCGCCATTTTTCGGGACAGCATGAACAGTTTCAAGGTCCCGCAGAGAGAGCAGGACGAGGTGATTGAGCTACTTGAAAGCACAAAGGGCGAAGTCATTTCAGCCGCCTCCGAGTAATCACAGGGAAGCTGCTTTTTATGAAGGAAAAGTCCTGGGAGCCCGCTATTATATAAAAAATATCCTGCCCCGGGCCGAAGCGTTGGCCAAGTGGATTAAAAGTGAAGATCTCTCATTAATGGCGCTGCCTGTGAACGGCTTCTAAGAGGGAGAAACCCGTGCCTTGCGGTTAGGGCAAACCGCAAGGCACAGCAAAAGACGGGAAACCCCTGTATGAAAGCAAAATCGTAGGTTGAACCGGCTTATGCAAATCCTTAATTTGCAGGTTCGTATTTTATATCGCATCAAATTTCCCAAAGGAAAAGGTCAATAAGTGGATTCAATGCAAAAGATTCAGCTACGGCCGGGTTTGAGCTTTCACATTGCCGATTTCAAACCGCGTGCCACTCTAAAAAGGGACTTTGAGATTCACGACGCCTGCCTCCGATTCACTTTTTATCTCGAGGGAAGCGGCCGCATGGAGCGGTCTCTTTCAACGGGGACAGCCATTACAAAAAAGGTGATTCCCATCGAACGGTCCAGCTCGATTTCCTATTTCCCTGAACGGGAGGGTCGGATCTGTTTTCCCGCCGGACATCGCCAGAGCCATCTGGCCGTTTTAATTACCCCATCCTTACTCAATACCTTCACGGGGGGTCGCTTTCGGAGAATACCTTACGATCTTGAGGCCATTTCCCAAGGGTGCCGCTCCATCGATTTTTATCACAGCGGCCCCCTTTCACCGGTTATGACGACCACGGTCCACCGGTTATTAAACTGTCCCTATGCCGGTCCGTTAGGGCAAATTTATCAGGAAAGCAAGGCCGTCGAACTCATTGCCCATAAACTGGCGCAAATCCAGGCCTCCACCTCAACCTTACCCGGATCAAACCAATTGCGCTTGGATGATATTGAGCGAATATATCTCGCAAGGAAGATCCTGATCCATGACCTGGAAAATCCACCCAGGCTGTTTGATTTGGCGCGTGCCGCAGGAACCACTCATACCCAGTTAAACCGGGGATTCAGAAGGATATACGGCACCAGCGTATTTGGCTATCTCCGGAAGATGCGTCTTGAAAAAGCCAGGGATCTTCTGGAAAAAGAGGGGATGAACGTTACCGAAGCGGCTTTCGCCGTGGGTTATAACAGCCTTTCATCCTTCTCCAGGGCTTTTTCAGCCCATTTCGGATGTAGACCGGTACATTGTAGAAGACGAGTAACATGGTCATAACACGATTAAGGTGGTTGTTTAATTTCAGACAAAATTGGTGGCATATAAGACAAGCGATATTTGAAAAACAAGTATAGCTTGAGTTCAGGTACCATTGGCGAACAACCCTTAAACCCTTTTCCGAATTAGATGCTCAGAGTCATCCGAAATATTTTCCGGCCCCATCCGGCCTACCTGTATATTGAACCCTTTTTCGGCTGTAATTTTCGCTGTTTTTTCTGTTTTTACAAGCCGGATCAGCGCCTTGAAAATAGGTTACTGGAGCCGAACGTTTTTGAAAAACTGAAACCTATCGTCGAGAAGGTTAGCCATGTCCATATCACCGGCCTGGGGGAGCCGTTTTTAAATCCCCATTTAGCGGTCTATCTACAGTTTTTGAGGGAAAAAAATAAATCCTACTACATCAATACCAACGGGTCCCTTATTCAGGATGCGCACATGCGGGTCATGGCCACCTCCCGGTGCCAGCTCTCCTTCAGCCTGGATGCCGGCGACAAAGAGACCTATCAAAAGGTCCGCCATCCCAAAAACTGGGAAAAGATAATGACAACCCTGGCCAAGATCCAGGCCGTTAAAAAGGATCTGGGCAGTCCCAATCCCCGCGTGAATGCACAGCTGAATATCAACCGGCTCAATTTAAAATCCCTTGTGAAACTGCCGGCATTGTGCCGGGAAAAGGGCATTGAAGCGGTTCGGCTTTCATGGACCATACTACCCCGAACCCATGCCCAATATTGTGTTTTTCACCACCAGGCGGAAACCGAGGGGATCATCCAGTCCGTTGTCAAGGAGCTTAACGAAATCGGGGTGCATGTGAAAAACAGCGCGGTGTTTGATGTGCATGACCACACCTGCTGGGATCTGACCGGTTTTACGTTTGTTGGCGCCGATGGTGTGGTTGCCGCCTGCTGCCATCGATGGGCAAGCATCGGCAGCCTGCTGCAAAATTCATTCGAAGATATTTGGAACGGCATGCCCCATCGCAAGATCGGTTTCGGTGTGGTCAACGGCAAACCGGAACCCTCCTGCAAAAACTGCCGCCTGATCCGTCCCATCAACTACCGGACGGATGAAGATAATTTTTTCAGGCACGAAGAAACCCATGAGATCTTTTTGCATGAAAAAACCAGGCAAATGAAGAAACTCCCCTCCCTCCACGGCCTGGACCGAGACTTTCATGAAGGGGTTTCAGCCCTTTTTAACAATAATATAGAAAGGAGCGTTGAGATCTTTTTAAACCTGGAAAAGCAGTTCCCCGACTTTTATGAGATCAAAAACAATCTGGCGGTTGCGTTCGCTTACCTGGGCGATGCAGAGAAGAGCCTGGCGTTCCAACGGCAAATCAAAGCGTTGGCGCATATTGAAAGCTAGCCGTTCACAGTTTTTTCTATCTCCGCCCGTGGCGTGTTTGTGGCCGAGCGGATCCATTTGGCGGTCTGAATCAGGACCGCTTGAAGCAACCGCCGCAGCCGGATGAAAAAATCGCACACATACGCGGAATGCAGGCGGCGTGCTTTTGCCAACTAATAGGTACAATATGATTGTCAAGACCCTTCGGGTTCAATTACCGGGAAAAACCATTGGTTTCTTAAACCAAAAGAGTATGCCGTTGGGGATTACCGGAGGTGACCCCTGCCGGCCTTTTTGTCTGGATCGACATCTGGTGAATCGGACCGAACCGGTCCGATGGCTTTAAACGCCTCAGCTGCCGCCAAAGCCGATGGTCACCTTCTCTCCTTCAACGATGACCGGGACTTTGCGTTTTCCCGCAGCAACTTTGAGCATCTCATCCATGTTCTGCGAGCTTTGCTTGACATCCACGTATGTGTGTTCCTGATAGGCCGTCCTGGCCCGATTGGTGAAAGGTCAGCCCGCTTTTCCGTAAATAACCACCTTTGCGCTCATGTCACAGCTCCTTTCTGTCGGAATGGCATTTAGCCTAAAAATGATCCAACTGGGTGATGGTTGCAAATAAAAAATACCTTGACCGTCATTTAACAAGCCCTTGCAGTGCTGACGTCCGGGATATGATATCAAACAGTTGCTGTAACAACTAAGTACAGTCCGATGACCATGAGGATAGACGTAGCCAAACGAAATTTTCCATAGGGCTCTTTCAGTTGTATCCAGCCGACGAAAACGGCCAGCAGGACACTGGACTGGCGGACACTGACGACATAACTGACGGGAGTGGTTTGCAGCACGTGAAGAATCAGGCTGTAAGAGGCCATGGTCCCCACCGCCGCGGCGATGATGTACGGCCATTGCCGGCTCCATGCAGCTTTCAGGCGAAGGTTTCCCCTCGCCGCCAGGTAGATACCGAAAAGCAGATAGCAAAACACGACCTGCAGCATAAAAAAACTGGGGCCGCGCATGGCCGGGGCAATGGCGGGGACATTGGACAGTGTAACCATGGCGGCCTTGTCCACAAGGGAATAAGAGACCACTGCCATGAGGGTGGCGAACGCCCACAGGGAATCTTTCTTCATTAAATTCTGCTTGATCCGACGAAAATCCACCCGCGCCCGGCCCCTGAACTGCAGCGCCAGAACGCAGACGACCACCATCATGATGCCTGCCCAGCCCTGTAGCGGGATGACCTCTCCGATGGTCAGAAACGCCGCCACCGGCACCAATGCGGGAGCGCTGCGGGCAATGGGGTAGACGTAGGAAATATCGCCAGTTTCATATGCCTTGCTCAGGGCCAGGATATATAGACCGTGAATGGCGCCCGAAATAAGCACGTAGACCCAGATTTCGGACGGTATTAAAGACAGGGGCAGGGCGGCCAGGACGATAAGCGATATCGCCGCCATGGTCATCCCCTTCAGCAGGGAGAATACCGATGGGTCCTGACTGGTTTTGGTCAGGTAATTCCAACCCACATGGATGGCTGCCGAGAGCAAAACAAGCAGAAGGCAAACAAGTGTCATGGGATTCCACCATCAAGATCCGTTATCGGATTGGTTCATTGCAAGTACACCCCAAGGTTGCACACTATAGGCTTTAAGATAATTAATTTGGCAAGGCTAGAGGGAGGAAGCTGTATTGTCATACCGCGACGACCGATAACGCAGTCCAAATTAATTATCCTTTAATATAGGCTTTAAGATAATTAATTTGGCAAGGCTAGAGGGAGGAAGCTGTATTGTCATACCGCGACGACCGATAACGCAGTCCAAATTAATTATCTTTTAATATAGGCTTTAAGATAATTAATTTGGCAAGGCTAGAGGGAGGAAGCTGTATTGTCATACCGCGACGACCGATAACGCAGTCCAAATTAATTATCTTAAAGCCTATAGGTGAAAACCGGGCTCAGCAGTCTGTATACCATGAATGAGGTAAAAGCCGCCAGACAGGGGGTCAGCACCCATCCCACCAGTATGGTTATCAGCGTTTTTTTACTGATGGTGCGGGCCCCTTTGACAAGTCCGACGCCCACCACGGCGCCCACGATGGCCGAAGAGGAAGATACGGGAATGCCCCACACGGCGAACAGATGCATACCGACAGCC